>NZ_JBBCWG010000010.1:0-174337 GCF_037146035.1 Chryseobacterium sp. MMO-72
TTCATTTAATACTATTGTTTGTTACCCATGTCCCGCCACTTTTTTTTTTGTGGGGGGCGCCCGGGGAAAAATATGGGGTTTTTTTTTTTTTGTTGGCGGCGGCGGCCCCCCCCCCCCCGAAACCATGAAAACTTCAGAAATCATCTTCCAAATTGAAAATACTTCGAAAGCAGATGCTTTTTACCTTTCATGAATAGAGAAGCCATTTCCATTCCCGTCACAGAAAACGTAATTCCGTTTCCTCCGAAACCAAGAACAAAATAAGAATTTTTAAAATCTTTATGTGTTCCGATGTAAGGCAGCCCGTCCTTAGTTTCGCCAAAAGTTCCTGCCCAGACAAAATCTGTGTAGAAATGATAGTCGGGCTTTATCTTCTTCAATGTTTTTAAAATCTCCTTTTCTTTTTTATTTAAAAGAGAATCACGTTTTTTAGCATCATAAAAATCTTCGTCACCACCGCCGATCAGCATTCTTCCGTCATCCGTTGTCCGCATATACATATAAGGTTCATCGGTATTCCAGACCAGAGTATTGCTGATGTTTTTAAATTTTTTCTTATCAATTTCAGAAACAATGGCATAGGTGCTTTTTAAATTCACAAAATGTTCTTTGATAAGATTTTTACTTTCATAACCGATGCAGTAGATCACTTTTTTAGCCCTTATTTTAAAACCCGAATCAGCCGTTACTGTATTAAAACCTCTGAAATATTCAATACTGATCATTTCTGTTTTATCAAAAATTTTTAATCCTTTGCTTACATTCAGTTTAAACAGTTCGTGGGCAAATTTAAAAGCATCAATACTGGCTCCCTGTTCAGATACAATTCCGCCAAAAGTATTTTCGAATCCCGACTGTTCTAAAACCTCATCACTTTCAAGCCATTTTACATTGAATCCGGCATTTTTTCTCGCTTCATATTCTTTTTTCAGCCATACTGTATCTTTCTTCTTTGAAGCAAAATACAGCGATTTTTTTCTTTTAAATCCAGAATCCGACTTAATTTCATAGGTTAATTTTTCAAGCTTATCAATGGAATCCGAACATGCCTTATAACTTGCTACAGCTCCCTTTTTTCCTATTTTTTCAATAAGTTCATAAAGAGGAACATCAATTTCATACTGCAGCATTGAAGTTGTTGCAGAAGTACTCCCGTTGCAGATCTCACGCTTATCGATAAGAATCGTTTTATACCCGTCGGAAATCATCTGATGGGCAATCAGGCTTCCGGTAATTCCACCGCCGATAATCAGCACATCACATTCTTCATCAGATTTCAATGAAGGATAGGAAGCAACTAATCCGTTTTTTAAAAGCCAGAAAGGTTCGTTAGATTTAAGATCCATCTTATTATTTTTTTCTAAATTAACAATAATTACACCTTTTATTCATTTAACATTAATATTGGTTTAATATTTGTTTTCACCGTTCCATCAAACCACATTAAAAATAAAAATATGATAACGATTATTCCAGAGGCTCCGGAAAATGTTGCAGCATTTAACGCAACAGGAGAAGTGACGAAAGAGGACTTTGAAAATCTTGTTTTTCCAAGAGTGAAAGCAAAGATTGAGCAGTTTGGAGAGCTGAATTATCTGATGTATCTTGACACAGATCTGGATAATTTTACAGCCGGTGCATGGCTGGAAGACGCTCTTCTCGGATTGAAGAATCTTACCAAATGGAACAGGGCTGCAATTCTAACGGACAATCAGCATGTACAGAATTTCACAGAAATTTTCAGTGTACTGATGCCGGGAGAATTCAAATCCTTCCCGAAAGGTAACCTTTACAATGCGTTGTACTGGTGCAAAAACGGGAATGAAGTAGAAGCGTAATCTGCTTATTATAAAAACAACGGAGGGCTGTCTTTTAAGGCAGTCTTTTTTATTTTTCAGAAATCAGATTTTAAGTATAAATACTTAATAATCAATTTGGTATATTCTATTTGAAATATTTCTCATTATTGTGACTACATTTGTAATGTTAAACAAACAAAAAACTAAAAATCATGTCAACATTCAAAATCAACATCATTGCGGGACCACTTTGGAGCAATGACGAAGCACAAAAATTAGGCGGACGAATTGCAGCCGCACATTTAGGAAAATTTACAGGACAATGGTCTACCATTGTGGAAGGACAGATGAGCGTTATCGAAGTTGAGCTTAATACTCAGCCTACAGGAGACTCAGAGTATACTTTAGATGTTTTGGCCGGTCCAATCTGGAGCGACGAAGATGCTAAAGAAGTTTGCCCATCTATCTGTGCGTCTTACGGAGGAACATGGAACGGACAATGGACTACTGTTGTAGAAGGTAAAATGAGCGTTTGCGGATGCACATTTAAATTCTAAAAAGTTTAAAAATTATGAAAATCGGCAGTTTCCTCCGGAAACTGCCGATTCTTTTATTGTTCGCAGGAAATACATTCGGTTGTTATTTCTTTTTCTTCAGCTTTTTCCAGGCTGTATAATTGTTTATATCTGAAGGCAATAATAAGCCCTATTAACGTCATTCCAACACCTACCAAAGAAGGATAATTGAAAGAATAACCATTTTCTAAAGGAATACCTCCCAAAAATGCTCCCAAGGCATTCGCACAGTTAAATCCGGCCTGCATAAAAGCGGCAGCCATCATCTCGCTTTTAGGTGCGGCTTTCATCATCATAATATTAATGGGTGCAGCAACCGACATCGACAGTGCGCCACAAACAAAAGTTAGTACTAATGATATGTTTTGATATTCTGAAAGGAAAAATACTCCCACTAAAGAACTCATCATTAAGAAAAGTAATAAAACACAGGTCTTTTCAGGGCTCAGTCTGTCAGATAAATATCCGCCGACTAAATTTCCTACAACCATTCCGGCTCCGGCGAGAATCATCACATATGCCATCTGATTTTCTTTAATCCCCGAAACAATAGTCATTAAAGGTGTAATATAACTGAACCAGGTAAATAATCCTCCAAAACCAATCGCAGTAATCATTAAAACCATCCATGACTGCTTTTTCTTCAAAAACTTCATTTCTTCCATGAAGTGAGTGTCTTCATTGGTTTCAAGTATCGGAAGCCAGAGTTTTAAAAATAATAAGGCAAATAACCCGATCACAGCAACAATGGCGAAATACCATCTCCAGTGAAATGCATGACCGATATACGTTACCAGCGGAACCATCGCGAGATTTGCAATCGTAAGTCCTGTAAACATCAGCGATATATAGAACGCTTCTTTACCTTTTGCCGCTAATCTCGTGGCAACCACTGTTCCCACTCCAAAAAATGCTCCATGCGGAAGTCCGGAAAGGAAACGGATAATCATCATCGTATTATAATCGGGAGCAATTGCTGATAATGCATTGAACAGAGTGAAGATCATCATCAAAACAATCAGCACTTTTTTAGGTGGAAACTTTACAGAATATCCAATAAGGATCGGTGCTCCCACAACTACTCCAAAAGCATAAGCAGAGATGAGATGTCCGGCTTCAGGAATACTGATCTGCAGACTTTTTGCAATATCGGGAAGCAAGCCCATTATAGTAAACTCGGTGGTTCCGATTCCCAGACCTCCGATGGCGAGCGGTATTATTCTTTTATCAATCTTCATTGTAATTCCTTTAACTGTAATTTTTTTGGGTAACTAATTCACGATCTCTTTCGAAAGTGCAAAATTCGATAGAAAAAATCATTTATACTTTAACAGTAATGACTCATATTTGCTCTGTATTAACTTTTTTAATTAATTTTGAATTGAATATTAATCAAAAGAGAACATAATGAAAATTCAGAAAGAAAATATTGAATTTGAAGACGGAAAATCTTTTAAGCTGTTTTCACCATCCCTTAAAAACTGTTTCTACTGGCATTATCATCCGGAAATCGAGCTTGTATATGTAGAAGCCTGCAACGGAATCCGCCATGTCGGTAAAAATATTTCAGATTTTAAAGACAGCGATCTGCTTTTAATAGGTTCTAATGTTCCTCATCTTAATTTTGATTATAAAATCCAGACCGAATGCAGACAGATGGTTTTGCAGATACGCGAAAATTTTCTTCAGGAATACATTATGCCCGTTCCTGAATTTGAAAACATTAAAAAACTGCTGGAACGGTCTTATCTGGGATTATCTTTTTCAGGGCAAACCAAAAAAACAGTCGTTGAAAAACTACACCAGATAAAAAAAGAAAATTCCTTTCATGCTTTTGTCGGGCTCATCGAAATTTTACAGATTCTTGCAGATTCCGAAGAAGTAAAAGAACTGAACAGCGAAGATACCCGCATCAAATGGTTTTTAAATGATAAAATCCGGATGGGAACTATTTACGATTATATTCATGAAAATTATGATCAGAACCCAAATGTAAATATTATCGCAGAAAATGTGAACTTAAGTACTCCCGCATTCTGCCGCTATTTTAAAAAACAGACCAATATGACGTTTACAGATTTTGTAAACAATTACAGGATTAATCAGGCAAAACTTTTATTGCTGCAAAATAACGGTGTTACAGAAGTCTGTTTTCAGGTAGGTTTTGAAAGTCTTTCTTATTTTAATAAATTATTCAAAAAATACATCGGAGAAACGCCTTCCGCTTTCAAGAAAAAACACTTGAGCAGAGTTGAAAGTAGTACAGTTTAAAACTAAGTTTAAACTCATTTTAAATGTAACCGTAAAAGATACAAAAAACTTTATTGGATTTATTTAAATTAAAGTCTGCAAAGAGAAAAAATCTTTGATTTTTTTTAACTTATGTGCTCTTTTTCCCACTTAAGTATTCCACTTAAACTACTAAAGTGTTACAATCTTTTGCATCTTTTGCGGTAAAAAAGTTAGACAAGTTTACTGATATTTATTTTAAACCAATCCTTTATATTCTTTCCACTCTTCAAAACGATAATCGATAACCTGTTTCATCAGATCATAATTTTCGTACGTATCTTCGATGTGATAAAAGGTTTCGTATTCGTAATCATTCTCTTCCGCTTTTGTATCGAACAGATTCACATAATCATCTGCAAAAGAGCTGAACCGGTTTCCAAAATCTGTGTCGTCTTTATAATAATCCTTCGCGAAAGCATTTCCTGTTTCGTTCAGATCATATTCAGAAAATTTTCCGTCCATGAAATCCATGATGAATTCAGCGCCCGTAATTTCTCTTCTTTTTATGCTTTGAATATCTTCTTCATGATCTTCTTTAAATTCTTCTGAGATGAAGTTATTATTGATACACCAGTTCAGAAACATTCCGGTGTGTGTTGCTCCGTTTTTTATTGGAAGTTCTTCAGGAAAATCGCTGCCGTAATGCCATGAAGCATCATCATATTTAGACATATTGAATGATAGTTTTAAACAATTTTATCCAAAAATAGAAAAAATCAATTTATATTGTCCGTCACAGGGAAATTTCCGTCATTTGTAAAGAAATTTTTTTCTACCTATTATATGAAAAATGCCGTTCTGATCACTATTGGTGACGAAATCCTTTCAGGAAGTACCGTAGACACCAATTCTAACTTTATTGCTGCCGAACTGAAAAATATTGGGATAAAAGTGGTACAGATTTTTACCATTTCAGACCAGATTGAAACCATTAAAAAGACCATCTCTTCTGCGTTTGAGCTGGGAGATATCATCATTACGACCGGAGGTTTAGGTCCTACAAGAGACGATAAAACCAAAAAAGCCATTGCCGAATTTTTTAATGATGAAATCGCTCTGGATGAAGAAACTTTTGCCCATCTTAAGGCGTACATGGAAAGACGCGGAAGAACAGAAATTCTTGAAAGAAACCGCGAGCAGGCTTTTGTTCCTACAAAATCCAAAGTATTCCAGAACCATTTCGGAACTGCGCCCTGTATGATGATGGAAGAGAACGGAAAACTCCTTTTCAGTCTTCCCGGAGTTCCTTATGAAGTAAAACCTTTAATTAAAGATCAGATTGTTCCTTATTTAAAAGATAAATTCAGTCTGCATTATCTTTCCACGAGAATTGTTTCCGTAGTCGGAATTCCGGAAAGTATTCTTGCAGATACAATTGAAAACTGGGAGCTTGCCCTGCCGGAAAATCTTTCTTTATCCTATCTTCCTGTAGGAACCCGTGTAAAACTGAGACTTACTGCAAGCGGAGAAGATGAAAACATTCTGAAACAGCAACTTGAGGAAGAAATTAAGAAACTCCTTCCTTTAGTGAAAGATCATGTGATCGCCACTTCGCAGGATAGAATAGAAAAAATCCTTGCCGATATTTTAACAGAGAAAAAGCTGACACTTTCTACTGCCGAAAGCTGTACCGGAGGCGAACTCGCAAAAATGATTACTTCTGTTTCAGGAAGTTCGAAATATTTCCTCGGCGGAATTGTTTCTTATGCTACAGAAAAAAAGACCGATATTCTAAAAGTAAAAAAAGAAACCGTAGAAGAATTTACGGTTGTGAGCGAGCAGGTTGCGGCAGAAATGGCAGAAGGCTGTCAGCAATTATTTCATACAGATATTTCTTTGTCTACAACCGGAGTTGCAGGTCCCGGAAAAGGGGAGGACGGAAAAGAGGTCGGAACTGTTTTTTACACCATAAGAATCCACGATAAGGAAGTGACTTCAAGATTATATATACCACATCTGGAAAGACAGGATTTCATGCATTTTGTTTCGCAGAAAGTTATTCAGGATTTGGTAGCTGTCTTGGTAAACAATCAGTAATCTTATAAATTTTTAATTTTTTTTTAATTAATTCTGTATAGGTTTTTCACGGTTTTTGACGTTAGTGAGAAAAATATCAAAATCGTGGAAAACTCAAAGCAGATTTTTCAGACCGACAGTAAAAAACGCTGGAGAAACGTTCAGTGGGGAAGCCGGATTTTTATCTTCGTAGCCATCCTGCTTTTTCTGGCATTAGGTCTTATGATGAAATTGGACAGAAGTCCCAAAATTCCCTTTAAAGAAGATTACAAAGCGGTTATAACAGCAAACAGACCTTATCTTCAGGAGAACAAAATTTCTAAAGAATATAAAGGATTCCGAAGTTTCATTTCCGAAAAAACAATGCACACCAACCTTGCTAAAATTGAAAAAGCAAGAGCCGAAAGACTTAAAAACCAAAACAGAAACTGGGTGCAGTTTCCGGGCGGAATACGTTCTGCATTTTATGTGGCATGGGACCCGCAGTCCTTAATGTCTTTAAAAAGAAATATCAGACACATCAATCTTGTTTTTCCTGAATGGTTTTTCCTTGATCCGAAAACCGGTGATCTTAAAACCAATGTAGATCCTGCCGGTTATAAAGTTATTAAAAGAACAGGAGTTGCGGCAATGCCGATTCTCAGTAATAATTTTGAACAGGAATTTCATTCTGAAGGACTGGGGAAAGTGTTGAAAGATCCTAAAAAAAGAACCCAGCTTATTCAAAAATTAACGCTTCAATGCCAGAAACTCAATTTCAAAGGAATCAATATCGACTTTGAAGATATGAATCTGGATTCTGATGAAAACCTGATCGCTTTTATGAAAGAGCTTTCCGAAACATTTAAGCAGAATAAATTATTGGTTTCCATGGATATCATGACGGATAATGACGATTACAATATCCAGAGACTGAATCCTTACGTAGATTATTTTGTATTAATGGCGTATGATGAATATGCACTGGACAGTGACGCGGGACCTGTTTCTTCTCAGAAATGGATCGAAGCACAAACCGGAAAAATTCTGGCAAAAACTTCACCGAATAAAATTATTTTAGGATTGGGAGCTTATGGCTACGACTGGAGTACAGACAAGGAGCAGAATGTTTCCGTAACGTATATGCAGGCGATTACCAAAGCGAGTGCAAGTAAAGCGAGCATTAATTTCGACGACAATACTTTTAACTTAAATTACTCTTACACAGATTCAAAAAACAATACACATACCGTATTTTTTAACGATGCTGCTTCTATTTTTAATACGATGCGTTTCTCTGCCGAATATCCTCTTGCCGGAACAGCGCTCTGGAGACTGGGAAGTGAAGACAGCCGCATCTGGAACTTTTACGATAGAGATCTTACGTTTGCAGGTTTATCAAAATTAAATTTAAAAAGTCTTGAAAATGTAAAAGGTCAGACCATGGTCGATTACATTGGTGACGGCGAAGTTTTGGACGTTCTGAATACGCCTCATGACGGAAAAATTGCCCTTGAGATTGATCCGAAAGAAAAAATCATCACCGATGAAAATTATGTAACCTACCCAAGTTCTTACGAAGTTAAAAAATATGGAGAGGCTCCACAGAAAGAACTGGTATTAACTTTTGATGACGGTCCTGATGAAACCTACACTCCGCAGGTTTTAGACGTATTGTCAAAATACCACGTTCCGGCCGCCTTCTTTTTGGTGGGATTAAATGCAGAAAAAAACCTTCCTTTGGTTAAAAGAATTTACAGAGAAGGACATGAAATCGGAAACCATACCTTTACCCATGAAAATGTGGCTAAAGTAAGTCCACAAAGAGCCCTGTTGGAAATGAAACTCACCAGACTGCTCATCGAATGTATCACAGGACACAGTACCATTCTTTTCAGAGCACCTTACAATGCGGACTCAGAGCCTACAACTTCCGAAGAAATTATACCTGTTGCATTGGCAAGACAGCAGAATTACCTTGATATTGGCGAAAACATCGATCCCGAAGACTGGCAGCCGGGAATAAAAGCCGATGAAATTGTAAAACGTGTTTTGGCTGGTGTAAAAGCCGAACGCGGAAACATCGTCCTCCTTCACGATGCAGGAGGTGAAACCCGCGAAGAAACCGTAAAAGCTTTGAAAGTTTTAATCCCGACTTTACAAAAACAAGGCTATCATTTCACTAATCTTGCCAGTATTCTGCATAAAAACAAAGCAGAACTTATGCCTTCTGTTCCAAAAACAAGAGCCTATTACGTAATGCAGCTTAATCTTCTTTTGGCAACCATTATTTACGGAATCAGTCATTTTTTAGTGGCATTGTTTACCATTTTTATCGCATTAGGACTCATCAGATTGCTTATTATGTTATTCTGGGCGTTTAAAGAACGTCGAAAAGAGAAAAAATCGGGAGAATTTCCTGTTTTGGAATCTTACCCGAAGGTTTCAATTATTGTTCCTGCGTACAATGAAGAAGTCAACATTGTGTCATCATTAAACAATCTGTTAAAACAGACCTATCCCAATTTCAATATTATTCTGGTAGACGACGGAAGCAAAGATTCGACCTACGAAAAAGCAAAAGAAGCCTTTTTTGAGCATCCGAAACTGAAGATTTTCAGCAAAACCAATGGCGGCAAAGCAACCGCTCTGAACTTCGGGATCTCCCAAACCGATGCAGAATATGTGGTCTGCATAGATGCCGATACAAAACTCGAAAAAGATGCCGTAAAATATTTAATTGCAAGATTTTTAAACTCAAATCCACATGAAAAAATTGCTGCCGTGGCTGGAAATGTAAAAGTGGGAAATACCGTAAACTGGCTTACAAAATGGCAGTCCATTGAATATACAACCAGTCAGAATTTTGATCGTTTAGCGTATGCGAATATTAATGCGATTACGGTAATTCCCGGTGCCATCGGAGCATTCAGAAAATCTGTAATTGAAGAAGTTGGCGGATATTCTTCCGACACTTTGGCCGAAGACTGCGATATTACGGTTAAAATATTAAGAGAAGGGTACACCGTTGCTAACGAAAACCGTGCAGTTGCCGTAACAGAAGCTCCGGAAAGCGTAAAACAGTTTTTAAAACAACGTTTCAGATGGACGTACGGGATCATGCAGATGTTCTGGAAACAGAGACAGACTTTCCTTAACCCGAAATACAAAGGTTTAGGACTCTGGGCAATGCCGAATATTTTACTCTTTCAGTACATTATTCCGTTCTTCTCACCGCTTGCCGATCTTATCATGTTTTTTGGAATTTTATCAGGAAATGGAGGAAAAATATTCAGTTACTATTTAATTTTCCTTTTGGTGGATGCATCGCTGGCTTTTATTGCATTCATCATGCAGAGAGAGAAATTGGTAAACCTGCTGTATGTGATTCCTCAGCGTTTCGGATATCGCTGGCTGATGTATATTGTACTGTTCAAAAGCCTCCGAAAAGCACTGAAAGGCGAAATGCAGACCTGGGGATTTCTAAAACGTACCGGAAACGTAAAAGAAATTGCAACGTCTTAAATTTAGGATTGTAAAAAAGTTGTCTTTCGAAATTAAGTGAAACGCCTTTGTTTATCTTAAATTTTTTAAACAGAGTTTTTAATAATTCCTTGTCTGGCATTGCGTTTAAATTATCGCAAGGGTAAACAACGTTTAATATTAAATTACCTAACTAAAGATAGACAAAGGCGTTTCACTTAATTTCGAAAGACAAAGATTGATAAGAAGAGATTTTCAAATTAAAAATTAAAATATAAACAGATCTTAATATTTAATTAAATTTGTTTTCATAAAAAGTAACGAAATAAAAAAAAGTTACACTTATTGTAAAAATTGTAATTATAATGAAAAAATTAACGCTTTCTCTGCTTTTATTAGGAGGAATTTGTTCACAGACCGTGAACGCTCAGGCGACAGACAAAGTTTTAGACCTTAGCTTGATGGATAAATCAGTACGTCCTCAAGATGATTTTTATAACTATGTAAGTGGAACATGGATGAAAACTGCCAAAATTCCTTCCGATAAACCAACTTGGGGAAGTTTCAACAAACTGGCTGAAGATACAGACAACAACTCCATGACGATTCTGAACTCTCTTCTGAAAGATAAATTTGCTGACGGAACAGAAGGAAAGAAAATTCAGGACTTGTACGCAACGTACATGAACATGGCAAAAAGAAATGCAGACGGTATCAAACCGATTCAGGCAAATCTTAATAAAATTGATGCCATTAAATCCGTTGGAGATCTTCAGAAATATTTAATCTCTGTAACCAAAGAAGGAGAAAACAACTTCTACGGATGGGGAGTAGATGCAGATCTTAAAGACTCTAAAATGAACGTCGTTTATCTTGGTGACGCATCTTTAGGTCTTGGAAGAGATTACTATCAGAAAGTAAACGAAAAAAACACAGAAGCTTTGGCAGAATATACAAAATATGTAGCTTCTATGTTAAAAGAACTAGGATATAAAAACGCTGATGCTGCCGCTAAAGGTATCGTAGATTACGAGAAAAGCATTGCAAAAACATATTTAACCAACGAGCAGAGCCGTGATAATACACTTCAGTACAATCCGCAAACAATGGCTCAGCTTTCAGCTTTGGTGAAAAATGTAGACCTTCCGGCTTATCTTAAAGCAGTTGGCGTAAATACAGATAAAGTAATTATCGGAGAATTAGGGTACTACAAGAATTTAGATAAATTCATCAATACGCAGAATCTTCCTGTGATTAAAGATTATCTTAAATTCCACATGATCCACGGAAGCGCGGCTTACCTAAGCGAAAAATTAGGTGATATGAGATTCGCTTTCTATGGCAAATATTTAAGAGGACAGCAGGAGCAGAGAGCTTTAAATAAGAGAGGTTACGAATTAATTAACGGATCTTTAGGAGAAGCATTCGGTAAACTATACGTTGAAAAATATTTCCCTGCGGAAGCGAAAGCACAGATGGTTGAACTGATCGATTACTTAAAGAAAAGTTTCGCGGTTCACATCAACGGATTAACGTGGATGTCTTCTACTACCAAGCAAAAAGCAATGGAAAAGCTGAATAAGTTCACTGTAAAAGTTGCGTATCCGGATAAATGGAAAGATTATTCTAAATTAACCATCACGCCGGAATCAAAAGGTGGAAATCTATATGCCAACCTTCAGAATATTGCAGAATGGCAGTACAACAAAGATTTAGCTAAAATCGGGAAACCGGTAGATAAAACAGAATGGGGAATGACACCGCAGACTGTAAATGCTTACTACAATCCGGTAAACAATGAAATCGTATTCCCTGCTGCAATTCTTCAGCCGCCTTTTTTCAATCCTAAAGCAGATGCTGCCGTGAATTTCGGTGGAATCGGTGCGGTTATCGGTCACGAAATGAGCCACGGATTTGATGATTCCGGGGCACAGTTCGATGCAGACGGAAACTTGGTAGACTGGTGGACTCCGGAAGATAAAGCCAACTTCGAAAAAGCAACAAAAGCTCTTGCAGCACAGTACGACAAATACGAACCAGTAAAAGGAACGTTTGTGAACGGAACCTTTACCAACGGAGAAAATATTGCAGATTTAGGAGGCGTAAACATCGCTTACGATGCTCTTCAGATGTATTTGAAAGACAAAGGAAATCCGGGAGTTATTAGCGGTTACACTCAGGATCAGAGATTCTTCCTGAGCTGGGCAACAGTCTGGAGAACTTTATCCAGCGAAAAATACATGATCAATCAGGTAAAAACAGACCCGCATTCTCCGGGATATTTCAGAAGTTTCGGTCCTTTAACCAATGTTGATGCTTTCTACAAAGCGTTTGATGTGAAAGAAGGAGACAAATTGTACAAAAAACCGGCAGAAAGAATTAAAATCTGGTAATCACAATTTTTAAATATAACCAAAACCGTTCAGCAGTGAACGGTTTTTTTGTTTTTTGGAGCTTTTTCGCGCTTTCCGCACTCGCTATTTTCTGGGATTCGGCGCGGCGGAGCCGCGCCGAATCCCAGAAAATGAGCTCAGACAAATGCTGCAATCACGGCTAGGATTTCAGTCATTTTTTTCCAGCATCAGAAAAATAGAATAGAAATTATCTCCAATTTAGAAATCCCTGTATCATTTGCTGAGTGAAGCGCCGTTGCGAACAAAAAATACCTACTACAATGCAAAACAAAACTTAGCGAACATCGCGTTAAAATCAATAAAAATAGATTTCTCCTAAAATTAAAGAACCAAATAATCTAAGTTGCTGTCATTTGCTGAGTGAAGCGCCGTTGCGAACAAAAAATACCCGCTACAATGCAAAACAAAATCTAGCGAACATCGCGTTAGAATCAATAAAAATAGATTTCTCCTAAAATCAAAGAGCCGAATAATCTAGTTGCCATCATTTGCTGAGTGAAGCGCCGTTGCGAACAAGAATACCCACTACAATGCAAAACAAAACCTGGCGAACCTTTGCGTTTAAGAAGACTTATCCCGAACTCAGGTTATTTAAGAACTCTTTCGAACTTTGTGAGAAATACTAATACTCAGTCAATCAAAATCAAATAACAAAAATATCAAGTTCTTATTTACATCCTTTTCATCAATTATTATTTATCACTTATCATTTATAATCAAAATTCGTATATTTGGTAAGTTTGTGTAAAATCAAAAAATATCTTTAATGAAAAAGCTAAATATCGGGATACTTGCCTTTTTGGGTCTGGTATTCTTAAATTCTTGTGGTACAGCGAAAACGGGAGAAATTAAAAAACCTGAAACCATGAAAACGGTTGCTGTAGAGCCGGTGAAAAAAGAGGAAGTAAAAGAAGAAGGGATCAATCTGTCGTACATGGATAAAACTGTTCGTCCACAAGATGATTTTTTTAGCTATGTCAACGGAAATTGGGTAAAAACTACGCAGATTCCTTCAGATAAAGCAAGTTGGGGTTCTTTCAACGCACTCAGAGAAAATGTTGATGACGCTTCTTTAGATATCCTGAACAAAATCCTGTCAGAATCCTATCCTGCGGGCTCCGAAGGTCAGAAAATCCAGAATTTATACGCATCTTTTATGGATACCGGTAAAAGAAATTCAGAAGGACTGGCTCCGATCAAAGGAGATCTTGCAAAAATTGATGCCATTAAAAACATTAGCGATCTTCAGAAATATCTGCTTGAAGCAACAAAAGTAGGCGACAATTCTTTCTACGGATGGAGAGTAGGAGCAGACCTGAAAGATTCCAAAATGAATGCAGTCTATCTTGGCGGTCCCGATCTTGGACTGGGAAGAGATTACTATCAGAAAGTAAATGAAGCCAACACAAAAACATTAGCAGAATATCAAACCTATGTCGGAAAACTATTCGGTGTTTTAGGCTATAAAAATTCAGAAACTTCGGCAAAAAACGTAGTGGATTTCGAAAAACAGTTGGCAAACTATTTATTAACGCTTGAACAGAACAGAGATGCCAATTTAAGATACAACCCTAAAAACGTATCAGAATTGCCGGCTTTGGTTAAAAATATCAATCTTCCGAAATATCTGAAAGAAGCGGGAGTGAATACAGACAGAGTCATCATCGGCGAGCTGAAGTATTACCAGAATATGGATTCCTTCCTTACCCTGAAAAACCTTCCTTTACTGAAAGACTATCTGAAATACCACTTAATCAATGGAAATGCAAGCAATCTGGATGAAAATTTAGAACAGATCAGATTCGATTTCTATTCCAAATATCTTCAGGGACAGAAAGAACAGCGTCCGATGAACAAAAGAGGGCTTTCTTTGGTAAACAGCGTTCTGGGAGAAGCCTTTGGAAAATTGTATGTGGAGAAATATTTCACACCGGAAGCAAAAGCGCAGATGGAAATGTATATCGATTACATTTTAAAATCCTTCAAAACGCACATCAACGAGATGGACTGGATGTCTCCGGAAACAAAAGTAAAAGCACAGGAAAAATTATCAAAATTCACCGTGAAAATTGCTTATCCGGATAAATGGAAAGATTATACTCAATTAAAAGTAGAATCTCCGAAACAGGGAGCAACCTTATATTCCAATCTTCAGAATGTTTCAGCGTGGCAATATCAGAAAAATTTAGATAAAATAGGAAAACCGGTAGACCGAACAGAATGGGGAATGACGCCGCAAACCGTAAATGCTTATTACAGCGGATCAAACAACGAAATCGTTTTCCCTGCAGCCATTCTTCAGCCCCCTTTCTATAATCCAAAAGCCGATGCAGCCGTTAATTTCGGAGGAATCGGAGCCGTTATCGGTCACGAAATTTCTCACGGATTCGATGACAGCGGTTCAAGATTCGACGGAGACGGGAACCTAAATAACTGGTGGACCGATGCAGACCGTAAAAACTTTGACGCAAAAGTTGCTCAGTTGGCTGCACAATACAGCGCTTACGAGCCGGTAAAAGGAAGTTTCGTTAACGGAAAATTCACAAGTGGCGAAAACATCGGAGACTTGGGAGGAGTGGCAGTAGCTTACGATGCGCTTCAGATGTATCTTAAAGATCACGGAAATCCGGGATTAATCAGCGGATTTACACAGGATCAGAGATTCTTCATGAGCTGGGCAACAGTCTGGAGAACAAAATCCACAGATCAGTATATGACCAATCAGGTAAAAACAGATCCGCATTCGCCGGGAATTTTCAGAGCATTCGGTCCGTTGGTCAATCAGGATTCTTTCATCAAAGCATTCGACATCAAACCGGGAGACAAAATGTATAAAGCTCCGCAGGACAGAATAAAAATTTGGTAAGACAAGCCAAAAATTGTTAGAAATGAAAAACGCATCAGAAATGGTGCGTTTTTTATTTAATTTTTCATAGTTTAGTGACATCACAAAATATCAGTTTTTAGTTGATATTTAATTTAAAAAGTTAATATTTCAAGAAAAATCTTAACAAAATTTTGTATGTTACAGTTTTTTTTTAAATTTAAACATTGGATTGGTCAGCTATTTGATGCTGATAAAGACAATACACACCAACATCGAAAATCTCAAAATATTAATAATATGGCAATGTTTAATTATGGCGTTGGCGGAAACGAAGTAAAAGTAGACGCCAATGAAGCTATACAGCAGATTCAGGAGAATAAATCGCTGATAGTAAGCCAGCTTACAACCGACGAATCTTACGTCCCTGAAATTGTAACAGGATTAAAAACTGTGGACGACGTCTTCAAACATTTCCAGCCTTCTGTAAGCGTTCAGCACGAAACGGAGGACGGTAATGTAGTGGAAGAGGAATTCCGTTTTCAGAATCTCGCGGACTTTACCCCAAAAAATCTCACTCAGAAATCAGATTATCTGCAGCAATTAAGCATGGAGCAGGAACAGTACAACAAAATTGTTCGACAGCTTAAAACCAATAAAATTCTGCGTAATATGCTGGAAAACGATCAGACGAGAGCTGCCTTCGTAGAGGTATTGAAAGAAGTGGCACAGGAACTTGAAAAATAATCTAAAGACGTTACATTAATCATGGATAGTAAATTACAGGCAGCTGAAAACCAACCACAGGGGCATCAGCAACATGCAGGACAGCCGAAAAGTAATCCGCTTGCCGAACTCAATAAAATAGGAGGTTTTGGTTTTGTAGAATCTGTTGTAGACGGAATCGCAAACATGAATCCCACCAGAAAAGCCAGAAAGGAAATTTTCCTTAATGACAGCAATAAAGCAGATGAAAGAAAAGAACTTCTCCAGAAAATCAATCTTTGGATAAATCTTCTGGAAGGAAACGATTCTGCAGATAAGATGGCAGAAACATGCAAAGCTAAAGCGCAGGCTGCCGATCAGAATTTAAAGCTAAATCTTAAAAATACGCTTGATGCAGTCCGTCAACTGGAAACAAACTACAGAACGGTCGCTCAATTCTACAAAAATACCGAACTCGACAAAGTTGACAACGTAAGTATTGTTAATGCAAGTTTAGATCAGGTTTCAGATTTGGATAATCCTATATTTATCGATGCCATTGCAGAAGAATTTAAGAACTATTACGACCGTTTAGACCTTCGAGACAATTATTCTATTTTAGCAATTCCAGGATATTTGGGATCCAATAAAGTCATTGAAAAATGGGCAAAAATCTGTAACGAAAACAAAGTGATGATGGTGACGGATTTTGCGAATCTTGATAAACCAGACGATGTGGTGGATTTATTCCATTCTGCCAATCTTACAGGAGGTGAACTGCATAGAAGTAATGTCATCATGACTTGTAACTGGCTTGTTGGACGCGGAAAAGCTGAGGAAGTAGGAGAGGAGGAAAATGTAGAACTTCCGCCTTCAACTTCACTGGCAGGAAAAATTCATAAAACATTAATGTCTCAGGTGGCAGCAGGTAAAAAGCACGGAAACATCAATGAAGTGGACGCCGTAAAATTCGAACTGAAGAAAAGTGAAATTTCTCAGTTGGAAAAGATGGGGCTTGTTCCCATGGTGAACGAATACGGAAAAATTATGGCTTTCTCTGCAAAAACACTGTTTACAGGAGACAATATCGGACTTCAGACCTATTCCGTGGTTAGAGTATTCGATTACGTAACGAAAGTTCTGCTCGATTTCTTAAACAGAAGAGCTTTCGAAAACTGGAATGCAAGAAATGAAGATGATTTAAGAAAACAGATCGTAACCTTCCTTGACGGAATTAAAGGACCGGATAAACTTATCGAAAAATTCAAAATCGTCCGTTTCGAGCAGGATAAAGTGAATAAAGACAGAGTTTGGTTGGATATCCGTTTAACGCCTTATTTCCCTACAAAAAGTTTCGTTATCAAATTAGACGGACACAAAGGAGACGACGGAAACGAATGGGATGCTGAATATCTTCAGGATTAAATTAATCAAATTAAATATTAAAACCGATGCAATTTTTCATCGGTTTTTTTCTACCAAATCGTTAAAAATAGAAATATGAAAGGCAGGTTATTCTACTTTTTGCCCATAATTTTTGTGATTTTCAGTTGTGAAGATAAAAAAGTACAGCAAAATCATCCCATTGATCTTTTCGCCGACGAAATAAAAGAAGGAAAAGCTTATATCATGAAACCGCAGGAATGCTTTGATGAAAGTGATATGGTGGTTTCTTCATCAAATATCAACCTCATTGATCAGTCTAAGGGTCGCGGAAAATCTATCTTTATTTACAGAGTTATTAATGGCAAAGTAGAGAAAACGACGAGAGATTCTATTGTGGATTTTCCGTTCAGTTTTCTGTCTAATCAACAGTTGAAATTCAAAAAAGATTCTACTTCCTATATTTATCTCAAAAAATTGGAAGGATACCGTTTCATCGCAAAAGAAAAACATTTAAAATACCAGTGGCTGAAAGCGGCTCCTGTATATTCTGTTCAAAAAGAAAATTAAATTATCTTTGTATTTAATAAACAGATGCTTCGACAAGCTCAGCATGACATTTCTAACACTAGTCGTTTTATTAAAAGTGAATTTTTAGCGTTGTCATGCTGAGCTTGTCGAAGCATAAAATGTAGCAGAAAGACTTTTGGAAAAAATAAAACAATCAGACTTCAGACACATCGGCAATAAACTTCTTAGTTGGTATAAAACAAATGCCCGCGATTTACCTTTCAGACAGACCAAAGATCCTTATAAAATATGGATTTGTGAGATCGTTTTTCAGCAGACCAGAATTGCTCAGGGATTAGGACATTACAATAATTTTGTTCAGCGTTTTCCGGATGTAAAAACCCTTGCCGAAGCAGACGAAAACGAAGTTTTACTGTATTGGAAAGGATTAGGCTATTATTCCAGAGCGATCAATGTTCATAAGGCGGCACAACAGATCATGAACGATTATAATGGTATTTTTCCTCATGAATACGATGAAATTTTAAAGTTAAAAGGTGTCGGAAAATATACAGCCGCTGCAGTTTCCAGTATTTGTTTTGGGGGTAAAATTCCGGCTGTGGACGGAAACTTTTACCGCGTTCTGAGCCGTATTTTTGCAGATGATTTTGATATTTCAAGTTCAAAAGCTTTCAATTATTTTTCCGAACTCGCTCATTTAATCTTACCTGAAAACGTCGGTGATTTCAATCAGGCGATGATGGATTTAGGTTCCGAAATCTGTAAGCCTAAAAATCCTCTTTGCATAGAATGTCCTTTACATGAAGACTGTTTGGCTTTTTCCCTGAATAAAGTTTCTGAATTTCCGGTAAAAACAAAAAAAGTAAAAGCCGCTGATTTGGAACTGAAATATTATTTCGTTCACCGAAATGGTCAGTTTTTAATCCAACAAAGAAAAGACGATTTTATCTGGAAAAAGTTATTTGAATTTCCGCCTGAAATTTCTGATGATTTAATTCCATTCATCAAAAGTGTAAAAAATGTAAGCCATAAACTCACGCACAAAAATTTAAGCATAGAAATTTTTAATGTAGAAGTAGAATCAGAAGAAATATGGCAGAATTTCATTACTGAAAATAATTTCACTGTAACTGATGTTGAAAGTTCACACGAAAAATCCTTCCCGAAACCGTTGGAGAATTATATCCAAAATTATGAAACGGCATATAGAATTTTGTAATGTCATTGCGAGAAGTGTTTAAAAATAAACCATTAAGAATAGTTAAGCAGTTAAGAAAGATTAAGAATTTGCAGGCAAATTAAAGGATAAGCTTAAAAATTATTAGAATGTAATAAAAAAATGCTTTGTGTGCTTATTTAAGTGGAAACGCTTCTGTGAACTTAAAAAAGCGGTTAATATTTAAAAACTCTTGCGAGCTTTGCGTTAAAATTAAGTATATGATTAAAATGGGTATCCCATTTAGTTTTAAAAGAAAAAACTTCGCGAAGCTTCACATTCAAAAACAAAGCCTCCAAAAACAAAATTTAATCACAATCTCAAAACCCATTGAAATCCCGAAATTTGTCTTCCGAAATCTGAAATCTAATTTGTACTTTTGCAAAATGTTTAAAAACGCCATTTTTATTTTTGCAGCCTTACTTTTGGTATCTTGCGGAAAAGATCCGGTTCCGAAGCCTTACGGAGAACTTCGGCTGGAATATCCCGCACCGAAATATCAGAAATTCGAAAACAACTGTAATTATACATTTGAATATTCAGATTTTGCAAACATTACCGATGCAAAAAAGCCTTGCTGGTATTATCTGAACTATCCGAAAATGAAAGCCAAAGTTTTTGTAACGTATTACCCGATACAGAATGATTTTGCAGCTCATATTCAGGAAGCTGAAAAAATGGTGTATGAACATACGATAAAAGCAAGCGCAATCGACACAAAATCTTTCGAATATCCTGAAAAAAAGGTATACGGAAATTTTTATGAACTGAAAGGACAGAGCGCTTCCAATCTTCAGTTTTACATTACAGACAGTACCAAACATTTTGTAACTGCCTATTTATACTTTAACACAAGACCGAAACCGGATTCTTTGGCTCCTGCGGTAGATTATATCAAAAGAGATATGAAACACCTGCTGGACACATTTGAATGGAAAAAATAATTTACTTTTAAAATACTTTGAAAAAAATATGAAACTTTTAGTTGTAGGAAGTGTTGCGTTCGACGCAATTGAAACGCCATTTGGAAAAACAGATAAAATTTTAGGAGGTGCAGCTACGTATATCGGGATCACTTCATCTATTTTGGGCGTTAAGTCCGGAATCGTTTCTGTGGTAGGAGGAGATTTTCCGCAGGAATATCTTGATATGTTCACAAAAAGAGAGGTTAATGTAGAGGGAATTGAAATCGTAAAAGAAGGGAAAACATTCTTCTGGGCAGGAAAATACCACAACGACCTGAATACAAGAGATACTCTGGCAACTGAAGTAAACGTTCTTGAAAACTTTGATCCTAAAATTCCGGATTCTATGCAGGATGCAGAAATCTTATTATTAGGAAATCTTCATCCGGGAGTACAACTTTCCGTACTTGAAAAAATGAACAACCGTCCGAAACTGGTTATTCTTGATACCATGAATTTCTGGATGGATACAGCTTTGGAAACACTAATGCAGATGATTGCCAAAACGGACGTTATTTCAATCAACGACGAGGAAGCAAGACAGCTTTCAGGAGAATATTCTCTGGTAAAAGCAGCTAAAAAAATCCACGAAATGGGTCCGAAGTTCGTTATCATCAAAAAAGGAGAACACGGAGCATTGCTTTTCCACGATCATAAAGTATTCGCCATTCCGGCTTTACCACTGGAAGAAGTTTTCGATCCAACCGGAGCAGGAGACACTTTCGCAGGAGGTTTTGCAGCTTATTTAGCTAAAAAAGGAACATTCGATTTCGAAACTATGAAATCTGCATTAATCGTAGGTTCTGCAATGGCTTCTTTCACGGTTGAGAAATTCGGGACAGAAAGAATTCAGGAAGTAAAAGAATCAGACGTATTCGGAAGACTGAAGCAGTTTAAGGAATTAACAACTTTCAACGTAGAAGTACAATAAATACCTCTTTTTAAGAAATATTTATAATAAAAAATTTAGTGTAATTCATTAAGAATTCTAAATTTGCAACTTGTTTAAAATAGTAAAATGATAAATAAACTTAAGATCACTTTTCTTTTTGGAATTTTCATCATGTTGTTTGGTGCAAATATGATGAACGCTCAGTTAAAACAGGGAGATTTAGTGGATGGAATTGCTGCTGTAATCGGTGATGAAATTGTTTTGGAGTCTGACATCAATGAGCAGATGAATTATGCAAAACAGCAGGGAGCTTCCAACATAGATAAGTGTGAGTTTTTAGAAAACTTACTGAATAATAAGCTTTTGGTTTACGCTGCTAAAAGAGATACGTTAATCGATAACCGTTCTGCTGCAATTAAAGAACAGGCGAATGCAAAATATCAGCAGTTGCTTTCTCAGTTTCCTGATGAAAAAACAATGTTGGCAGCCTACAAGTTCAGAAACGGATATGAAATGAAAAACGCAATCGAAAAAATCGATACCGACCAATATTACGGACAGGCTAAAATTCAGAGAATTACAGACAAAGCGGACGTTACACCAAATGAGGTAACCGACTTCTATAATTTGTATAAAAGTCAGCTTCCTGAAATTAAAGATGAGGTGTCGTTATCTCAGATCATGATGTATCCTAAACTTACGGATGCCCATAAAGACGAGTTGATTAATAAGCTGAAAAAGATCAAAAAAGATATTGAAGGAGGAGAAACTTTCGAAAGTCAGGCAAGAATTTTCTCTGAAGACAAAGGAACCGCTTCCAACGGAGGTTTAATGAAAAACATTTCCAAAGGACAGATGGTAAAACCTTTCGAGGCAGCCGCTTTAAATCTTCAGGAGGGAGAAATTTCAGAGCCTGTAGAATCGGAATTCGGGTATCACCTTATCCAGCTTGTTAAAAAATCAGGTAAAATCTATGAAGCGAGACACATCCTTCTGATGGCAACTCCTACAGATGAAGAAATTAAAACAGCAAAAGCTAAACTGGACAGTATCAGAGGTTTAATTCTTAACGGAAAAATGACATTCAAAGATGCTACCTTCAGATTCTCAGACGATAAAAGAACCAAGTTCAATGCAGGAGTTATTCCGGGAGCGGACGGATCAAATAAAATCGAAAGAGAAACGGTTCCGGGAACAATCAGCTACGAATTGGCAGGTTTAAACAAAGGAGACATTACAACCGCTTTCGATGATATGGATGAAAGAGAAAGAAAAGTGGTAAAAATCGTAAAGGTGGAAGATGTAATTCCGGCTCACCAGATCAAACTGGAAACAGATTACGACAGAGTGAAGCAGATGGCGCTGAATAAAAAGCGAAATGAAATGATCGAAAAATTTGTTAATTCAAAACTTCCGACAACATTCATCTCCATCGACGGACGTTACGATTCTTGTAACTTCAAAGCCAACTGGAAAAGAGATTCAATTAAAAAATAATCATCAAAACCTTCAGAACTTCTGAAGGTTTTTTTATGCCCAAAATCTTCTGAAAACCGCTATTTTTATTATTTTTACAAGATGAGCAGTTTCATAGATTTTAATTCAGCAAAAAAGCTTCACCAGATGAATTCACAACAAAATAAAATTACACAACTCTTTAATATACAGTACCCGATAATTCAGGCAGGCATGATCTGGCATTCCGGATGGAGACTTGCTTCTGCCGTTTCCAATTGCGGCGGTCTCGGATTAATCGGTGCAGGAAGTATGTATCCCGATATTTTAAGGGAGAATATCCGGAAATGTAAACAGGCTACAGACAAACCTTTCGGAGTAAATGTACCCATGCTGTATCCTAATCTGGATGAAGTAATTCAGATTATTCTGGAAGAAGGAGTGAAGATCGTTTTCACTTCTGCCGGAAACCCTAAAACATATACCGAAACTTTGCAGAAAGAAGGTTTAAAAGTTGCTCATGTGGTTTCTTCAACCAAATTTGCCATGAAATGTGAAGATGCAGGAGTGGATGCCGTAGTTGCCGAAGGATTTGAAGCAGGCGGTCATAACGGAAGAGATGAAACCACCACATTCTGCCTGATCCCGAATGTAAGAAAACATATTTCCAAACCGCTAATTGCCGCAGGAGGAATTGCTTTAGGCTCCCAGATGAAAGCAGCCATGATTTTAGGCGCAGACGGCGTTCAGATTGGTTCCCGTTTCGCAGCTACTGTAGAAGCAAGTGCCCATGAAAACTGGAAAAATAAAATTACAGAACTTCAGGAAGGAGATACCCATCTTACCCTTAAAGAACTCGCGCCTGTAAGAATGGTTAAAAATAAGTTCTTTAATGAACTGGAGGAGATCTA
This sequence comes from Chryseobacterium sp. MMO-72, assembly GCF_037146035.1. Classification (NCBI taxonomy): domain Bacteria; kingdom Pseudomonadati; phylum Bacteroidota; class Flavobacteriia; order Flavobacteriales; family Weeksellaceae; genus Chryseobacterium; species Chryseobacterium sp. MMO-72. The sequence goes on from NZ_JBBCWG010000010.1 coordinate 23,441, forward strand.
CAACGTTGGAAGAAACAAAGAGTCTTTAATCGCTTCTTTAGGACGTGCAAGAGCCAAAAAAGGAATGTTCGAAGGCGATATGGAAGAAGGCGAACTCGAAATCGGGCAGGTTTCTGCATTAATTGATGAAGTTCTTCCCGTAGAAACCGTTTTTCAGAATTTACTTAAAGAATTTAACGAAACCAATACGCCAAGTTTATAAAATTAATCTGAAAGTTAATGACGGAGAGAATTGTTAATGTCAATGGGAAAAAACTATACACAGAATATCATAACTCTTTTGAAAATAAACCAACTATTGTTTTTCTGCACGACTCTTTAGGCTGCACTCAGCTTTGGAGAGACTTTCCGGAAAAACTGGCTTTGCAGACGCAATGTAATGTATTGGTCTATGATCGTTTAGGCTACGGAAAATCTTTTCCTATGCTTACCTATGAAAGAGAAAACAATTATATGGAGCAGGAAGCCGATCTCCTGAATGACCTCTTAAAAGAACTGAATATAAATGATATAATCCTTTTCGGACACAGCGACGGCGGAACAATTGCCCTGATTTTCGCCGCCAAATATCCTGAAAAAGTCACTGCAGCTCTTTGCGAAGCCGGACATATTTTCGTGGAAGAGATAACTGTAAATGGTGTAAAAAATGCTTTTGAAGCTTATAAAACCACCAATCTTCCGCAACGTCTGGCAAAATATCATGGCGATAGAGTTGAAATGATGGTAAAAGCCTGGACGGAAATCTGGTTAAGCGACAGATTCAGAAGCTGGAATATTGAATATCTCCTGAAAGATATAACTTCACCTTTGTTATTTATTCAGGGAGAAAATGACGAATACGGAACATTGGATCAGGTTGAAAAAACAATTTCTCAGGTAAGCGGAGCAGCAGAAAAATTCATCATTCCGAACATCGGACATACACCGCACAAAGAAATTCCGGATGCGGTTCTGCAAAAATCCACAGAATTTATCAACTCAATTGTAAAGGCATAATGCTGAAAAATAATTGGTAAAACTTAAGCAGCATTACATTCCCCTCCTCTGGAGGGGTGGCGAAAATTCAAAGAATTTTTGACGGGGTGGTCAATAAATGCAAGATTAAAGCCTATCAATTTCCATCTGAATATTCGCTCTCGCAATATCCTCATACTTTTCTTTAAAAATGGAGGTCTTAAAAATATCCTTCTGTTCCAGAAAATGTTTTAAAACCTTTTTTCTTCCAGGTTTATAAAGCAAATCGGGATAGATGGAATATTCCTTCCTTATTTTTTTAGTGTAATCCATGTATACTTCAGAATCTTTTCCGAGAATCGACAGATCAGCATCTAAAAGATAATTGGTATCGCTGTTTTCAGATAAGTGATGCGATTTGGTGGCAAGAATCTGTTCAGAAACTTTTTGACTGAAATGAGAGTCTACATGAAGTCTTTTCAGTCTTACTGCTGCAAATTCAGCACTTTTTTCTTCATTTGATTTTGAAGCAGCATCATAAATTACATCGTGATAGAAAACAGAAAATGAGAGAATAGGAAAATTTTCAATTTCATCTTTTACAGCATCCAGTTCAGAGAACATATTTTCCAGATGCTCAAGATTATGATAATGTCTCCCTTTTTTACAATATTTCTTTTCAATTTCAGACCAGAGATCTCCAATAAGATTTTGATCTTCGGTAAATAAAAAACAGTTTTGAAGAAATCTTTCTTTCAGGTTCATTTTCAAAAATTTTCAGATAAAAAAAGGAACTTTTTAAAAAGTTCCCTGATTTGCTTCCAGATTTGCTTTCAGCTCAGCCCAGCCTCCGCCGTTATAGCCGTCTTGCAAACCCTGAGAGTTAAGATATTCCAAAGCCTTTCCGCTTCTGTTTCCACTTCTGCAGAACAAAATTACAGGCTTTTCAATAGACAGAATTTCTTCTTTTCTGTCTTCCACTTCTCCCAAAGGAATATTTTTAGCACCTTCTATGTTTCCGTCCATTTCCAGTTCCATAGGTTCGCGAACGTCGATTAATGCATAATTTCCTGATTTTATAACTTCTGATAAAGACATAATTTGTTTTATTAGATTAAACTTATAACGAAAATACGTAAAATTTAAAGAAAATTTACAATTTCACAGCTTTTTCTAAAACAGCGTATATCCTAAGATCACAGAAGAAGTCTGATATTTCGAAGTCCAGTTTAAATAGTTTTGCATCAGATTTCTATTGGTGGATGTTCTGAGTTCCACCTGAAACTTATCATTATACTTAAATCCTACCCCGAAAGCAAAGTTATTGCCGGAATATATTTTCAAATTATTATAATTATATCGGATATTAGATCCCATTTCAATGTCAAAAACATACGCCGCATTAATGAAGATTTTAGACTTGTCATTCAGAAAGAAATAATGTCTTATTCCCAAAGGAATTTCTATCGATTTATAATCTATATTTCTGATTGATGTTGTTTCGAAAGGCTGCCCTTCATAAACAACAGATTGCTTTTCTGTTTTGTAATACTGATAAGTAGGTTCTGCGAAAACGGCCCATTTATTTTTATTGAAAGGAAGAATAAATTCAGCTTCAAGACCTATTCTGAAAGATATTTTATTATCAAATTTCGCATTTCCGCTTCCGGAATAATAATCATTTACCATTTCAAAAGAAGAAAAATTCATCCCCGGTCTTATGGTCAGATTAAAAAGATCTCTTTTTTCGTAATTTTGATTGTAGTTTACCGCAGAACTGTTAGAACATTCGTTGTATTTCAGAAAAACTTTAATCAGATCTTTTGGTTTGTAATTCAGTTTATTAACGTCTGTAAGATCTACTCCGCAATTCAGATTATCCAGAATCTGCTTTTTATATTCTTCATTATAAGCAATTAACGAATTTTCAATATAATAAGGTTTATAAACAAGCTGCTTTACTTCAGAATCGTTCACAGAGAAGAAAAATCTTTCAAGGTCTTCATTTTCATAATACAATAAGTCTGCTTTTCCTTCCACTACATATTTTAAGAAAACGGTTTTTTCTGCAAAATTCGCTTTTTTCTCGTAAGACATCGATTGCAGCTGATCAGAAGAAAGATCTACCATCACCGTCTTTCTGATGTATTTTTGCTCATTATCGATTCCGAATTCCTGAATATTTTTAATGGATTCTTTTTTTGTTTCTGCAGAAGTTTCATCCGTTTTGTATTCAAATTCTGTAGGATTGTTTTTCCAGTCCAGATTTTTGATCAGAACTTCACTTCTTTGTCCTGAATTATTTACGAAATATCCTTTTTCGAATTTTATTTGTGCGTTAAAAAACGTGGCAGAAATAAGTCCGGTGAACAGACAGATTTTTTTCATGAGTTATTATTTTTCCTTAGTTGTAAGGTCTGAATTTTTCAAACGCGGCAAAATTATAAAATAATCTTAATTTTGCAAGTGTAAATCATGATTTCAACCGCAGAAAAATATGCTCAGCTTATAAAATCCAAAGCAAAAAGTTTTGGGTTTCAGAACTGTGGGATTTCGAAAGCAGATTTTCTTGAAGAAGAGGCAAAACCACTCGAAAACTGGCTGAAAAATAATTTCCACGGCGAAATGAAATACATGGAAAATTATTTTGATAAAAGATTAGACCCTAGATTGCTCGTAGAAGGTTCCAAGTCTGTAATTTCTCTTTCCTACAATTATTTTCCCGAAGAAAAAATTTCCACTCTCGAAAATTTTAAAATTTCTAAATATGCTTACGCTGAAGATTACCATGAAGTCATCAAAGATATTTTACGTGAGATGGTTGTTGAACTTCAGGAAGAGATCGGGGAATTCGGATTTCGTGTTTTTGTGGATTCTGCGCCGGTTCTGGAAAGAAGCTGGGCGAGAAAATCAGGAATCGGATGGGTAGGAAAAAACGCGAATTTAATTACCAGACAGAGCGGTTCGTTCTATTTTTTAGCGGAAATTATCTGCGATCTGGAACTTGTTGTGGATCATCCGGTGACCGACCATTGCGGAACGTGCAGGAAATGTATTGATGCTTGTCCTACCAATGCGATTGTCTCAGAAAAGCTGATTGACGGAAGCAAATGTATTTCTTACGCGACAATCGAGCTCAAAGACTCTATTCCCGATTATTTTCAGGACAAGATGGACGACTGGATGTTTGGCTGCGATGTTTGTCAGGATGTCTGTCCGTGGAACCGTTTTTCGTCACCTCATCAGCAAATGAAATTCAAACCGAATGAAGCGCTGAAAAATTTTAAGAAAAGAGAGTGGAAGGAGCTTACGCAGGAACTGTTTTCCGAAATTTTCCGCAAATCGCCTGTAAAAAGAACAAAATTTGCCGGACTGAAAAGAAATATAGAGTTTCTGGAAAAATCTTCACAAAATAAGTGAAATCATTTTGGCGGATAAACCCTTATCTGGAATTGTTGAAGTTCCAGAGTAAGAAGGTTGAACACCCATTCCTTAAATGGATCTTTAAGGAGGGAAAGATGGCTGGTAAGAATTTTAAAAAATTTTCAGACTAAAAAAAATGCATTCTGAAAATAAAATTTGTTAAAAATCAGCGTTTTTTCTGTATTCTTTTTGGGGCTACTTTTACTCTTACTTTGAATCTTTTGTTTGATTTCGTGTTTTTGTGCATATTTTTTAATATTTGGTACTTAAATTTAGCGAAAATTCCGATCAAAACAAATACTTTTACGAAAAATTAATAATTAAATTTTCATTAACTTAAATAAAACATGAACGTGAAAAAGATGTTGCTTCTCATCATTAAAGCTTTAGGAATTATTATAGGAATTGTAGTTCTGTATATTGCTTTGGGCTATTTTCTGCCTTTTATTGAAGTTTCTGCGAAGGATGACGGCCAGAAAAAAGAAATTCCGGTTTATATTTACACCAACGGAGTTCATACAGATATTGTGATGCCTATAAAGAACGATCTGCAGGACTGGAGTACAAAAATTCCGTTCGGCAATACGAAATCCAAAAGTACAGATTATAATTATGTAGGAGTGGGATGGGGAGATAAAGGATTCTATCTCGATACTCCGACCTGGGCAGATCTTAAGTTTTCAACGGCTTTTAAAGCTGCTTTCTGGCTCAGCGAATCTGCAATGCACTGCACTTTTTACAAGACCATGAAAGAAGGGGACGACTGTAAAAAGATTATGATCAGCAGAGATCAGTATAAAAAACTGGTGGATTTTGTAGATGCTAAATTTGATAAAGACCAAAACGGGAACTATAATCTTATTCCTACAAATGCCGTTTACGGTAATGATGATGCGTTCTACGATGCACAGGGAAAATACAGCTTCCTGAATACCTGCAACACATGGGCAAATGATGCTCTGAAAGCTGCGGATCAGAAAGCGGCATTCTGGACGCCTTCAGATTACGGAATATTCTTGCATTATAAATAATTTTCTGTGAATTTTTTAAGTTGGATAACGGTATTTCTGTTCCTCTTATCATGCAAACAAAAGGTGAAAAATACCATCAAACCACAGATTTCAGAAATCTCAAAGCAGGAAAAGAAGCCTGAAATTGATTTAAATAAAACGAAATCGAAAGCTGAAGAAGCGCTTACATTCTGTAAATCCAAGCAGTTCAGTACAGATTTTTGTATTCTGATCGATATGAGCCTGCATTCCGGAGTGAAAAGACTGGTTGTGTGGGATTTTAAAACGAACTCTGCTTCAAAAAAATATCTGGTTGGTCATGGTTGCGGAAATAATCAGTGGAGTAGTGACGAATCAAAAGATTATCCGACATTCAGCAATGAGGACGGAAGCCATCTTTCATCATTAGGAAAATATAAAATTCAGGGACGAGGTTACAGCGACTGGAGAATTCATGTAAAATATCTGATGCACGGTCTGGAAAAAACCAACAGCAATGCGCTGCAAAGATTCATTGTTTTTCATTCCTGGAATCTGATGAGCGATGAAGAAGTCTTCCCGAAAGGTTCTCCTGAAGGTTGGGGCTGTCCTACCATATCCAATAATGCGATGAAAGAGATAGATCCGATGCTTCAGAAATCTAAAAAGCCTGTTCTGATGTGGATTTATAATTAAAAAAATTTAAATACAATCTCTTTACTATTAGAAAAATTAGTCTGATTTTTGTAGAGAAAACAGGGTTAATAAATCATTATGTCTAAAAAAGAAAAAGTAAATATTTTCTGGTTCAGAAGAGATATCAGACTGGAAGATAATACAGGATTGTTTCATGCACTTGAAGCCGGTTTAAAAGTAGTTCCGGTTTTTATTTTTGATAAGGAAATTCTTGATAAACTTGAAAATAAATCAGACAGAAGAGTAGATTATTTTTATCAGGCTCTGGAAGAAATTCATACTGAGCTTAAAAAACATAAGAGCGGATTAACCGTTTTTCACGATAAACCTGTTGAAGCTTTCAAAAAACTGATTAAAGATTTTGAAATCGATACTGTGTTCTGTAACAGGGATTATGAACCTCAAGCAATAAAAAGAGACGAAGAAATACAGAATCTGCTTAAAAAAAGTGATATTAATTTTCAGGATTTCAAAGATCAGGTTATTTTCGAAAAGGATGATGTGGTAAAAAATGACGGAAAGCCTTACACCGTTTATACACCGTATTCAAGAAAATGGAAAGAAAATTTCAAGTCTGTCACTTTTAAAAAAACGGAGGTTGACTTTTCAAAGTTTCATCAATATTCACCTTCAAAATTTTTAACGCTTAAAGATTTAGGCTTCGAGAAAACGGATCTGAAATTTAAAAAGCCATCGCTGGAAAAAAAGATTATTGATGATTACAATCAATACAGAGATTTTCCGGCAATGGATCATACAACACGATTAGGAATTGCGCTTCGTTTCGGAACCATTTCCGTAAGAAAATGTGTGGAATTTGCAGAAAAACACAATGAAGTCTGGCTGAATGAACTGATCTGGAGAGAATTTTTTATGCAGATTTTATATCATTTCCCGAAAGTGGTGAACACTTCTTTTAAAGAAAAATATGATAGCATTAAATGGAGAAATGATGAAAAGGAATTTAAAAAATGGTGTGAAGGAAAGACCGGTTATCCTATTGTAGATGCAGGAATGAGACAGCTAAACGAAACAGGATTTATGCACAACAGGGTAAGAATGGTTGTCGCGAGTTTCCTTACCAAACATCTTTTAATCGACTGGAGATGGGGAGAAGCCTATTTTGCTGAAAAACTTCTGGACTACGAGCTGTCCTCCAATAACGGAAACTGGCAGTGGGCTGCAGGATGCGGCTGCGATGCAGCTCCTTATTTCAGGGTTTTCAATCCTTCGGAGCAGACCAAAAAATTTGATAAAGATTTAAAATACATCAAAACATGGCTTTCTGAAAAAGACATCAATGCAGAACCGATTGTGGAACACACTTTTGCCAGAAAAAGAGCTTTGGAAGTGTACGGAAATGCGGTAAAAGAGTAGTTATATATGCTTATCTGATAATTATTTCTGAATTCCTATTTTCTTCAAAGCCGCACTGTTCAGATAGATTTCATCAAAAGAAGTTAGCGATTCAATATCTTTAAAGTTTTGAAATGTCTTTTCGTTTTTGTTGAATGAAAGTTCAATTGAGGTATTGTAAAAAGCTACAATTCTCACGACGGAATAGCCGTTATAGGCAATTTTAAATCCTTCAAAAAGGCATTTTTTTTCGGCTTTCTGATAGATTTTATAATCTTCGAAAGCCTTACTTTCTTCATCATTCCTTTTTTTGGAATTATGCTCAAGATCTTTCCACGATTCGTAGTTTCTGGGTTCCTTCAGGATTTCGCCCGAAGAATCTACAGGAACAAACATTCCTAATGTAAGCTCCTTTTTCAAAAGATTGGCGTAATTGTTCATCAGTTTAAGCGTCTGAAGATCTGCGTATCCTTCATGCGAATAATACTCGATGACAAAATCCGTCATGGGAATCAGTTTATGAGAAGCATTAATAGTCATATTTGTGATTTTGCGCAACTAACTTTTTAAATTTCAGAGGTGCGAAGATAAATAAATTGTTAAAAAGAGTACAACTAATTTTACTATAATTAAGTAAAAGAATCACAGAAGGGATATTTCTCTCATTTACAGAAAAATAAAACCGGAAAGATTATTTTTTTAATTTTTCCGGTTGATGTATTAAGGTAATTAATCTTCTGTGGATATTACATTTCTTTTTGCAGGATCGCAACAATTTGGTCTATTACTTCCTGTTTTTTGGTTTTTTTATGATAAGGTGTTTTCGGTTCAGAAACAATGCTTTCTCTGTTCTTGTCAAAAAGAGCATAAAGATCCAGATCCGGATGTTTTTCCAGATACCAAACCAGAAAATTGAGTGGAATTGCATTTTTTCCTGAAAAATAAAGCTGAATAGCCTGCGGAGTCATGCCGTATTCTTCGGCTATTTCTCTTAAAGTTTCTCCTTTTGATTTGCTGTACTCGCGTATCTTTTCGTGAATTTTCATATCGAATAATTTCTTCTTTTTAATTTTATTTAATAATTAATTGTTAAAATTTCAATTAATTATTGTTTTTAAATATATAGTTGTATATTTGTTTTATAATTATCTCAAAGAGATAAACACAAAATTACGAAAAAAGGTTAAACAAAAATATTTATTTGTATGAGCAAATTGATATATCCCTATCAGAACACCATCAATGAACGATTTGATTTTATTGATAAATGGTTACCGACGCGCTACACGGGTTCTGTGAACATAATTCTTAAGAAATCCAGAGATCCCGATTACATTAGAAAAGTAAAAAACAGGAAGGTGAATGACGAAGATGTTATTGATGCACTTTACAAAGTTTCGTTGTTCAATAAGATACAGGTAGAGACTGAGACATAAGTTTAAATTCTGAAAACACAATTATTTGATGAAAAAATATATTTAGCTCTTTAATGGGCTGTTCCACAAAAAAACACACATTTACCATGGAAAATTTCGAAACACAGGAAATCATTGTTACAGAATGTTTTAAATGCGGCAGAAGATTTGAAAATTATTTCAATGCTTCACCTTGCTGTACATCTATTGTTGTAAAAGTAAATGAAAAGGGAAATCCTACAACCATTACTTTTTTAAGTTCACTATCAAAACCTCGCTACGAATTGTTTGAAGAATTTTCAGAACACGAAGATCGTGATATTATGAAGGAGTCTGAAAATAATGATGTTTTAGTACAATAATAACACTCATCGGTTTTTGAATTTACCCGAACCTAACTTTAATATAAGAAAAGTTTTTTTAGATTTTAATAAAAAGAGTTTGTCCTGAGATTGGGACAGGCTCTTTTGCATAGGTAAGCTTTAAGATTGATTGTTTTTGACAACCCTAAAAATCAAAAACCTCTGAAAATCAAATGATTTCAGAGGTTTTTTGTACCCAGGACCGGGATCGAACCGGTACTCCTAAGAACTGGTGTTTGAGACCAGCGCGTCTACCAATTCCGCCACCTGGGCAAGTGTGTTACCTTGTTTCGAATCGGTGTGCAAATATAGAAACTTTTCTTTATTCTCCAAAGTTTTTTAAAGAAAAATTTTAAAAAATAATCTCCAAACCATCGTAGGCAAGGTGCATTCCGGATGGAAGTAGTTTATCTTCAACGTCATGCAATCCCAGATGATGACTGATGTGGGTTAAAAATAATTTTTCGGGTTTCAGTTCTTCAAATAACTTAATAACATCAGGTAAAATAAAATGAGCCGGATGAGGATCAGACTTCCGGATGCAGTTTAAAATCAAGACATCGAGATTTTTTAATTTTTCTTTTTCCGTTTCAGAAATAAATCCGGCATCCGTTATATAAGCCAGTTTTTTAAATTTATAACCGAAAACGGGAATTTTAAAATGAATGACCTCAACCGGTGTAATTTCAGTATCTAAAACTGTGAAAGTTCTGTTTTCAATTTCATGAAGCTCAAAAGCCGGAGCTCCGGGATATTTTTCATCTGCAAAAGCATAAGGAAAACGGTTTTTCACCTCATTGGCAACCCTTGAAGAGCAATATAAAGGGATGTCTTTTCCTGTTTTAAAAATAAGAGGACGCATATCATCCAGACCGATAACATGATCATTATGTTCGTGAGTAAGCAATGTAATATCTACACGATCTTCCTGATTGGTAAGCATTTGCTGCCTGAAATCGGGTCCGCAGTCGATAAGGATTTTTTGGTCTTCATCGGTCGTTATCATCACAGAAGACCGAAGACGACTGTCTTTGGGATTACCTGAAGTACACACTTCACAAGTGCAGCCAATAACAGGAACACCCTGCGAAGTTCCTGTTCCTAAAAATTTCAACTTCATTTTCTTTTGAGGTTGGTTTAATTTTGGTAAATTTACGAAAAATTTAATGTCCTAATGTATCAGAAACTAACTCCTAAACAAAAAGCATTAACAATTAATCTAGATCCTACTATTTATGGTACTTTCGCAGAAATTGGAGCAGGGCAGGAGACAGTCCGACACTTTTTTAGAGCAGGGGGAGCTTCCGGTACAATTGCTAAGGCGATGTCGGCTTACGACAAAGATTTTAGTGATGCCATCTACGGAAAAGAGGTAAAAAACAGATACGTTACCCAAAACAGACTTCGAAAAATGCTTCGCTATGAAGTCGCTCTTATCGAAGAAAGAATTTCAAGAGAAAGCAATCCCAACAGAAAATATTTTTCTTACGCCAATACTGTTACAACGATCAATTTTGATAAAACAGTGAAAGGTCACGGCTGGGTTGGAATCCGTTTTCAGGTAAAAGAGAACGAAGATTATAATGAAATTGTTATTCACGTAAAATTCAAAGAGAATGATGCTACCTTGCAGCAGGAAACCCTTGGGAATTTAGGTGTGAATCTAATTTTCGGAGCTTTCCATTACTATGATAATCCTAGAAATTTAATTGAATCTTTATACGATGACGTTGCAAAAGATAATCTGGAAATTGATATGATCGATTTCAGCGGACCTGCTTTTGCGTATGTGGATAACAGGCTGATGTCTTTACAGCTGGTTAAAAACGGAATGACGGATGCCGTGATTTTCAATTCGGAGGGGAATAATATGCTTCCTGCGGATATTTTGTACAAGAAAAATATTTTTGCGGTAAGAGGAAGTTTCAGACCTGTAACGAAGGTAAATATTGATATGCTTCAGAACGGGCTCAATATGTTCATGAAGGAAGTAACCTGTACTGAGGATGAAACCGAAGTTTTAATAGAAATTACCATTTCAAACCTTCGCGCCGACGGAGACATCAATGAAAGAGATTTCCTCGACAGAGTAGATGTTCTCGGCAAATTAGGTTATACTGTAATCGTTTCCAATTATTCTGAATATTACCGACTGATTGATTATTTTGCTTCCTACACAAGCGGAGAAATCGGTGTTGCAATGGGCGTGAATAATCTTCTAATGGTATTTGACGAAAAGTATTATAAAAATTTATCGGGAGGAATTCTTGAAGCTTTCGGAAAATTTTTCCGAAACGGGATGAGAGTATATCTGTATCCTTATAAAGATCCGGAAACTCTGGAACTGCTGGATTCCGATAATCTTAAAGTGGAAGAAAACCTAAAGGAGCTTTATAAATATTTCAAGCACAACAACCGTATTGTGGACATCACCAATTACAATCCGGAGTTTTTGGAAATTTATTCCAGAGATATCCTGAAGAAGATCGGATGCAATATAAAAGGATGGGAAAATCAGCTTCCGGAAGGAGTTGCAGAGATGATAAAAGAGCGTGGAATGTTCGGCTATAAAGAAGAACTTTCCTTAAAACAATTTTCTTAAAACAGTAAAAAAATGTCAGAATTAAAAAAAAGGCTTTCGTCTATTCTTGAAAGTCCGAAACATAATACCGAAGAGAAACTTCAGAAAGTTTGTCACTTGTTGGATCAGGAAATATCTTATTTCAACTGGACAGGTTTTTATTTCAAAAATGGAGATAAAGACGAGTTGAAACTGGGACCTTATGTTGGAGCTCCGACAGATCATACCATTATTCCTTACGGAAAAGGAATCTGCGGTCAGGTTGCCGTTTCCAATGAAACGTTTGTTGTTCCCGATGTACATGAAGAAAGCAACTATTTAAGCTGTTCTATCGATACCAAAGCAGAAATCGTAGTTCCGATCTTCAAAGACGGACAGAATATCGGTCAGATTGATATCGATTCTCATACGATTGATCCTTTTACCGAAGAAGACAGAGAATTATTGGAATGGCTTTGTAACGAAGTTTCCAAAATTTTGTAAAAAATCTCGCTTTTAAAGTGTTTAAAATATAAGACTCCGGCTCGAAGAGCCGGAGTCTTTTGTATGATATGATAGGGGTAAATCAAAATTTTCTTTCGAAATAAACGGACTTTAGTCCGTTTTCATAAACAAACGAATAAATCGGCTTCAGCCAAAACTTAGAAAATCCATTAAAAAAGAGTGACTGCCATTCGTGAAAAAATTAGTGAAATTCGTGTTTAAGATCAGAAATAAGTTCCTTGAAATAATTTTCACACTTCGCAATATGCGTTCCGTACCAAGAGAACGCCTCTCCGTCTACAATCATTATCTTTTTATCAGGATAAAACTTTTTTAATTCTTGAATATGTTTCTCTTTAAAAGGGAACGGTTCTGAAGAAAGCATTATCAGTTCCGCTTCCGCAAGATCTTCCGTCTGAATGACAGGATAACGTTTCTGATCTTTAAAAATATTTTCAAAACCAATCTCACCCAGAATTTTATGAATAAAAGTATCGGAACCGATTGTCATGTAAGGGTTATTCCAGATTAAATAGGCAACTTTTAAGGGGGATTCAATTTTTGCGTGGTTGAGAACATCATAGATTTTTAAGTTAAAAAGCTGCGCTTTTTCTTCCTGATGAAAGATTTTGCCTAAATTTTTAAGCATATAATAATTGTCCTCTATATTTTCAACATTGGTAACGATTACCTTGAAGTCCTGCATTAAAGTTTCCACCTGTTCTTTTACATTTTCTTCCTTGTTTGCTAAAATAAGATCAGGCTGCAAAGCTTTTATTTTTTCAATATTGATATTTTTTGTACCGCCGATAACCGCTACATTTTTTACCTTCTCAGCAGGATGAATACAGAATTTCGTTCTTCCGACCACTTCTTTTTCCGTTAAACCCAAATCAAATAAAGCCTCAGTAATTGAGGGAACCAAAGAAACTACCTTCATTGTACAATTTTAGATGCCGCCTAAAATTACAAAAGTTTACCCGTTAAGAAAAGTCCTGCGACCGAAAAATAAATGATTAATCCCGTTACATCTACCAGTGTAGCTACAAAAGGAGCAGAAGAGGTTGCCGGATCGAGTTTTAATTTTTTGAGGATAAACGGAACCATAGAACCCGAAAGTGTTCCCCAAAGGACGATCATCACCAGCGAAACGCCTACACTTAATCCTACAAAAGCCCAGTGAATTCCATAGTCGAAAAAACCTGCTTTATGCCAGATCATAATTCTTGAGAAACCGATGATCCCTAAAATTCCGCCCAATGATAAACCCGTGAAAATTTCTTTTCTCATCACATACCACCAGTCTTTCAGAGTAATTTCCTGAAGTGCCATCGCTCTGATGATGAGAGTTGCCGCCTGAGAACCGGAATTTCCCCCGCTGGAAATAATCAATGGAACGAAAAGTGCGAGAACAACTGCTTTCTGAATTTCATCTTCAAAATAACCCATCGCCGAAGCTGTAAGCATTTCAGAGAAAAATAAAATAATCAGCCACATTCCTCTCTTTTTGACCATTTCGATGAGAGAAGTCTGCGTATAAGGAACGTCTAAAGCTTCCAATCCCCCGAATTTCTGGATATCTTCCGTATTCTGCTGCTCAATCTGGTCGAGAATGTCATCAATCGTTACAATTCCCACTAAAACTCCGGCTTCTGTAATAATAGGAAGTGCGGCACGGTCGTATTTTTCGAAATACTGTACTGCATCTTCTTTGGAAGTCGTTGTCGTAATAGCAACAAAATGATTATCTGTAATTTCTGAAACCAAAGTTTCTTCCTCCGCCAGTAAAAGACTTCCCAGCGCAATATCATCGATCAGCCGGTTTCTTTCGTCCACAACGTAGAGATAATTCATCGTCTCTACTTTACTTCCGACTTTTTTAATCTGCTGGAGACATCTTTTAATGGTCCATTCTTTTCGGATCTGGATGTAATAAGGCGTCATCAGACGGGCAATAGAATCCGAATCGTAGCCTAGTAATTTAAGGGCAATTCTGCGTTCCTGCGGATTAAGATGATTGATGGAGTACTTGATAAGCTCATCCGGAAAATCTTCAAAAAGAGCCGTTCTGTCGTCCGGCGTCATGGCATTCAGAATTTCTGAAACCTCATCACTTCCGATGCTTCTGATCGTTTCTTCCTGAAAATCGGGATCAAGATGTGAAAAAACTTCCGCTTTGTATTCTTTCGGAACTTTCAGAAACGCCAAAAGCCTCTCATCTGCGTGTAGTTCGCTAAGAGTTTCGGCAATATCGGCAGGGTTGAAGATAAGTTCGTCTTTAGAATTCAAAACGTCAAATTTTTAAGAGTAGTGCAAAAATAACCCAAATTTTTAAAATTGCCCAAAGAACTGCAAAATTTAAGGATTAATTAAATTTCTGAAAATGAAAAAAGCATCCGCAAAAACGAATGCTTTGAAAAAATTAAATTTTAAAAGTGATAAATTATTGTTTTTCTTTTTTGCATGTACTGAATTTTCAGGTTTTCAGTAACAGGTTTTCCGACTAAGGTTCAATGCAGGCATACGGAACGCAGCTGTAGGAACAGCACCATCCGATAAAGCAGTGTGCATCTTTTGTACACTGTACCATAGCGGCTCCGTTGATTTTTTCCTGCTCTTTTCTGGTGAGTTTTTTAAGATTTTTCATAATAAACTTTTCAGGGGTTAAACTTCAGGGCAGTTGTAGTACACACAAACATTCTGGCAGCAGGATCCTCCCGGACATTCAAAATGATAATGACATCTCTGAAGTCCTCCACCGTTGATTTTTTCCTGCTCCTTTCTGGTGAGCTTTTTCAGGTTTGAATTTTTCATATTATTTAGATTTAATGTAGGCTAAAAATACAAAAAAGATTGTATTATTCACTGTTAAATGAAAATAATTTTATTTTAATGTGTTGTTTTACTGATGAATATCTTCTGTATTATCCCATAATAAAAAAGCATCTGCAATCTGAGAGTGCAAATGCTAAGAAATTTCAATTTAGATAGTTTGAAGAATTGTTCTTAACTAAATTACTAATAATAATTGTAATTATTCACACCGCGATGAATTTAAATTGATGAATTTAAATGTTGCGCATAGCAGTTTTTAACTTCGGAGCTTTATTTAGAATGTGTTCAGATTGAGATTATTTTTAATGGAAAGCAATAATCTGATTTTCCTTTGCTGTTTATTTAAAATCAATTTAGGATTTTTTCCATATATTTTTCCTGATGAATTGAGGTGTATAGGATTAGAATTAAACCTGAACAGAATAGTTGAAGTTTTCAAAAGAATAAAAATAAAAGGTTTTTAAAGGCTATTCATTTTTTTTCATGGGAAAGTCCTGAACTTTCAGTAAATGTATCGCTTATCTTTTGTGGGACTTCGTTGAAATAAAAATTAAGCAGATTTTCCTGAAATCATAATTCTGATTCAGCGGTGTGTTTCATTTTTTTTAACTGCTTTACAATTTCTTTTATGGCTCCGTTGGTTCCTATTTTTACGGAGTTTACGGTGGAACCAAGCAGTCTCATGTTCTTTTTATAGGTATCGTAGTCTGTTTCTGTAATCAGGTTGCCTTCTGCATCAAAAAGTTTCATGCTTACGACTACCTGATTGGAAAAGACGTATTTTCCTATTCCTACTTTGAAATATTTAACTTTGGGAACAATGGCAAAATCGGCTTCGTTATTTTTGCAGTAATCCCAAACGGTCTGTTTATCAATACTGTCGAAAGAAATCTGTGTTTCCGTTCTCAGCATTTTGTTTTTTCTTTCGCTTAAATTATCAGAAACTGCGCTGAAGAAAGCGGTATTGGTAGGTTCTTTAATTTCCTGAATGTCGGGTTCTACTTCAGGATTGAAATATAAAACTTTTTTGATCTTGTTCTCACGGTTTTTCTGAGCTTTTAATAAAGAAAAACCTGCAAAAAGAGCTAAAGTAAAGGTGGTAAATGTTATTAATTTTCTCATCACTAAATTCGTATGCAAAATTACTGCCTTTTAGTGGGGTAACATAATTTTTTTAAGAAATTTTTAACATTTTTTTCTATCAAAATCAATAAATGAAATCAATAATGTTGGCAGAATAAAAAAATAGTCGTATTTTTGCACCCGTTACATAATAATCATTAAACAATATTGGAATGTACTTAACAACAGAAAAAAAGCAGGAAATTTTCGCAAAACACGGAAAATCTGCACAGGACACAGGAAGTGCTGAAGGACAAATTGCACTTTTCACTTTCAGAATTAACCACCTTTCTGCTCATTTAAAGAGCAATCACAAAGATTATAACACAGAAAGATCTTTGGTGAAACTGGTAGGTAAAAGAAAAAGTTTATTAGATTACCTTAAAAATAAAGATATCGCAAGATACAGAGCAATTATTGCTGAATTAGGTTTAAGAAAATAATCTACAAAGATTTTCACATAAAAAGCAATCTCGGAAGAGGTTGCTTTTTTGTTTTCGTAATCAGAAGTGGTTTTCGGTGTAGAATATATGGAAATTATAGGGCAGATGTGTAAGATTTTACAGGCAAAAATTTAAAAAAATCATTATAATACATTACCTTTGCAAACGAAAATTTAAAGAGTTTAAATAATAATCGTACTCAATACGGAGTACATGAAGACAATTTTTATGAGTATACCTCAAGCGTTTACAGAAACGATTACTCTTGCAGACGGCAGGGAAATCATTATTGAAACGGGGAAGCTGGCAAAGCAGGCCGACGGATCCGTAGTTGTAAGATGTGGCGGAACGATGCTTTTAGCAACGGTGGTAGCCAACAAAGAAGCGAATCCGGGAGTGGATTTTTTACCTTTAACGGTAGATTACAGAGAAAAATTTTATGCAGGAGGAAGAATTCCTGGGAACTTTTTCCGCAGAGAGGCGAAGCCTTCTGATGATGAAGTTTTAACAATGAGATTGGTGGACAGAGTTTTGCGTCCGTTATTTCCTGAAGATTTCCACGCGGAAGTTCAGGTAATGATCTCATTAATTTCTTATGATAAGGAAGTAATGCCTGAAGCTCTGGCTGGTTTAGCGGCTTCAGCAGCTATTGCTATTACAGATATTCCTTTCGGCGGACCGATGTCTGAAGCGAGAGTGGTAAGAATAGACGGAGAACTTGCTGTTAACCCAAGTTATGAAAATCTTCTGAAGTCTGACATCGATATTATGGTAGGGGCTACAAAGGATTCTATCGTAATGGTGGAAGGTGAGATGAAGGAGATTTCTGAGCAGGAAATGCTGGAAGCGATCAATTTCGCTCATGCTGAAATTAAAAAGCAGATTGAAGCTCAGGAAAGACTTGCTGAGAAAGTGGGTAAATCTTTCCCTAAGAGAGAGTATTCTCATGAAACTCATGACGAGGAAATCCGTGAGAAAGTATGGAAGGAATGCTATGATAAG
Organism: Chryseobacterium sp. MMO-72; assembly: GCF_037146035.1. Lineage (NCBI taxonomy): Bacteria > Pseudomonadati > Bacteroidota > Flavobacteriia > Flavobacteriales > Weeksellaceae > Chryseobacterium > Chryseobacterium sp. MMO-72. Next base: position 41,102 of record NZ_JBBCWG010000010.1, read on the forward strand.
GTATATGAAGTAGCAAAAACGCCATCGGCTAAAGAAGAAAGAGGGGAGAAGTTCAAGGCTGTTCTTGATGAGTTCCTTGCGCAGTATGCAGAGGATGCGGAAGAGCTTGAAAGAGTAACTCCTTTCGTAAAAGTATATTATCACGACGTTGAAAAAGAGGCGATGCGTCAGATGATTCTTGAAGAAAATATCCGTCTTGACGGCCGTGATCCTCAAACGATCCGTCCGATCTGGTCTGAGATTGATTATCTTCCGGGAGCGCACGGTTCTGCAATCTTTACAAGAGGGGAAACTCAGTCGTTAACTGCAGTTACTTTAGGTTCTGTAAAGGATGCGAATATGATCGACAGCGTGATTACGCAGCACGACGAAAAATTCTTTTTACATTATAATTTCCCTCCGTTCTCTACGGGTGAAGCAAGACCTTTAAGAGGGACTTCAAGAAGAGAAGTAGGACACGGAAATCTTGCTCAGAGAGCTTTAACTGCAGTAATCCCTGCAGAAAATCCTTACACGATCAGAATTGTTTCTGATATTTTAGAATCTAACGGTTCGTCTTCTATGGCAACAGTTTGTGCGGGAACACTGGCACTGATGGATGCGGGTGTACAGATTACAAAACCTGTTTCGGGGATTGCTATGGGATTGATTACGGATACGAAATCGGGTAAATTCACGGTACTTTCTGATATCTTAGGGGATGAGGATCACTTAGGAGATATGGACTTTAAAGTAACGGGTACTGCGGACGGTATTACGGCCTGCCAGATGGATATTAAAATCCAGGGGCTTTCTATGGACATTATGGAAAAGGCTTTGATGCAGGCTAAGGACGGAAGATTACATATTTTAAATAAGATTACTGAAACGATTGCTGAACCAAGAGCTGACGTTAAGCCTCACGCTCCGAAGATGGTGGTAATGGAGATTCCGAAGGAGTTTATCGGTGCGGTAATCGGACCTGGCGGAAAGATCATTCAGCAGATGCAGAAAGATACGGATACGGTTATTGCTATTGAAGAGATTGGAGAAATCGGACGTATCGAGATTGCAGGTACAGACAGAGAGAAGATCAATGCTGCGGTTGCGAAGATCAATGAGATTACTTTTGTTCCTGTTGTGGGAGAGGTTTATAAAGGGAAAGTGGTGAAGGTAATGGATTTCGGTGCTTTTGTAGCGATTGCTAAGGGTACTGAAGGTCTTCTTCACATTTCTGAGATCGAATGGTCACGTTTAGATAAGGTTCCTTATAATGAAGGTGATGAAGTGGAAGTGAAATTTATGGGGTATGATGACCGTAAGAAAATGAAGCTTTCCAGAAAGGTTTTGCTGCCAAGACCTCCGAAGCCGGAAGGGAAACCAAGACCAGAAGGGCAGGGAAGACCTGAAAGACCTAACAGACCGGAAGGACAGAGAAGACCTGAAGGTGAAAAACCTGCGGGAGATCAGAATCCTTCGGCTGAAGCTTAAGATAAATCTGTGAGTAACAGATATGAAAACCACCGGAATCCGGTGGTTTTTTTATGGGGTTTTGTTATTGGGGACGGGAGAAATAGGGGTTGAGATTGTTTTGTGGCGGAGATTTTAAGGGCTGAGATTGAACTCCTCCGGAGTTCTGCTGTTGTATGAATTGTTTTTTCGACACAGATCATGCTCCTACGGAGCTTTTTAGAGTAAAGTATGTTTATGGTGTTAGGATTAAGCTGAGAGGCTGAAAATTATTTTTTACGGGTGGAAGAATATCACTTTAGGGTGCTCCAATCTAACTTCATGATGCTCCAATCTAACTTTATGATGCTCCAATGTAACTTTATGATGCTCCAATCTAACTTTAGGGTACTCCAATCTAACTTCATGATGCTTCAATCTAACTTTATGATGCTCCAATGTAACTTTATGATGCTCCAATATAACTTTCAGGTGCAGGAATATAACTTTCGGGTGCTTTAATATCATGTGAGTTCGATATAAGAGGATTGAAAGTTAATTGATCATTCAACGGCTGTATTTTATTAATTGTGCTGGTCTGGGGTTCGGTATAGGGTTTTCAAATTAAAACTGACTTTGATAGAAATAGACTGTAGGTTTTGGCTGAAGCCTGTTGTTTTCCTGATCTCTAAAATGGGCTGAAGCCCATTCCTATTGATATTGTTGTATTGTTTTTGCGTGGAATTTACATTAATATAGATTGCAGGTATTTAAATAAAAAAATATCCTGACTGAATATTCGGTCAGGATGCTTTGATTTAATTATTGGCCGTTGCGGAAAGATTTGTTGTTTTGATTATTCATTGTATTGCAGGGGATTATTCCTTCAGTGTGGAGAATTTAATGGCGGATATATTGGCATATTCCGGAGAGGCTGCCCCGTACAGGCTTTTTACATATTTTTTTACATTCTGTACGATGGGGTAGAGTCCGGTTCCTTCTGCATACAGTATTCTGTTTCTTTCAATGAATTTGAGGTTAAGTTCTGCTTCGGCCTGGTCTACTGCCTGAGTGGTGTTCACCAATGATTGTTTGTAGGTGTTGAGGTTTGTCAGTTTCAGTTCTTCTTCATCCGGTGTGAAGGAAGGAATGGTTTCTAACAACTGTAAGAGTATCCCGAAGCTTTCTGTCTGCTGGGTGTAAGACTGTCGGGAAGTGGAAATGGTTTTGGGTGCTTCTTTTCCTTCTTCGGGTGCGGCAGCGGATTTCTTTTTTGCTCCTTGTATGGTGCGGTTTAAGGATTTTGCCTGATTCAGCGTCCCCTGTGATAAGCCGAGAATTTCTAAACGGTTGGTGATTCGGGTGCAGTTTGTTTTCAGGTTTTTGAATGCGTCCTGACGTAAGGCGATGGCATTTTTATTGGCATTGCGTTTTTCCTCGACTTCCGTAAGTTTCGCATTGGCAGTGGTGTACAGGTTCTGAAGACTATCGATAGTAAGTTCGGGAACCGGTGGATTGTAAAGGGAATAAACGGAGATCTGCTGAATTAATTTTTGAAGGTTCGCGACATTTTTAGCGTGCCCCACTTCTGATTTTGAAGACATAAATTGTTGTGTTTTTTTTAATTTTTTCCAAATATAAAATTTATTTTGAAACGGAAATAATTTTTATTAAATATTTTATAGTCAGTGTGTTATGTAAAGTTGGGATAGGGAAATCTGCGGATGGGGTGAGGGGGTTTTAGTTTTTAAAAGTAGAGCTTGCAAAATCAGTTTTTGAGTTTGAAATTATTGCTCAAAGTTGAGAGACTTTGCGCAACGGGGTGTTGTTTTATCTTGTTCTTTGAAATCTTTCAGCCTGTTTTTTAGCTGTTTTCCAAATTAAACCTTAAGGCTTCTTTTATTAATTCATTTAAGTCATTCCATTGATTGCATTTTTTTAGATAGAATGGTTCCATCCAGTCATAATTTTTTATTATACAAACGCTAAAATGTCCTTCAATATCAAATGAAGCATACCATCCAACATCTAATACATTGCCATTTGCCAATTCAACTTGCAGCAAATCTTCTTTTAAATCGTCAATATTATTTTCAATGCCCAGCGATATATCTATTGTACTAAGATCATCAAACACTATTTTACCTTTATTTCCAATTATTTCTTGTATGTTGAATGATTTCATTATCGATTAATTTAAGTATCTGTTTAAATATTGCTAAATAAAAGTTTTACAGGTTTTTCTTAACTTTCTCAATTAAATAAACTTTGTTTATTCTTAAATTTAACATTAAGAATTTAAGCCAGTTAAGCTGATTCTAGTTAAGAAATCAATACATTGATTTTTATTAAGTTTTTTAAGCTAAAAGAGGCTTAACTCCTTAATGGTAAAAATAAATTATAAATTTGACACGCCTTAGACAAAACTCGCTTCGTAAAGTCTTAAAACTTTACAAAGCGGGAGAGTCATATTAATTTTGAGCAACCGACATGGTTAGATATTTTTATAAATATATCATTTCTACACAGAAAAATATTACGAAAAACCATAACATTTAATTATTATCAATCCGATGTTTTAAATCACATACTCATTCATCATTAGATTTTAAATAAATAATAAGATCATTTCAAAATAATTTACATAACATTGCAAAAAAAATATTCCATGAAAATTTTCAAATTTATTTCAGTTGTAACTGCAATTGTATTCTTCGGGGTTACTGCCAATGCACAAAAAAAGAAACCGGCAGCAGCTTCAAAATCAGGACCTATCGAAATGCCCGCAGGCACGGAAACTCAGTCGATCCCTAATGAAGAAAAATTCACAGATATGATTATGAAAATCAATGAAGCCGTTGTTTTTAAGTATGATAATAGTTATAAAAATGCAGATGTATACATTATGAAGAATGGTAAGGAAACATTGATGTACAAGGTAAAATCCAGTGATACGGGGGTGGATAAAAAACTGAATGCGAGAGTCTATAATAAGAAAGTATACAGCGCCGACGGAAAACAACTTTTATTTATCTATGAGACGGAAACTGCTGTGAGCAGTTTAATAAAGTTCATTTTCAATTTCCCGGAAAAGAAATCTCTTATTCTTGATTTTTCAAATATATATGAGCATGATGCCTACACCATGGGTAAATCAGAAACTTTTGAAAAGTATCCTGTTTTTTATTATTATTCGTTTTATACGAATGCGAAAAAATGATTTACGTCCCATAAAGTTACTGTTCCGGAAATCAGGAAATCTTCCATAGAAAGAGAAGAATTTGTATAGGATTTTATGAAGAAATGGGATATAACCAAAGCATTTTTGAGCTTGGAAGTACAGCGCGGATTGTAAATCCGCGCTATCAGGTGTTTTTGTTGATATTACAGGCACGGATTACAAATCCGCGCTATCGAGAATTAGGAAGTTGACAATATCGTATAATCTTCTATTTCCCAATAATTATCATGCAATTTTAGTTTAAATACAGCATTTCTACCGTAATAATCTTTTTTTATATGATGGTCAACAAAAACTAATGCTCTTTTTTTAGAAGGATCAAATACAATCTCTGAAAAATATACTACTCCTATCTCACATTCATTTGTATGTTTATCATACTCTGCCAGATCCAGTACTTTTGCGGTACACAAATTAAATTGATTTGCTTTTATAGAACTTCGTGTACTTAATTTTTTAATAATATCTGTATTATTGGAAAATTCTTTTAAAAGCTCCTTCCTACTTTTTATATAATTTATAGGAGCTTCGGGATGACCTGTAATAAAATTTTTACTACCTGTAACAAAATCTGTATTTTTATTTTTAGTAGAATCTATATACAAATTGCAAAATTTTTCAGGATGATTAAAAATTTCGTTGTGGGCTTTTGTCTTCTCTTCGATATATAAATCCTCATTATGAACTCTTAAACTATCAAAATATTTTTTTTACCTAAATAATCTTCTCTAAAAAAATAAGGTATCAACTGATCTGTTAAATCATTATATAGTTTTACATTAGTATCGGTAGATTGGCTTACACATTTTTTCATTTCCTCCTTACAATTCGTAAGTAATAAAGAGGATAATAAAATCATAACTATTTTAGTTTTAAAATTCATATTGTTTAGGGATTTTGGGTTAATAACATCCATTGATGACGTAGCCATACAACATCATTTTTTTTTCTCTTATACAATAATCTAAAGAAGAAACTACGATATCTTTATAAACTTTTCTTGTAAAAATATCTATCAAATCTACTGCTGTACAAGTAATAAAATGCGGTTTTTCCTGATCTTTTGTAATATAGCCTTCTTTCATTTAGTATTGTTTTAATTTTTGCTCAAAGTAAGGAGACTATCAGAAACGGGATAAATTTAAAAAAATTGTTTGGGTTTGATATTGCTCAAAGTCCGGAAACTTTGCGCAGCGCGGTTTGGGAGTACAGCACGGATTTCAAATCTGCGCTATCGAAAGGTTTTCAATAAGCTGTAACAGCCACGACTTTATTTGACAGTTAAACTTTTACATAGTACAGAGGTTTTCCCAGCTTATCTTCAAGATGCCTTATATAATCATCCTCTGTTAATCCAATGTTGTATTTTTCCCAAGGGGCAGTTAAAGTCTCAGTTTTTTTAAGATATGTGTTTATCAATTCCAATATTGACTTCCTGTTCAATGGTTCTCCCTGATAGTTTGTTAACCTTTCAGATTCTTCATGGTTACTAATCGTATTGTATAACATCAATAATTGATGTTTAAAGTTATTTTCTCCAAACAGAATAATCGAATTTTCCAGTGTGGTATTTAACCAATGTGGAAAATGAAAAACAGGAGTATACACTTTGTAAGGTTCTCCCCAATCGAATTTCTTTTCTTCAATCTTGCATTGGGGTACTGTGCTGTCGTCTGTATCATTCATGTTATTTCTGCTCTCAAAAAGTATTTGTATTTAAGAAAAGATTTCAAGGGGCTTCAGGGTGATTTTATCGATATCAACGGATTCTATTTTTTCTAAGTGGATGAAAAATTCGATCCAGCTAAGGATATGTTCTTCTTTAAGTGAATAAACATTTAATTTCCAGATTCCAGCTGGTATTTCTATCAATGGTAATTCATATTTAAAGTATTCTTCTTTTGTTTTATCTCTGTTCCCGTTTAAAATGTTTTTAAGGGGTAATGAACTGTCGATATGGGCTTCTAAATCACCGTTATGATGATGGCACATCTGGGTAAAATCTGCATGAGAAACAGCGCGGATTTGATCTCCGGGTGCTACCTTTAAGTAATTGTAAGAATCGTGAAATTCCCACCTATTGCTGTCTATTTCTTCTTTGTTAAAAGTAAAATCGACCTGTTCTACTGCTTCATCAGTAGTAATAATGTGGATGATTCCCTGTTTTAATAATTCTGATAATCCATCGGGATAATCGTAATTGAATTCTTTATCCGAATAATAGTTTTTACACCTGGTGGTATTGGCAAAAATAAGTACGCCTTCTGTATTTAATCCTTCGAGAACCATGGTCTGTTTGTTTAAAAATTATAGAGAGAACTTTAAATGGGCAGAGTTTCTGAATTTTATTATGCAGAATTTCTACTGGGGAAAGTTTTATCTCCTGAGCAAATTAAGTATAATTATGATATTTCGCAAACCTGTTTTTTACAGAGAAGCGGTATTCGCAATAAGCCCGGCGTTCCGTAGGAACGCTATCTTTAAAACATTGCCGCATTAAAGATACCAATCCTACGGATTGATTGACGGATTTATTTTTATTTCTACACAGATTCTGCTCCTAAAGGAGCAGTCTTTTTATTCTTTTAAACCATTTAATCATTAAAAAGGTTTATCTGTTTAGACACCATATTCGCAATAAGCCCGGCGTTCCGTAGGAACGCTATCTTTAGAACATTGCCGCATTAAAGATACCAATCCTACGGATTGATTGACGGATTTATTTTTATTCTACACAGATTCTGCTCCTTTAGGAGCAGTCCTTTTATTCTTTTAAACCATTTAATCATTAGAAAGGTTTATTTGTGTAGACACTATATTCGCAAGGCGTTCGTTCCGTAGGAACGCTATCTCTAGAACATTGTCGCATTAAAGATACCCATCCTACGGATTGATTGCCTGATTTATTTTTATTTCTCCACAGATTCTGCTCCTTTAGGAGCAGTCTTTTTATTCTTTTAAACCATTTAATCATTAAAAAGGTTTATCTGTCTCTAAATTCCTGTGGAACGCCGGATAATTCTGCCAAATCTATTTCTAAGCGGGTATTTCCCTCATCTGCTTCAGCTCCTGCGGTGAATGCTCCATACACTTTATTTAAAACCAGCCTTGCAATTCCGTCAGTAACCGCAATGATGGGGTTGTCATTGTTAAAAGTGGGGTGTAAATGGAATTTAACAAACCCGGTAAGAGGATTTGCCGGATTTGTACTGCATACTTCAAGGGTTACTTTATATAAGGAAGGATTTTCTGAAGGTTCTATTTTTGCCGTAATTTTTCTTTCATTACATTCAGATTTTCCGCCCCATTTTGATTTTTGAGGATCATCCGGGTCATTGGCAGCAATATTGTTTACTTCTGCTTTTACTTCATCAAACTTTTCAGAGATTGTTTTTCCGCCGCCTAAATCGGTCATTTTTTGCTGTGTATCATTAATGACTTCAGCCATTGCATTGACTTTTTTATCTAAATCGTCTTCCACTTTTTTTACCATACCGATAAAATGAAGTCTTGTCCACAGATAAACGGATAAGAAGCCAATAATCAGAAAATACAATATTACAGCAATGGCTATTTTTTCACCAGACTCTTTGTTCTGAAATATTATCGAAAAATATTTTCCAACCCGCGCTAAAAATTCAGGAATATTATTCAGTTGGGTTAATCCCACTCCGACAATAATCTTTGTAAGCCAGTCGCTGATCTGAACAAGATTATCATTTTGCGTAACTGAAGGTTTTCTGTCATGATTATTTGTATCTGAATTTAAAATTTTTGGTACTCCAAATAAAAATCCTGAAAGTCCCCCAATTCCAAAACTGGCTCCTCCAATAAAGATGCATGCTCCTGTAAGTTCCAGATAAGCCATTATTCCTCCTTTCATATTCAAGGTGTTTAAGCCGATAAGAAAGCAGATTACTATTCCGACAATAATGGAAAAGAGTAAGAAATCCCAAATGCTTTTAAGATCTCTGTTTTTTTGTTTTAATGTTAATTCTGGCATGATTATCAATTTTCTTATACGAATTTCTTATATATTTCAGAATTAATCCATTCCTATTTTGTGTGATTTTTTGCAGGAATCTTCGGATTACTTTTTCATTTCGCTTCATTTAAAATCCAATCTCTAAAATAAATTGAAATTCAATGAATTGAATTTTCCAAGATTTGTCTGGTGTGCTTATTTTTCGTATATTTGTTACCTTATTAAAAGAAATCTCTGTCTTTACTTTCTGTGATCGTTTAGAATATTTTATTTACTTCCGTTTCAATTTATGTCTTTTTAAGGGCATTCACATTAATAAAAGCACTCAGAAACCCTTTAATAACAGGTTCGGAATTTGGTTGACAGAATCACTGAGAAGGGGAGGAACCCTGATTTTTCCGAAGCTTCAAATAACTGTAAAATAAAAATTCAATAAAATATATGGCAGATTCTTTCTCTAAAAAAGAAAATTTCAAGAAGAAACAGCAAAAACTAAAAGAAAAAGCAATGCGCCGTGAAGAGCGTAAGGAAAATAATGATAAAGGGAAAAGCCTGAACGAAATGTTCATGTATGTAGATGCGAACGGACAACTTACTTCTACACCACCGGATCAGGCTGAAAGAGAGGAAATTGATATCAACAATATCCAGTTGGGAGCAGCTCCTATTGAAGCTGAAGAAACTGTAAAAACAGGAATTGTAACTTTTCTAAGTGAAAAAGGATACGGTTTCATTACGGAAGATAAGACTAAGGAAAATATCTTTTTCCACAATAATAACTGCATCGACCAGATTAAGAAAGGGAATAAGGTTTCTTTCGAAAAGGAAAAATCTCCGAAAGGTTTTTCTGCAACGGAGATCAGACTGGTAAAATAAGTATCGGACAATAGATAAAATAAAGCTTCAGAAATGAAGCTTTATTTGTTTTTATAGAGTTCCTCCCGGATCTGAACTAAGATTTTTGTGGTTTTTTCCAGATCCGGAAGATCGGGCAGGGCAGAAGCTGCATGATGTTCTTCAATGGAAGCAATAAGGTCTTCGGCTTTTTTCATGACCTGTTCGTAAGACCAGTTTCCGGCTTTGATGTCTAACAGTTCTTCGCGGTTGTCGACACGGATATTGAGGGAATTGTTTTTAAATATCTGTTCGCAGGACTGTAATAAGCGGATGGTGTGCATCATATTTTTGCTGTCGTAATTCTGTCCGTGGTTCTGGTTGACATTGTAGCGGTCTTCATTTCTTTCGGAAACCCACTTCCAGTATTCGCGGTAATCTTTGCAGTAGGTGGAATAGGCATCGAGGTTGCAGAAGAGATAGGCAAGGGGATGTTGTCCTTTGGGAACGGAGGAAACAGAGACCTGATTGGCTTCCAGATTCTGAATGATTCCTTTGTATCTGAAATCGCCGGATTCATCGTAAAACAGAGCATACATTCCTTTGGTATTGTCGATGCTTACCAAGCCGCATTTTTCCTGTTGTAAACCACCCCGTCCTTCGGACACCCCTCCAGAGGAGGGGAATTTCTGCAGCCATTTTTTCAACGGAACGGAGCCCTGATCCTGCAAAATATAACAGAAATCGAGAATGGATTTTTTCTCTTTATCCATGGGGTTGAGGATTTTTTTGTTGAGTCCTTTTGCTTTTTTGATCTGGGAAACGGCATATCCGGCAAAGGTGTCTTTGCAGAGTCTGGAAAGGAAATCTTCGGGTTTCAGGAGATCCATTAAGGGATGTTTCTGTAAGATGCAGTCTTCCGGACTGGCGATAATTTCGAGGATATTGGGATTGTTTTTCTGTAACAGTTCGATGAGTCTCCCGATTTCGTAATAAGTAATGTCGTTGGTTTCATTGGAAATCTGGGGAATATAGTTTAACCCGAAAAAGTCTTCTTTCGGTAAATAATACACGCCACGAATGTCTGTATCAGAATTTTCTGTTGCCAATCCGAAAGAGCGGCTTCCGGAGATGGCTTCGAAAAGGATGAGGTTTTTGTTTTTAAGGTCTTGGATGGTCATTTAATTATCCTTTAAAAAGTTTAAATATTTCATAATTTATTTTTTTTACTTTGTTTATGAAATATGTTTTACGTTTGCCTTTTGAGAAAATTACTTTTGAATAAAAACGTCCATCAATAATCATGTATTCGTCATCTTTTATAGGAATTGAAGTGAAAACACATTCAAGTTTATCATTTAATTCATTGAAACATTTATTAATAAATGATAAATCTATTTTTTCAGAAATAAATTTTTTTTCTAATAAAGAGAATGTGTTTTGTGCTTTATCCAAAAGAGATTGCAATGCGTTTGAATTTTCTGATTCGTGAAATTCGTTAAAATATTTATCAGTAATGTATTTAATAAATTCCGGATGATAGAAAGTTTTATACTCTTTAAAGTTCCTAATAGCTAAATAAATTGGATCTTGGGAATCGTCTTTTAAATTGGCACACCGAACTTTAATAGATTCAGGAATTTCAACTCCATATTTAATCTTTAAATGTTCAACATGTTTTAGAAACTCATTTTCTTCTTTGTAGGTGACTTTCACTTCACCTCTTGCGATGTTTTCAGTAACACTGACGTAATGCGGATTTTGTCCTTTCTGCCATATTCCATCTCTAAAGATTATGGTGAAATATTTATACTCAGCTCTATTTTTAGCATTGAAGCTGATATCCAATGTGTCTTTTTCCTTTGGAAGATATTCGAAATCAAAAATATTACCTTCATTAAGTTTTGATATTATGTTTTGTGCGGAGATTGTATTACTAAAATCTTCTACGGGTTTTACAAAGCTTGCGAAAAAGAATGGATTTTTTTCCTTGTAGCCAACGTATCTATTCAAAGACCAAATGTATATATTTTTTATTTCAAAAATATCTCCTTCAGTACAAGTGCAGAATTGTAATTCAGTATTCGGTGTACACATAATTTAATCTAAAAAATAGGGTGAAAAATCAATTCCCTGAAAACAGCCTGCCATTGGTAAAACGTTATCGCCGTTCATGGTGACTTCATATTCTTCGCAGGTGAGCTGTGAAACTTTCTGATACCAGCTTTTCTGGTGTTCTTTCTTAATGTTGTCTAATTTAATTAAACAATGCAGTCCGCCATTGGTTTTGATAAAGGTAAGACAGTCGGGGTTTAAACAGTCTGCAATGTCTTCTCTGAATTTATCAATGGCTTGTTGATGGTTTTCTATGCGGAAATCAATATCGAGATCAAAGAATATTTTTCGTGAAGTGGTGGTCTGAATAAGATTTAAAGCCAACGTATGGGGATTGATGGCGTTATCTTTCCGGATGAGTTTTTCCGAAATTTCTTTCATTAAAAACAATGAAGCATTGTGAAGGTCGCGCGGGTTGGGAGTAATGTAAATAGCGAGGTTATCCTGCGAAACTTCAGTATTTCCGGATTCATACAAGCCTGCCGGAATTTCGAGCTGTCTGATTTTATGAAGCAGTCTTTCTTTGGTTGAGGTAAATCTTTTTAACTGTGCTTTATCTGCTTTCAGTCCTGTTTCGGGGTTGTATTTTTTTCTTGCGAGAAGGGCAACGTAATATTGTTCATTGGGCAGTAGTTCAGGAAGCCAGTCTATGAATTGCTGTAATTTTTCTTCGTTGTGTATGATTTTGTAGTTCATTGGTTTTTAATTTGTGTCTGAAGGTTTGTAAGTTTGACTTCTACAGCAAAGAAAATAAAAATTAAATAAAAAAACCGGACAATTTTTAAAGTCCGGTCTGTTTTTGTTAGTTTTCAAAAAAACGTTTTTTGTTTTCTTCGAAGAATACCTGATCTCCGACCTGTCTGCGGAGTGCGATGGTTTGTTTGGAATCTTCTCCTGCGAAGTAACGGAGTTGGTTTTTACCGTCTGTTGCTGCTTCGTACACAACTTCTGCAATCTGCTCCGGAGTGGAATACTGGAAAACCCTGTTGGGATCTCTGAAGACTTCCCAGACTTTTTCCGTCATTTCCTGATAGGCAGGATGCGCTCCCATATCGAGAGAACGGCTTGCAAAATCGGTGGAAATTCCGCCCGGCGCAATGGTTTTGATGGTGATTCCGAAAGGATTGAGTTCAAATGCCATACTTTCTGACCAGCCTTCGAGAGCCCATTTTGTAGCGTGATACAATGAGGCTAAAGGGAATGCAACGTGACCGCCAATGGAAGTGGTGGTTAAAAACAATCCTTTTTTATGTTCTCTGAAATAGGGGATGAAAGCCTGTGTTGTACGGATCACACCCCATAAATTGGTTTCAAACTGTTTGTTGATCTGCTCTTCGGACAGTCCTTCCAATGGTCCCATTAATCCGTATCCTGCATTGTTGAATACGACATCTACACCGTCCTGAATTACTTTTTCAGCGACTTCTTTTATTTCCTGCGGATTGGTAACGTCCAGTTTCATCACTTTGATGTTGGGAATGGAAGAGAGTTCTGTATCGTTTTCGGGGGTTCTCATGGTTGCGACCACGTTCCAGCCTTTTTCTGCGAATAGTTTTGCGGTTGCTTTACCTAATCCGGTAGAAGCTCCTGTAATGAAAATAGTTTTTGACATCGTTTTTAAATTTTGTTGAAACGAAATTAATATTTACTTTTGAAACCTAAAAGTGTATAGTATACTGTATGGTTTTAATTTTAACGAAAATTTAACAATGAAGTATTTAATCAACCAGCTTTCGAAGGCAACGGAAATCCCGATCGGAACGATCCGCTTCTATGAAAAAAGCGGTTTAATTGCGGGTGAAAAAGATGAAACGATAAAAAGCAACAACTACACGTATTATTCTGAGGAGGTTATCGAAAAGCTTGATTTTATAAAGGAAGCCAAATCTGTGGGGTTTACTCTGGCAGAAATTAAGGACTGTATGGATGCATGGTTTGAAGACCGCCTGAATACGGAGGACAAAATTAAGCTGATGGATGATAAGATTGCGCAGATCGATGTGAAAATAGAGGAAATGCAGCAGTTAAAGGAAAAACTGGCGTACGCGAAGGAAGTGATCCGGAATGGGGAGTGCTGATTTTTAAAAACTCCATCCAAAAGATGGAGTTTTTTTGAATTTTTATTTTAAAATCCATATTTTTCTTCTCGCTTTTTGAAAGCTTCTTTTCCTCCCTCCACAATTTCTGTGATATGTTGTCTAATTCCCATTGAATTCAAAATGTCAGTACCTTCTCTCTTGTCATAAGAATCTTCAAGAGCTCCATTAATATAATCAAAATCAAAATTACTTTCACCATCTTCTAATTGACTCTTCTGATTTGCCACAATAATATTTTCAGCATCAGCATTAACAACAATATTAGGATTATGAGTGACTAATATTATTTGTCTTTCTTTCTTTTTTTCTTTTAGATATTCTACTAATTCTCTAGATACTGATCTGTTATCTAGATTATCTTCTGGTTGATCTATTAAGATAGGTCCATTTTCTATACTTAATTTGATTATTAATTTCAATAGAACAAAACTCGCTTTTCCTGTTGACATTTTATGGATATCATCTCCTTGTGATTCTACGTCCCAATGATCAAAAAATAAGTCCGTAAATATTTTATCACATGCATCTGATTCTTTATTTCCTCCTTTTAATGTCAATTTTTTATTTTCTATTTTTTCAAATAATATTCTTAATGATTTTTCTATGTCATCATAAGTTATATCTTCTAATGAAGTTTTTAAATTGCCTTGAGTTGCTTCGTATAGATAATTAAAATCACTATAATTAAATCCTTTTTGATTAAATAAATTTGTAGTTATATTCCTAAATTCAGGAAAATTGTATTTAATACTTGGCTTTATTTCTAATTGTTCAGTCTTATTTTGTACTAAAGTAATTCTAGGCTTTAATTCTTCAATTATTTTTTCATATAATTTGAAATTGTTTTTAAAATCAATAAATATTTTTTCTTTTTGATCTATAATATTTTTATTAATAGACTCTATTTCTTTTTGAAATTGTTTTATTTCCGAAAGTTTTATTTCATCTGTAGAAATGCTTTTTTGAAGTATTTCCAGTTGTTTTTGATCTTCTAATTTATCTTGATAAGGTTTTATATCATTTTTTGTAGTTTGTAATTCATCTTTTGTCTCTTTTACTTTGTTATATAATAATGTACCTTCTATAAAATCATCTTTATCATCTTTGCTAATTTCATTTATAATTTGTTCTACACTATCAAAAGCTTCATCTATGAATTGAAGTTTTGATGTGTATTCATTTTTTATATCTTCTGTTTCTAATGATTCTAAAACAATTTTCTTTTTATTTCTATTCTCTAATAAAAACCTTTTGAGATCATCAAGATAATTATTTAATTTTTGCTGATCTGAAAATATTTTATTTCTTTTTATTTTGAGATCATTCATTTTATCTGTTAGATTTTTGTATTTCTCTAGTTCTTCAGGAGATAGTAATTTATTTAATTCTTCAATTTTCTTCTTATTGAAATTAATACCTTCTTCTAATGATTTTATATCGCCCTTTGCTAATATTTCTTGTTGCTTAATATGTAAATTTTCTTTCAAAGAGAAATAAAAATCTATATCCGCTCGTCTTTGTTTGTCATTTTTTTTAGCTTGTTCTACAAATTCGTCGTATTTTTTTCTATAGATATCTTTTTCTAAAATTAAATCTCTAATTAACTTTTTTAAAGTTGCTCCACTCTTTCTACTTTTATCAACTAAATTTGAAAGATGATTTTGAGGAATGTACTTAATACTAGTTAAAATACTTGATGAATATGGAACTCTATCTTTTATTCTTTGCTTGCTTCCCGAAAATAGTTCAACTTCAAAGTTGTAGTTTTCGTCAATTTCGTCTTTTGATATAACACTTAAATCATACAAATCTTTATAAATATTGTCTTGAGAATCTTTATATTTTAGTATATCATTTTTTAGCTTTTTTTCGTCTTCATCATTTGGTAGTATGTCTTTATATAAGGTCTTTGCTATTTCGTACAAGAGTATTGACTTACCTGAAGATTTTCCACCGATAATTACGTTTAAATTTTTATTAAAATAAATAGAATTGGGAGTGAATCTATCTTTTGATGATGTAAAAGTTACTTTACTAATCATCAAATTATCAAGTTTATCTGATTCTGGTCTATCTTTTTGTACTTTTACCCTTTCATTTGGTTCGTAGATAATCTGTTTTAAACCTTCAAAAGTTGGTTGTGCTTTAATCCAAGTGTTACAAAAATAATTTACTGATGGCTTTTTTATATTATTTTCATCAAATTCAAATGTGTCTAAAAAATTAAAATCGTGTATATCTAGGGAGTGCAATAATCTCTTATTTCCATATTCATTAAGCCAGTTTTGATTTTTTTCGTTCGTTTCAAAACCATTACTGAAAAATGCATCTACTTTTGAATACAAATCTTCCTTAAATGGTTTTAATTGTTGGTTTTTATCTAAATTACTCCATTCTTTGTAACCTAAAAATAATATTACCTTATCTTTCCACGTATCAGATTTAATTTTATTAAAGACAATATCTGTTGGAGGAATTAAATTTGCAAAGCCCGTACTTAAATCGTTATTTCCTTCAACAGTTAAATTATCAATTGACAACATCTTCGTTGAATGTCTATCAAGCTTTGTTATGGGAATTTGCTCGATGAATTCTTTTCTAACACAGTTTATTTCTTTTTTTAAATCAGCCTCATCTAAATTAAATAGAATATGCAGATTTATTTTTTGTAATTTACTTTCACTAGCGCTTCCAAATGTATCTATCCTAAATTCTAATATTGGAAAAATTTTTTCGATATTAGTTAATCTTCCATTTTGTTTATACTCCATTACTTTTTCGTACCCATCAATAAAGTAATAGTCAGTGATACCTATGACTTTGACGTCTGATGGGAGATTTTCTAAAGCATTTATAAATTTTTCCCAGCCATCGTTGTTGTTGCCGTAATTTTGATTGATGGATGCTGGAGTATGTATATGCAAATCCCACTTTCTCCATTCTGAACCTCTATTAATTGTCATAGCTTTTAGTTTTTTCCTAATATATTAATATTTCACGTAATTTCTCAAAACAAATATATTTTCTATTCTCCGAAAACCATTACGGCTTTCCGTAACCTCAAAAAATCAATCAAAAAAATCCCTTCAAAAATCCACGATATTCCTCGCGAATCATCAATTCCTTTTCCACAAACAATTCATTTCTTACACAATCCACCGTTTTCTGTGTTACAGGATTATAGCCTTGTTTGTTAACTTCCCTGTTAAATATTCCGACGCCACGTTTTTGCCAAGACGGAAGATCCTTGTAATTGATTCCGTATTGGAAAAGCAGTTCATTTTTATCGGATTGTGAGATTTTTTCAATTTTTTCAGTGGTTTGTTTTGCGTTGAATCCGTTGTTTCTCAATGTCCAGTAACAGTAGGCTGAAAGGGAATTTCTGTGGGAATCTTCCTGTCTCCAGCAAAAATAATCCGCGATCATTTCACGATTCGGAATGGAAATCGTTCTGCAGTCGAAAACACAGATTTCCTGAAACTGAAGGCTGAAAAAAGCACTCGCTTCTCCCGCCAGAACAGAATTGATCTTCCTTACTTTTCGACTGAAAGTCTGGTCATCTTTATGGATCAGCAGAGAAATTTCATCACTCTGCGTGTAACCGTACAACACTCTAAACCCGATGGAAAAAAGGTGTTTCGTCGTATCGATCATTGCCTGACTGAATTTCGAATCAAAAGGTTTTTCCAGCGACAGTTTTTCTTTGGTAAGTCTGGTAAATCCTCTTCCGTCGAGTCTCACGATAATAAAGTTTTCCGGCAGAATATACTGTTCCGAAAGGATTTCGTTTTTTCGCATGACCGCTTCAATTTCTTCAAATTTCATAACTGCTGATTTCAAATTTGTTCTCCCTTATTTTCACATGGAATATTTTGTCAAAACCTTCTTCAATTGAAGGCTTTTCGAGGTCTTTGTATTTTGCTTTTATTCCGATCTCGCTGATGGAGTCTTTTCTGTTTTTATTCCGCTCAAGACAATCCTGAATGCTGCTTTCAAAATAATATGCGATAATTTCATATTTGTTCTGTCGGGCAGATTCAATGTATTTTTTTCTGCTTTCTCTGGTCACATTCGTGTTATCAATCACCATTTTGGACTGTGTTTCAAAACAGTACTGAAGCAGTTTTCCTTCTTTGTTTCGGGTATTCAGCAAATCCATGCTGATCCTGATGTGCGAATTGAAAAAAAGCTCCTTGTAGAAGGAACTTTTTCCGCTTGCTGGAATCCCGATGAATATGATGATCTGCATTTTTTAATTTTTTATACAGCTTTCCACAATCACCTCCAATGCTTTCTCCGCATCACAATTATACAACCCCGAACACCAAGCCGGATTGGCTTCAATTAAAGCCCAGCCTTTTCCTTTGATGATCCCGAAATCCAGAACAATGGCTTTGGGAAGTGTTTCACCGTATTGTTGAATAAAATTTTTGAAAAAATCAAAAAGTTCTTTCTGTTCGTTTTCAGAAAGCGGATTGGTATCAAAAACGTCATTTCTCCAATAAGAAGAATGCGTTATTATTTGATTATTTAAGACAAAACATCTTACTTCCAGTTCCCATTCTACCACTTCGGAAATGAAAACCCTGCTTTCCAGATCCAGCGTGTCAAAACCTTTGATATTGGTAACTTTATCAAAAACCCCGGCTTTAAAACTTTTAAAATCCGAACATTTGATGAAAATATTTTCTTCATGCACGAAATCTTTCAGCTTTCCGTAAGAGATTTTTCTTTTGGTAAATTCCTCCGAAACTTTTGAAAGCCAGTCGTCATCGGGTTTTGTCAACGTAAAATTGCATTGTTCCGCCACAATTTCAGCATAAATATCTTCGCCATACACCGCAATCACGTCCGCACGAAATTCTTCGGGAACATTCCATTTTGCATTAAACCGACTCAACTCGTAGGGTGAATTGAGGGATGCTTTTTTCAGATTGTTGCTGTCTTCCGTGTACATGGGAGAGAGCGCGATGAGGTTTTTCATGGCATTATTTTTATTTCTAATGTATTAATATTTCTCTAAAAACCTTCTCCATTTCGTTTTTATCCGAATTTCCTCCTTTCAGGCTCTTTGCTCTTTCTTCATTATCCAGTATGGTTTTTTCTAAAAATCCGAAGAGTTCCCAGTCATTCGGATGATGGTAAGATTCTCCTTTGGTAGCTTTTAAAGCGATTAAATTTTCTATTTTCGTTCTTGTAAAATCATCGACCAACACCAACAATTCACTGAACAAAACAGGCGGAACCGTCCCTTTTTCCAATATCCATTTTCCGGTTAAAGTGGTTCGTAAACAGTAAAAGTAAGATTTCAGTTTCACCTCATCAAGTCTGCATGCTTCGAGATATTTTTTGCTCATGCTCGAATAGTGATAAAATACGGCTATCGGAGAAAAGCATTTGTCCGCCAAAGGTTTGAACAGGTCATAAAATTTTTCATTTTTCACATAAACGACAGGAGAGTAGAACCAGCTCAGCAAAGCTGCGTTTGACTTCAACAATAAATGGAACGTTTTTCTTAGATCCCATCCGGAACCGTCCAGATCGTCTTCGGTCATAAACTCTATGGTCTCGTCTTTATCCCACGGCGAAAGATACCAGTCTTTTTCGTGTCGGTATATGAAGCGTATATCGTAGTCGCTGTCCGGAGACGCAAATCCCCACGCGCGGCTTCCCGATTCTACGGCAAGCAGTATTTCTACACCGCGCTTTGCTTCGACTTCTTTTAGTTTTTCTATTATTTTGGGTGTCATTGTTTTTAAATTTTATACAAAATAAAAAACAAAATACGCAGTGTTTTTGCGTATTTTGTATTTAGAATATTTTTGATTTTAAGATGTAAAATAGAATAGCAATAAAAAGTTTCTTTTTAATTATGGTTATTTTTAACTTTCCGCAATAAGCAGATCAAAATATTCTTTTGCGGTTAGTGGACGAATATCACCAGAAGGAATTATTTCTTTTTCCATTTCACAGAAAAGCAAATCACCCTGTCTCTTTAGATATTTTATATACGGAATAACATTTTCATGAATCCTAAAAGTAGATGCTACTGCTTCTAAAGGATTTTCACTATATTGCTCTTCTATCCAAAGCCAATGCTCATTATCAGTAGAAGGACACCAGCATTTTAATGCAAATACTTTGCTGTTGCCTCTGAAACTGATGTTTTTAAAATTTCCAAAATCTGCCTCATAAACTTCATAATGATTTTCTCTTTTTACTAATTTGTCTTCTTTCTCTGTATACACAATATGATTTACTGCAATGGTTTGAGAGGCAATCTTTTTGGCACTGAGTCGTGTCATCATCTCAGAAAGATTTACAAATCTGAAAATAAACGCTCTAATTTCCTGATATCTAAAATTAAAAGCTTTGTCAAAGTTGAAAACAGAAGTAGATTCCCAAAGATCCTTTATACAAGATAAAACTTCATCCAGTCCTTCTCTATTTTCATCAATCCATTTATTGTGTATTATTCGAGCATGAAAGTTTTCGAAAGAAGAAAAATTCATTTTTATAATAGAAATGTATTCTTCTAATGGAAATTTTAATTTCTCTCCAATGTAATACCATTTTTTTGATATTTTTTCGTTATCATTTATTTTATAAGCAAAATTAGCTTCTAAATGTTTTGGCAATTCAAGGTACTTGATTTCATCTATTTTTATGAGACTTTTAGCGTTATTATTCACAAAATCTTTTACAAATTTTGGATTGTTATATGCTACAGCTTCTAAAAATCTAAGCTTTGGAAATTCATTTTTTATTTCCTCATCTATTAAGACCTTTCCATAAAGAAAAGTAAGGTTCGGAGTGTTTAAATAATTTAAACAATTACTGTAAGTCCAGGAATATTCAAATTTACTTTTTACGAAAATAAAATTATCCAAAGGATAATAAGCAGATGTAGTATAATTTAACCTACTTAAATTAATGGTATTTAGCTTTTTTGCTTCTAGATTTCCACTTAAAGAAATAGTATGGCTTGTTTTTTCTAAATTATTTATTCTTAAAATACTATGCTCTGCAATATAAAGTATCCCATAAGGATCAAATATTCTTTTACTTATATACTTTTTATAACTTTTTACTTTTAAATAATCTAAACAGGTTAGATATGGTAAGTCGCAATCCCCATATACTGAGATATTTCCTAAAATTGACTTTACGGGTAACTTACAGTTATAAAATTTGCAATTTCCTTCTATTTTTTCAAATTTAGGTGCATCAAAAATGTTTTTATTTTCAGAAAAAATAAGGTCGCCTTTTAGTTGTATTAAATTTGGTGCGTTCACATTTGCTTCGTCTAGCACCATATGACCTACCAATAATTTATTGGGTAAAATAACATCTGTATTTTGAAAGTATAAATTGCAGTGTCCTTCTTTTAAGGCATTATCTAATTGATTTTGGTTTCTAATAACTTTCCATTTGTAGCGAAATTCAGGAAAATCTGTTTTTATATTTTTCGAATTCATAAAACCTGATTTCTCTTCTTTACTCCTCACATTAGGCAAATGGAAACTGGTACAATAATTATTGAAATTTTTACCGATAACTTTCAAATTTGGCAGCCAGGTTCCATAATCTTTCACAGTTAGTTTGCCTCCAATTCTTTCCAACTTAGGGAAACTGTTGAATTTACCGTTAACTATAATTTTTTTATGTACAATTTTTAAATTTGGAAAATTACAGCCCATTGAAAATATTTTCAGGTATCCAACAATTTCTATTTGCAATATTTCTGCCTGATCCAAATAAATTTCTAGATTAAAGTTTCCATCAAGAGATAGTTGTCTCAAGTCTTCATGACTAAGAATTTTTATAGTAGGAAGATATTTAGTCAAAGGCATTTTCCATTAGTTTTGTTACGGGATTATATTCTTGCTGTACATATTTTATAACTACCGGAGAGTTTATTTTTATAAGTTTGTGTTCTTCATGGATAACCAAACCTACTCCGTCTATTTTCAGTAGTTCTGTACTTCCTTCTGTATATTTAATTTCAATTTTTTTTGAAAACAATACATGTGCATGTTTTGTTTTTTCTAAAATATGTTTTCTGAAATTATATTTTACTTTTTCTAAATTTTCATTGTCTACAGAAAAATTCCGTCTATTTTGTTGTCTTTTTGACCTTATTTTATGAGTGGGTATTTTCATCTTTTCAATTTTTTGTTGATTAAATTTAATTGATTTGATACAAAATAAAAAACATCCTGCGCAATCTTTTTACGCAGGATTATTTTATGTAAACTTTTCTAAACTTTTTTACCGCAAAAGGCAAAAGATTTTACATTTTAGTTTATTAAGTTTACTACTTAAATGGCAAGAAAGAGCAAATAAGTTAAAAAAATCAAAGATTTTTAAAAACTATTGTGAGCTTTTTCATTTATAATGATCAACTTTAATAAAAAAAATAGCAGATCTTTTGTGATTAAATAAAAGTTTAAACAGACTTGTTTTTATCATTCGCTGAACGAAGTTCCCTTGCGAACAAATAAATAAAATCATTTTAATAATTATAACTTTGCGTGTATTGCGTTAAAATTATCTAGCCTCAAAAATTTTATCATTTAAAAATCTTCGTAAAACTGTCTTTTTCCAGATTCTCCAAAGAAAAATCAAAGTCGGCATTTTCTTTATCATAAACGATTTCAGCCCCTAATTCCTGAATCAAAAGATTGAAGGATATCGGTTCATACCATTGCTGATACAATGCATTCGTTGCCATTACGGAAATTTCTGTATTTCCTGAAACATGAGCATGTCCTGCTCCGAAATTCAGCAGTACGAAACACTGTCTTCCGTCTTTTGGCAGCAACATTCCCAAAACGGTCTGTTTTTGTACGGATTGACATTTTGCTTCCGCAAAAAGATGGTTCGGATTCATCATATAATCGTAAGAAACGGCATCGCCTTTTCCGATAACAATTTTATATCCGCAGTCGCTGTTTCCGTTGAAAACGTTGTTCATTACCAGAGTCGGAGCCATTAAACCTCTGTTTGCGTAAAGATATTCTACAGCACCGTTTGGCGCAGAAGTGATATCTCCCGAATACATCAACTGACCAGAATTTTGGTTGTAAGCTGCATTCCATCCGATTTTTCCGGCAATATTTAATCCTGAAAGGTCCAAATCATAAGCTCCCCATGCATTTTCCCAGTAAATTCCGACCGCTAATCTTTCACCGAAAAATCTTGTTCCCGTCGGAATATTCCCTACAAACATCTTTTCAGAAGTCTGTAAGGCAAATTCTACATCTTCAGGGAAATAGAATTTCTTTCCTTCAAAACAATACTTTGATTTTAAATAGCTTACGATAAAATCGTAGTTCAGTTCATTCACAGAAGTTCCGATTGATTTTTTCGTCCATGATTTTCCGTTTCGAATTCTGTATACAAAAGTATCCTGACCATACATTCTGGAATAACAAGCCGATAAAGCTTTAAACAAAGCAAACGGAGTGGCATTTTCCAGCCAGTGCAGATCGCTGTTTTCCAGTAATATATTGGTTGCGTTATTCAATGGATTCGAAATTAATGGTTTGTGATAAACCTTTGACAGCTTCGAAATTTTATTAATCACCTTTGGCGCTCTGTTTTTATAGGCTAAAAATAAAGGCTTGAAACGGTTAAAAATTTCCGCCATTTTTTCCAGTCCGAAACTTTCAAAAAGATAGGTCGGATTAAATTTACTCTGCTTAATATCATTAATCAAATCATTGTTTTTAATTAATAATGTTTCTTTTGTGGTTTTGTAGATCACGTAACGCAAAAATTCAACATTATTTTCAGGATAAACGTCGTAACGGTCGGCAATTTTTATGATGGCTTCTTTGTTTCTGATATTTTCTTTTCCTGTAAAATCATATTCCAGTTCGTCGTGCAGAATAGATAGTAAATCATCAATCGTTTCTTCTTTCAGAGCGATTCCTGATCTTAGAATAGCAAGACATTTTTCCTGAAGTTCTTCTTCGGAGTAGGCTTTAATTACTTTGAAATTCAGCTTCAGATCCGGGATGTTCAACACTTCATCAGGAATGTACACTTCACCCTGAAATCTGCTTCCGTAGGTGGAAAAATAATGAAAGAGCTGTTCCATCAACAGTTCGAATCTTGTACTTTCTTTAATCTTCTGCCAAGATTTATGAAAGGTTTTGTTGAGATCGTTTCCGCTCAGCTTTTCTTTAGCGTAATAGGAAATAATTTCTTTTTTTGCCCATAGTGCAGAAGGTTCGATGATGAAACCATCCTGAGAAATAAATACTTCAGCATCCGATTCTTTTGACAGTACAGCGTTGAATAATTTTAATGTTTTCATTGTTTTTAGTTTAAAAAAATAAGTGAGGAGTAAGATTCATTAAAAGTGAAGTGTTATAGGAACTCCTTTTACCTATAATTTTTAAAAGGCGGGGAGTAATTTTCCAAATAATTTATAGGAACTCCCTTTGCCTTAAAGTTTTTTAAAAAGGCAGACACTTCGGCAAGCTCAGTGCGACATTTTTAGCTAAAATATTCAGCATTGAATTTTATCGGAGATAAAATCCTTGCGCCTTAACAAGTATAGCTTTTAAATAAATTGCGCCTTTGTATATATCTAACAATTTTTTTTCATTTTTTTTGAGGAACAGGCAGGACTCGAACCTGCGATACACAACTTTGAAGTTTACAGGAACTTTATTTGCCAAAAGCGAAAAGTAATCTGTTGCTCTACCATCTGAGCTACTGTTCCTACCTTATGATTAAAGGTTTTCATTAAACCCTACAGGCTTTTACACCTGCAAGGTTCGGTTATTAGTTTTCTTTTTGTTAACCCATTGTTCTTAATCCGTTAAAAAATTCCCATTGTCTGAAGCGCGCTTGCACTTTTGAACCGAAGAACTTATCTTGAATTCGCGCAAGTTTTGGGAATTTTAGGATTAAGTTTTAATTTTTAGCGGAAGTTTCCAGGTCTTGAACTTTTTGTTTCTTTTGTTTCAAGACAAAAGAAATTCTATGCTTTTCTAAACTTCTTCTTTTTCTTCCAAGGTGCATTCTTCTGAACATCACCCGCCATAATACATCCGTAAGGCATCACTTCATCCAGAACTTCACACAATCCGTATTCTTCAATCTGCGCTCTTACGTTTTTGGCACTTTTATAAGCAGTCGGAAGTTCAGAAATATCAATTTCATTGGTGAAGAAACGGATGTCTAATCCTTTGGTTTCTTCTTCAAAAACTTCTTCAATGGTTTTATGCGCCAACGATTTTTTATGCTGACTTCTGCTGAAATTTCTTCCCGCTCCGTGTGGTGCGAAACCTAAATTTCTTTCGTTGGTTGTTCCTTTTACAATCAAAACAGGTTCTGCCATATTCAAAGGAATCAATCTCGGACCTGTAATATCCGGCATAAATTTATCATCCAAAGGCGTTGCACCTTTCGCATGGTAGAATAAATCTCCATCTCTGAAAACAAAATTATGCTCGTTCCAGTATCGGTCTTCTTTCTCGATTCCTAATTTATTCAAAGCGGCATCATGAATGGAAATATGGTTTTCTTTCGTCCATTTTCTGATTAACTGCAAAGCTTCCCAATATTGTCTTCCTTCCTCCGTTTCATAAGGGATCCATGCGTTTTCTCTTAAGGTTTCAGGAGAAATTTCCATTCTGAACTGGTTCGCAACCTTCATTCCTTTATCATACAAAGCTGCTCCCGGAGCTCTTGAACCGTGGTGTGTTACGAGCATCGTGTTTCCGGTATTTTTTGAAATTCCGACAAACAGGAAATGGTTTCCGTCGCCCTGAGTTCCCATATGAGAACGTGCAATGCTGATTAATTTTTCGTCATTTAGGAAGTCATTCGCTCTGAAAGCATCCATCAATTCCTGAGACATTTCCATCTGTTCTCCTCTTGGTCTTCCTCCGTATCCGAAATGCGTGATGGAATGGGCTGCATCCAACACTTCTTTAGGATTTGCTTTTCCGAAATCCGTCAACATCACAGAACAGCAGATATCTGCGCTATGGAATCCTGGGTGAATCGCATTTTTTGCCACAACCACACCGCCAACAGGAATATGACCTGCAGGACCTGTAGGACAGGCATCCGGCATAATGGCTCCTTTTTCCAGAGTCGGCGTTTTCATCAGGACTTTCATCGTGTTGATTACTTTTTCCACGTTATCATTTTCACTTTCGTGTTCTGCTCTGATGTTGATCACAAAATCTTTTGCCGTTTCATGAAGCGGAATCAGTTCGGGCTGTTTAAACTGTTCCAGATATTCTTTTATCTGAGTTTCGTCTAAATTATTTTCGTTGATGAATTCAATCGCTTCTTTAAACCATTTCGCTGGTCTGTATCCTAATTCGATTAAATGATTTCCGTTAAATTCCATGTGTTCTCTCATTTTGATGATGCAAAGTAAGAACTAAAGTGTGCAATCTTTTTGCGCAGATAAAATTATTTTAATTATTTTTGAGGAATTAACCACAAAAGGCACAAAAGTTTGTTGACACATGAGTCACATGAGTCACATTAGTTTTAAGATTAAATGATTGAAGATATTTTAGAACACATCAGATTTAAAAATCAAAGATTTTTGTGAGGAACAAATAAAGCTCTAAAGTGGATATTGAATCATTTCAAATAAAAAAATAGTGTCCTTCGGGAACGTGAAATGGTTTTTTAAAGCCTTTCTACACAGATATTGCTCCGATCGGGCGGATTTCTGTTATTTATAAATAAAAAATTAAGATATGTTATTTGAACAATTAGAAAAATCGGCAGAGGAAATCCAGTTTAAGGATGTAATTGCTTTTATTGATGAACATTACGATTTCACTCCAACAAAATTTACGAACGGAAATACGGTAAATGAAGCCAATCAGAATAACGGCTCCTGTAAGATTTTTAGTTTTGCGAAATTAAATGATCTGTCGAAAGAAGAAACGCTGAATCTTTTCGGAGAATTTTATAGGGAAGATGTTCTTAAAAATCCTAAAGGAACGGATCATCAGAATATCAGAAACTTTATGGAATCCGGCTGGGAAGGAATTTCTTTTGAAGGAAAAGCTTTAAGTAGAAAGTAAACTGTTATTGCGAAAAGACCGGAGGTCTGCGAACGCAGTTCAGAAATGACGAAGCAATCTCAAATAATTTGGAAGAGAGTGAAAAATAGTAACGTTTAACCACCCCGTCAAAAAATCGAAGATTTTTCGCCACCCCTCCAGAGGAGGGGAATTTCACTCCCTTATATTAAATTCAATCTAAACCTCAGTCTTAATCTTAACTTAAACCTTAACCTCATCGTATGTCATCCAACAAAAATGCTCTCATCCGGTACAAAACACTGGATAAATGCCTGAAAAATAAATACAGGAAATATACTCTCGAAGATCTTATTGACGAATGTTCGGAAGCTTTGTTTGAATTTGAAGGAAAAGAATCTTTTGTAAGCAAAAGAACGGTACAGCTGGATCTGCAGAATATGCGGAGTGAAAAATTCGGATATGAAGCACCGATTGAAGTATACGAAAGAAAATACTATCGTTACAGCGATCCCGATTACAGCATTCATAATATTTCGGTCAACGAAAGTGATCTGAAAGCCATGAATAATGCGGTGCAGATTTTAAAACAGTTTAAGGATTTTTCGATGTTCAAGGAAATGAACGGGGTGATCCAGAAGCTGGAAGATTCCATCCATTCCACGAACCAGAAATCAATTATTCATTTAGACAAAAATGAACAATTGAAAGGTCTGGAATATATTGATATTCTATATGATGCGATTTTGCACAAGAAAGTACTGAACATCACGTATAAAAGTTTTAAGGCAAGAGAATCAGATTCTTATATTGTTCATCCGCAGTTGCTGAAGGAATTTAACAATCGCTGGTTTCTGATCTGTTCCAATAAGCAATATGTCTATAATCTCGCTCTGGACAGAATGGAAGATATTCAGACCGATGAAAATATTGATTATATTGACATGAATCTCGACGGCGACGAATATTTCAAAGATATTGTGGGAGTAAGTGTTTCGCCGACGATGGCTCCGCGAAATGTGGTTTTCTTTGTAGATTCTTCCAACGCTCCCTATGTAAAGACCAAGCCTTTTCATGCCAGTCAGGAAATTGTAAGCGAAACGAATGAAGGAACCATTTTTAAAATCTGTGTACAGCTGAACTTCGAGCTGGAAAGACTTCTTTTGGGGTTCGGAGAATGTCTGGTTGTGCATAAACCGAGAAAACTCAGGCTGAGACTGGAAGAAAAATTCAAAGCGGCAGCTAAAAATTATGAAAACCTTGTGATTCCGGATGAAGACTGATAAAAATCTTGGCGTAGAAATTGTATTGCATCAATTATAAAAAAATAAACCGTATGAAATCAAGAATATTAAAAGCAGTTGTTGCTGTGGTAGCTCCTTTAGTGATTGAATTTATCGTGAAGAAAATTTCAGAGAAAATTGATCAGAAAAGTCAGAAAAAAGAAGATCCTAAGCAACTTCCTGCATCAACGAATTAACATGACAAGTAGTTAGATTTAAATTATAGAAAAGAGGCTGTTCATTTTTGCAACAGCCTCTTTTTATTTTTAAAATTTTCTAAATTGATTTTAAAATTCGCCGCAAACTGAAGGTTCGACAGAGTAAAAAGTTGCAAAATATGATCAAAATGTAATAATTACTAAATTTATTGTTAACTTTTTATTTGTTAAGACAAATTTTTATGATTGTCCGTAATTTGTCATCATTAAACCTTTGAGTTCTTTGATGAGTGAAACGCCTTTGTGAACTTAGAAGCAGTTAGTATATCAGAAAATCTTAGCGATCTTCGCGTTAAAAACAGTATAATTAATAACGGACAATCAAACGCTTTCATACAAAATCATAAACTCCGTTTTTCCAGCCCAGAACTTTAGAAGAGTCTGCTTTCAGCCAGTTTTTTAGGATGGTAGCATAAATTTTCCGGAAATCTTCGGTGTAGATTAAATCGCCTTCATTCAGATTCTGTAAATCGGGAAGTGCATTCAGAATTCCTTTTTTCTTTAAACCTCCACTGATGAAAAACATCTGGTTTGCCGTTCCATGATCAGTTCCGTTACTTGCATTCTGGGCAACACGTCTGCCAAATTCTGAAAAAGTCATCAGTAAAATATCATTAAAAAGTCCGTTGCTTTTCATATCCGCCACAAATGCTTTTACCGCATCATTAATGTCTGTAAACAGTTTTTGCTGTCTTTCATTCTGATTCACGTGTGTATCGAAACTTCCGATGGAAAGATAATACACTCTCGTATTAATGTCAGATTTAATTAAAGAGGAAACGGTTTTAAAGTCTTTTCCGAGTTGTGAATTCGGATAGCTCTGTTCGGTGTTTTTTGCTTTGCTTTTCTCGAAAATATATCCTGCATTGTTGATGGTGGAACCTAAAGTCTGATAAAGATAGGAAACCGTTTCGTCGTCATGATGATGATCATACAGCGATTTAAAATATTTTTCCTGACTGGTCTGATATAATCTTTTCGGATCTTTAAAGGCAAATGCTTTATTTTTTTCACCTTTTAAAGCTAAACTCAGCATATCGTCCACTTCTAATGCTTGTGTGGGATGATCGCATTTATAACATTCTTCATCCAGAAATCTTCCCAGCCAGCCTGTGTCAAGATATTCATCGCTTCTGCTTGCAGAATGCCAGATGTCCATGCTTCGGAAGTGTGATTTATCGGGATTCGGATAGCCCACATTGTTCATTACAGAAAGTTCTCCCTGATCGTACAGTTCTTTGAAATAGGAGAGGGCTGGATTAATCCCCGCCTCGTCCGTAAGCTGCATGGAATTCTGAATGGCAATTTTATTTCTTTCCCTGAAATAAATATCATTTTTTGTCGGAATAATCGTATTCAGACCATCGTTTCCTCCTGTAAACTGAAGAACTACCAATATTTTTTGATTGGGTTCCAGTGCATCATCAAATGTCATGGCTTTCAGAAAATTTGGCATCAGAAAAGATGCGGTTGCCAATGAACTTATTTTTAGAAATTCTCTTCTTTTGATTAACATAAACTTAGGTTTTAGGATAAAGATGATAGGTTGCAGACTTTAACGTAAGCTAAAATCTGCTGCTGAAAACTACATTAACTGATATTCCGGTGTCGACATGAGATTAATGACATTCATTTTCACACTGTTGTCGGAGAAATTTTTCACCGAATTCATATCCAGAGATTTTGAACTCTGAATTAAATAATCTTCTACATTCTTTCCATTGAAAATCTTTTCCACACGCGACCAATCGATAGTAATATTGGGATTTTTAAAGCTTTTCGTTAAAGAATTCGTGTT
Organism: Chryseobacterium sp. MMO-72; assembly: GCF_037146035.1. Classification (NCBI taxonomy): domain Bacteria; kingdom Pseudomonadati; phylum Bacteroidota; class Flavobacteriia; order Flavobacteriales; family Weeksellaceae; genus Chryseobacterium; species Chryseobacterium sp. MMO-72. The sequence continues at coordinate 71,134 of NZ_JBBCWG010000010.1, forward strand.
GTTTTTTAAACCCATATCCAAATCATCATCTTCTTTCGGACGGTAATCTAACGGTCGCAAACCAGACCAGATCTGCGGAATCTGAAGTCTTAACATTAAGGTAGAACTGTCGATCCACGATTTTCCGTTCGGCCAGCCTGAAACATTGGGTGGGTACAAAAGCATCTGTCCCAGTAATTTCTGATAAACGATGAGGTTTTCAGGATTCTGAATGGTCATGGGAAGTGACCGCATCATTCCTGCCATGAGTTCAATCGGAGACTTTATCCTGCTGCCGATGTTTTTTTTATCATAAAACCACGAACTAGAGAAAATATCCATCATGAGTTTTTTAATGTCGTAACCGGACTGGTAGAAACTTTCGCTCAGGGATTTTACAACGTTTTCATCAACATTTTCATTCACGAAGAATTTATAGATTTTTGTGGTGATGAATTTTGCCGTTGCCTTTTGTTCAAGAATGATATTTAAAACATCTGTGCCTGTAAAATTACCTGTTTTTTCGAGAAATGTCTTTGAGCCTTCATCATGAAGATTTTTCCGTTCTTTAAAATTTCCTTCTTTATCCGATCCCCATCCTGTAAAAGCTCTCGCAGCTTCCCGGATATCTTTCTCTGTATAATTTCCGCGTCCCATCGTGAAAAGTTCCATCACTTCACGGGCAAAATTTTCGTTGGGATGATCTTTTTTGTTCTGCTGATTGTTAAGAAAATTCAGCATTGCAGGAGCCTGACTGACTTCAAATAATAGATCTTTAAAGTTTCCGAGTGCATTTTTTCGGATCACATTTAAAATCTGTCGGTTAAATTTCGGATTGACAACTCTTGATGCAAAATGTCCATGCCAGAAAAAAGCTATTTTTTCTCTCATCTGCTCTTTGCTGTTCACCATTTTATCAAGAAAATTCAGATTGAGCTCTTCGTTCTGCTGTCGGCTGATTCTCTGCATTTCCTTTTTCTTTTCTGCCGGAGTCTGATCATTCATCATATAATCTCCGGTTTCTGCAATATCGGGCGTATCATAATTTACATAAAGAAATGTTTCTTCTCTAAACAGATCATTAAGCAGGCTTTTAATGTCTTTTATATGAAGATCTTCCAGCTGACTGATTCCCGGTCCGAATCCTGCCCGCCAGAGAAGGTGTTTATTGTTGAGTAACGATGGAGAAATCATATCAATTATTTACTTTTTGATAGCTGTGATAAGGTAAGGTTAAAATTAATAACGGTTAAGAATTGTTAATATTGGATGGTATTTTGAATAAATTGAGTTTAAATGTTTAATCATTTATTTAAAATGAGTGAATTTTTTAAACGTTTATTTAATTTTTTAGTCAGAATAATTGATTGAATTTCATGTTTTTAGATTTTGAAGCATTGTTAAAGTTGCCGGAAAGGCTTTGCTTGGCACGATTTTTACATTTTTCAGCTTAGTAAAATTTAAAAAATCAGAGTTATGAAAATGTTTAAACAAGCAATTTTATTTGCCGGAATTTTGACTGCAGGAGCATTGAGCGCACAAAGTGCACAGATGAATAATATGATTAAGGTAGGAGCAAATGTTGGTTTAGCAGTTCCTTCTGACAATACTTCGATGGCAGTAGGAGTGGATGTAGCATACCAGAACCTTATTACCCCGGGATTCGGATTGGGTATCGCAACAGGATATACACACTATTTCGGTAAAGATAACAACGGATATACTAATAATGATGTGGGAGTAGTTCCTGTAGCAGCATTAATTAGAATTTATCCTAAACAGACAGGATTTTACTTTGGTACAGACTTAGGGTACGGATTTTTGACAGGGGATAATAAAGTAGCATCTAACGTTACATTAGACAGACCAAACGGCGGATTTTATTTAAAGCCTGAAATCGGATATCACAATCAGGACTGGAATTTCTTCGTACAGTACCAGAAAGTTTTTGTAGGAAACAACGGCGATTTGCCAAATCAGGACTACAATGTGGGCAACATTGGGGTAGGATTTTCTTACAATATTCCTTTAGGGAAGTAGTTAGATTTAAATATAAGCAATTATTAACCAAACCTTTTCGATTTTTTGAGAAGGTTTTTTATTTCTAACGAAAATTTACAAAAGATATTATTATATTTGATAAAATTTGAGGTTATGATTTTGAATCCAAAATTTCCACTTTATTTACCAGGAGTAAAAAACGGTAGCAATGATAACGTTTCTATCATTGGCGCAAACCTACGTGAAGATATTACAACTTTAGGATATTTCGTCTCCGGTAACGGAGGTCTTGAGATTAAAATCCAGAATAATTACCCAACGAAAGAGTATGCTTCTTTTTCAGAAATCCTGAAGAAGTTTATTCAGGACAATCAGCTGGAGAATGTGAAAAGGCTTGGAATGGCTGTTCCGGGACCGGTTTTAAACGGAAAAAGCAGCCCTGCAAGATTAGGCTGGAATCTGGATGTAGAAGAATACAAAAGAGATCTGGGATTCGAAAAAGTAAATATGCTGAATGACCAGGAATCTTCAGCTTACGGAATGGGGCTTTTGGAAGATTCTGATCTTGACCCGATCTACACAAGCGGACATCTTGAAAACGGCAACGTAGCGATTCTTGCTCCGGGAAATGGTTTAGGTGAAGCCGGATATTTCTTCGACGGAAAATATTTAAGACCATTTGCAACAGAAGGAGGACATTCGGAATTCTCTCCAAGAACGAATGTTGAGGTAGAATTTTATCAGTTTCTGAATAATCTTTACGGAATTGTAAGCTGGGAAAATGTGTTATCTAAAGGAGGTCTGTTTAATATTTACAGATTCCTCAGAGATGTAAAAAGACATCCTGAACCGGAATGGCTTGCAGAGCGTTTCTCGAATGGCAATTTTGTTGAAGAACTATATAAAGCTGCGGTTGAAGAAGATGTTCTGATCTGTAAGATTGCTCTGGACACTTTCCTTGAATTTTTAGCAAGAGAGGCAAACAATTTAACGCTGAAATTAAAAGCAACCGGCGGTTTGCTGATTTCCGGAGATATTCCGCAGATTATTACAGACTATATTAACAAGGATAAATTCTATGAAAAGTTTAAAATAAGCGATAAAATGGAAGAAATGCTGAGAAACATTCCGATTTATCTGAACAGAAATCCGAATACGGCACTCATTGGTTCAGCGCTTTATACCGCTTACTATCACGAATAAAACAAAGCTCCGAAGAAATTCGGAGTTTTTTTATGGATGATATTACTCATGAAAAAAAATGTATTTATTGATGTACATCAATGAAATCTCTCGAAGCAGTTAGTTACATTTGCATCAGTAAATAACAAACAAGAAAATAACTTTTATTCAAATGAAAAAAATATTTTTATTAGCAGTTTTAGCAAGCGGACTTGCATTCGGACAGGTAAAAAAAGTAGTAAGCTCTGATGTACAGTGGTGGGGTTACAAAATCGCAAAATCTGAGGCAAGCTCTCACAACGGTACCGTAAAAGTAAAATCCGGAGAAATGGTATTGAAAGGAAACCAGTTAGTAGGAGGTTCTTTCGTTCTAGACATGACTTCTATTAATGCTACAGACCTTTCCGGTGAATATCAGCAAAAACTGAATGGTCACCTTAAAACAGGAGATTTCTTCGAAGTTGAAAAATTTCCAACAGCAACTTTCAAAATCACCGGAGTAAAGAAAAACAACGATAAAGTGTACACTTCTTTAGTTACAGGAAACTTAACGGTAAAAGGAAAAACCAACGCGATTTCTTTCCCTGCAAAAATTACGTATGCAAACGGAGCAGTTAGCCTGATGTCAAATAAATTCTCTATCGACAGACAGAAATTTGATGTTGCTTACAAATCAACAATGCAGGATGTTCTTGTGAAAGATGATATGGATTTGCTTGTAAAAGTAACAGCTAAATAATTTAATCAAAAAAAGATTATTAAAAGTGTAGAAGTTCTACACTTTTTTTTATTTTTGTTGAATTGTAAATAAAAAAGAATGAAAAGATTACTATTGTTTGCTATGATGTGCGTAAGTATGTCATTTGTTTTCGCTCAGAAGAAAGGAGATAAAGTGGTAAAAGTAACATCGTCGGACATCAGATGGTGGGGGTATAAAGTTGTAAAAACGGTTCCTACTACACATTCCGGAACCATAAAACTGAAAAGTGGAAAATTCACTTTTGATAAGACGGTTTTGGTGGACGGAGAATTTGTGATTGATATGAAGTCATTGATGGCGGGTGATGTTTCCAGTCAGGATGAAGATATGGTAAAATTAACGAACGATCTTAAAAGTTCAAATTTCTTCGATGTTAAAAAATTCCCGCTGGCGAAATTCCATTTAACGAAAATAATTCCTTTGGCAAACAGCGAGTACAATTCTACAGTTTACGGAGATGTAACGATTAAAGGGGTGAGAAAAACGATCACTTTCCCTGCAAATGTCTATATCACTCAGTTTACGGTGGTTATCGAATCGGCTAAATTCTCATTGAACAGAAGAGATTTCAAAGTGTTCTACCAGTCTTCTCTGAAGGATTATTTCATTAAAAACGAAATGGATATTCAGTTCAAAATTTCGACAGCAGTTTTGGATAACGAAAACAGAACGCCTGTTAAAAAGAAATAAGGTATAATTTCCTTTAATAAACGAAAATGAGCGATTTCTTTGGGAATCGCTCATTTTTTTTAACGATTTTTTTATTTTAGTGGTATGAAAATTTATGTAGTAAGCGGACTTGGTGCAGATTTTAAGGTTTTGGAGAAAATTGAATTTCCAAAGCATCACGAAGTGGTTTTTATCGATTGGCTGATTCCTCACCAAAATGAAGAATTCTCAGATTACGTAAAAAGAATGGCAGAAAAGGTTGATGATTCTGAACCGTTTTATCTGGTAGGTTACTCTTTTGGCGGAATTATGGTTCAGGAAATCAACAGGCTGAAACCTGCCAGAAAAGTTGTTATTCTCGGAAGCATTAAATCCCATAAAGAAAAATCCCGTCTTATTAAAGCCGGACAGATCACAAAAATTCCAAAAGTTCTTCCCGTTACTTTCTTCAACGAAAGAACAACCAATATGTATTCTGTAGTCAGAAAATTCTTTGATCCCCGAAATCCTAAAGTTTTACAATACTTCAGAGTAAGAGATCCGTATTATTTAAAATGGTCGATTGAAAAAATATCAGACTGGAAGTTTGAAGAAAACCCTGATGTTATACAGATTTTAGCAGACCGCGATATTGTTTTCCCGATAAAAAATTCCAAACCCGATTATGTAATCAAAGGAGGGACTCATTTATTTCCAATTACGAAATTTAAAGAAGTAGCTTCTATTTTGAAGGGGGTTTTGAATTGAAATTGTATTTAAAAATTAAAATTATATTAATTTTTAAGGGGTTTGTTTTGAATTTTATTGTTTTTGAAAAATTTATCCTTAAATTTGAAGGGTAAACACAAATTTTTTATGACAGTAGGTTTAAAATGGATTGTTTCTTTCGCTATCATCGCTCTTGTTGCAGTAGGCGGATTATTCTGGAGTCCCATTACAGATTTTCCCAACACAGGAGAGTTTTTAAGCGAAGATAAAATTGTAGGTGCGGATGTTGCATGGATTCTTGCTGCGGCAGGTCTGGTTTTATTAATGACTCCCGGCTTATCATTCTTCTACGGAGGAATGGTGGGAAAGAAAAACGTAATTTCTACGATGCTTCAAAGTTTTATTGCTTTGGGAGTGATTTCTATTTTGTGGGTAGTGGTTGGTTTTTCCTTCTCTTTCGGAGATTCTGTTGGTTTTACCATCAATGGAGAACATTACGGAATCATCGGCAATCCTATGAGCTATCCCTTTTTCAGCAGGGTAGGAGTGTTGCCGCATAAAGCAATGGCTTCAACAATTCCTTTTATTCTTTTTGCCTTATTTCAGATGAAATTTGCAGTCATTACTCCTGCATTAATTACGGGTTCTTTTGCAGAACGTGTACGTTTCATCTCCTATCTTCTATTCATGGTGCTTTTCAGTCTGTTTATTTATACCCCGCTTTGTCATATGGTTTGGCATCCTGACGGATTGCTTAATAAATATTTTGGTGTAAAAGATTTCGCAGGAGGTACTGTTGTACACATGAGTGCAGGTTTTGCAGCTTTAGCAGGCGCAATGGTTGTAGGAAATAGGAAAAAACCTCATCACGATCCTTCCAATATTTCGTATGTGATGCTCGGAACAGGAATGCTCTGGTTTGGTTGGTTTGGTTTTAATGCAGGTTCGGCTTTGGCAGCCAATGCAACAGCAGCGACGGCTTTCGGAACCACTACAATTGCTTCAGCTTCTGCGATGATGACGTGGATCTTTTTTGACAGGATTAATAAAAGAAAAGTTTCAGCTTTAGGAGCGTGCATCGGAGCTGTTGTAGGTTTAGTGGCGATTACTCCGGCTTGCGGTTTTGTTTCCGTTTCAGAAAGTCTATTCATCGGATTTATTTCCGCCATAGTTTCTAATGTAATGGTGAATTGGAAAGCTTTAAAGAAAATTGACGATACACTGGATGTTTTTGCCTGTCATGGAGTAGGAGGAATTATGGGGATGATCTTAACGGCAATTTTTGCACACGGTGAAAATGCGAGTCTTCTTCATGGTGGGTTTGAAGTTTTTGCCCATCATATGGCAGCCTTATTTTTAGTCTCTGTTTTTACTTTTTTCGGGTCATTGCTTTTGTATAAAATCACCAATAGCATTATTACTTTAAGAGTTTCTGAAGAATCCGAAGATATGGGACTGGATATTTCGCAGCATGAAGAAAGCCTTTGCTGAGAAAAAAAATGTTGAATAGTAAATGGTCAATTGTCAATCGTGAATTTATTTAAATTAAAAAATTAACAATTCACAATTGAATGCGAAGCAAATTCACCATTCGTCATTCATACAAAAAAGATTATCTACAAGTGTTCATATAGTTTTAATTTGAGCCGGAGCTGAATTTTCAGCTCCGGCTTTTGCATCTCGATTTATCGTGTATCTTTGTGTTTGGGAAAAATGAGCAAATTTCTATATGGAATCAATATCGGTTTTTGAGATTATAAAAGTAGGAATAGGTCCATCCAGTTCGCATACGATGGGACCTTGGAATGCGGCATCAGCATTCATCAGGATTATTAAAAGAGAAAGAGCAATTGAAGAGGTAAAAGAAGTTTTCCTTGAATTTTTCGGTTCACTGGCAAAAACGGGGATCGGTCACGGAACCGATATTGCCGGAATGCTCGGTCTGAATGGAGAAGATTTTAAAACAATCGATACCACAAAAATTGATGAAAAAATAGAAAAAATAAAATCTACCCAAATTCTTAATCTGGGTGGCGAAAAAGAAATTCCTTTCATTTACGGGCATCATCTGGTGCTTAATATGAAAAAATCTCTTGAATATCATCCCAACGGAATGATTTTCAGAGCCATTTTTGAAGACGGAACCGAGCTTGTGCAGGATTTTTATTCTGTAGGCGGCGGTTTTATCATGAGTCAGGAAAAAAAATCAATTCAGAAACATTGTGTCCGTACTCTATATCCTTGTCATAAATCTTCCGATATTGTAAAATATTGTGAAAAACTAGGATTAAAACGTATTTCAGATTTAATTTTAATCAATGAAGAAAGCTGGAGAACACCGGACGAGACAAGAGCAGAAGCACTTTACATCTGGCAGCAGATTAAAGAATGCATTTACAAAGGCGTCAATAAAGAAGGAACTCTTCCGGGCGGATTGAATGTTACGCGTCGTGCAGCCGGAATCAACAGAAAACTACTGGGCGATAAAATTTACAAAAATAAAGATGAATGGTTTCAGCAGGTTGTAGAAGCCGAAGAAAATTTCACCAATATCAATAAATGGATTTCCTGTTTTGCATTGGCTGTGAATGAAGAAAATGCAAGTTTCGGAAGAATTATTACCGCTCCTACCAATGGTGCAAGTGGCGTAATTCCGGCGGTTCTGATGTACGCACAGGCTTTTACGGAATTCACCAGCGAAGATGATATTGTGAGATTCCTTTTAGTAGCAGGAGAAATCGGTACATTATTCAAAAAAAATGCAACCATTTCTGCGGCAATGGGCGGTTGTCAGGCAGAAGTAGGCGTTTCTTCCGCAATGGCAGCGGCTGGTCTTACCGAAATTTTGGGCGGAAGTGTCGGTCAGGTTTTAATGGCAGCCGAAATTGCCATGGAGCATCATTTAGGCTTAACCTGCGATCCGATAAAAGGACTTGTACAGATTCCTTGTATCGAAAGAAATACGATGGGAGCTATAAAAGCAATTACTGCAGCAAACATTGCGCTGGAAAGTGATCCAGCTAAAGCAAAAGTAACGTTAGATGAAGTAATTCAGACGATGTGGGAAACCGCTTTATCCATGAATGACCGTTTTAAGGAAACTTCCGAAGGCGGTTTGGCAATTGCGGTGAATGTTCCGGAGTGTTAATGTAAAATATAAGTTATTAGTTTAATTTAATTAAGGAACCATTAAAGAATAGTTCACATTTAATTTAAATTAATATCTTTGAAACCTTTAACAAAAACATTAAACATGAAAAAGCAAAATGTATCAACTGCATTTGTCGCAGCATCCTGGGTTGCTTTAGGAGCCGGAATGATTGGTTTTATTGTAGGTCTTGCAAGAGCGGAAATGCAGCTTAATGAGAAAGGATATTATTTTACCATCCTTTTATATGGATTATTTGCTGTAGTTTCTTTGCAGAAAGCAGTACGCGACAGACTGGAAAATATTAAAGTGACTGATATTTATTACGGGATCTGCTGGTTTGCTACTCTTTCCTCGATTGTACTATTGGCGATCGGATTATGGAATGCGACAATTCTTCCAAGCGAAAAAGGTTTTTATGGATTTGCCTTTTTACTGGCACTTTTCGGAGCCATTGCCGTTCAGAAAAATACAAGGGACAATATGCTTCAGGAATAAAAAATATTAGACTCTCCAAACTCGGAGAGTTTTTATTTTAATGGAACTCGAAAAAATTCCTGATGAAACAAGCTGTAGCGGAATAATAACTAAATTTCAAGAGTAGTGATAAAGACTCAGGCTCACGAATTTCGTGAGCCTGAGTTTTATAATGTATTAAATTATTTATCAAAATGATTCGGATGTTTCTCTTTAATATCGTCCACGGTTCCCAGAACTTTATCCTTTAAAGAATCCTGATATTGCTGAAGGTTTTCAGCAACGGTTTCATCGGAGCTTCCGATAATTTTTGCAGCTAAAATTCCCGCATTCAAAGCACCGTTCAAAGCAACTGTAGCTACAGGAATTCCACCCGGCATCTGAAGAATTGATAATACAGAATCCCAACCGTCAATAGAGTTGCTCGATAAAATAGGAACTCCGATCACAGGTAAGGTTGTACAGCTCGCTACCATTCCCGGAAGGTGGGCTGCTCCTCCCGCTCCGGCAACAATTACTTTCAATCCCCTTTCTTTAGCAGTTTTCGCATAATCGAACATTCTTTCCGGTGTTCTGTGTGCAGAAACTACTGTCAGTTCATAAGGGATGTTCAGGGATTTTAAAAAATTTGCTGCCTGTTCCATGATTGGCAAGTCGCTCTGACTTCCCATTATTATTCCTACCATTTTTCAATTTATTAGATGTTCAAAGATAAAAAATTAAAAAACCTCACGCAAAAAGGCTTAAAAGTTGTTGGATAATATTGATGAAGCTCAGGAAAGCTTTTGAATGAACTTTTAATTGAATATATTTGCCGCTAAGACCACCATTTTGAAAGATTTTAAGCTTACTCTTGCCATTCTCACCGTTGCTGTTGTCTGGGGAACTACATTTTTATCAATCCGCGTTGCTGTTGAAACCATTCCGGCTTGGTTTGTTGCGGGAATCCGTCAGTTTCTGGCAGCCATTATCATGCTTTTCATTTTACTGTACAAAAAACAGTTTCAGTGGATCGGCTGGAAAAATCTGGGATATCAGCTTATTTTTTCTTTTTTAATGCTGATTATGGCAAACGGACTGACAACCGTTGCAGAAGAAACGCTGACGAGCAGTTTAACTTCATTAATGAGCGCAACTTCACCTATTGTTGTTTTTTTGGGAAGTGTTGCCATCGGATTGCAGAAATTCACCATTCGTGCAATGATCGGTCTTTTAATGTGTTTCGGAGGAATTTTATTTATCTTTTGGGACGGCATTAATGATCTTGCGAATCCGGATTACAGATTTGGGATTTTTCTTTTATTGATCGCCATTGCAGGATGGGCTTCAGGAACGATTTTTACGAAGAAAATGAATATCCAGAGTAAAAATATTTCACTGAACTTATTTTATCAGTTCGCGTTTGCCGGAATTATTCAGATTATTTTTGCTTTCCTTTTCACGGATAATTATAACTTCGAAAACTGGTCTGTAAAAAGTATTTCGGCAATGCTGTATCTTTCTGTTTTCGGCTCCGTAGCTGCTTTTTTTGCCTATCATTATGCTTTAACAAAGGTTTCTCCGGTTCAGGTTTCCATACTGGCTTATATCAATACTATTATTTCCATTTTCTTAAGCTGGATGATTCTTAATGAAGAAATTTCAGCTAAATTTATCATTGCAGCGATATTGATTATTTTGGGTGTTTTTGTTATTAATTACAATAGAGAAATGTTTAAAAAGCAACGAATCGCTTAAAAATTAATCTGAATTATTACCATTCACACAAAAATAGAGGCTCTAAACTTTCCGTTTTTTTTCTTATATTGTTTTCACCAAGTTATTCAATATGATAAAAAACGCCTTATTTGCAGTTTCTGCTATTCTACTGCTTTTAACGAGCTGCGACAATAGAAAAAAGGAAAATGACCTTACTTTAAGAGAGCAGCAATTACTGGAAAAAGAAAAATCATTTGCCCAGAAGGAATCTGAATATCAGTCTCTTTTAAAAATGAGAGACAGTATTTTTGCTAAAAAAGATTCGGTGAAAATTGTAGTCTGGCCTGCTGAAATCGCCGGATCGTGGACAGGAAAAGTGATCTGTACAGAGTCCAACTGCAGCGATTATGTAGTCGGCGATCAGCGTACCGATACATGGGAATTCGACAGTGATTCTATCCAGCTTGTAACCAAAATCATCAACAATAATAATCTGGTAAGGCTCTACTCCGGAAAATTTGAAAATAACGAGGCAAAGCTAAATTTTAAAACAGATTCTGCTTCAAAAAAACAGGTTGAAATGAATGTTATCTTGAATGACTTTTCAGCCAATAAAATAAGAGGGACAAGAACCATTTCAACAGACAATAACTGTACTGCAAAGTTCTCTGTAGAATTAGTACGTTCCACCAAATAAACACACAATGACTTTACTGAGCATACACAACCTGAGTCTTCCCATCGAAGATCCGGTACTTAAATTTCTTCTGGTTTTAATTATTATTCTTGCCGCACCATTGCTTTTGAATAAGATAAAAGTCCCGCATCTGCTGGGATTGATTATTGCAGGGGCTGTCATCGGTCCGAACGGTTTTAATGTTCTGGCGAGAGAAAGCAGTATTGTGGTGACGGGAACTACCGGACTGCTTTACATCATGTTTCTTGCAGGGCTGGAAATAGACATGGGCGATTTCAAAAAAAATAAATGGAAAAGTCTCACCTTCGGAATTTATACCTTTACGGTTCCCTTTGTTTTGGGGTATTTCGGAGCCTATTATATTCTGCATTTTTCGGTTCTGACTTCGGTTCTTTTTGCCAGTTTATTTTCGTCTCACACCTTAATTGCGTATCCTTTAGTCAGTAAATTGGGCATTGCAAAAAATTCCGCAGTGAACATTACTGTCGGCGGAACGATGATTACGGATATTCTTGCGCTTTTGGTTCTTGCCGTGATTGTAGGAATGTCGCAGGGTGATGTCGGCACAGAATTCTGGGTGAAACTTTCTGTCTCATTTGTGGTTTTCGGATTGGTCGTTCTTATGATTTTCCCAATGATCGGACGTTGGTTCTTTAAAAAAGTCGATGACAAAATTTCACAGTATATTTTTGTTCTGGTGATGATCTATCTCGCGGCTTTACTGGCAGAATTGGCAGGTGTGGAAGCTATTATCGGAGCTTTCTTTGCAGGATTGGCTTTAAACAGACTGATTCCTCACACCTCATCGCTGATGAACCGTGTAGAATTTGTAGGAAATGCGATCTTCATTCCTTTTTTCCTGATCAGTGTAGGAATGCTGATTGATTTTAAAGTGTTTTTTAAAAGCTGGGAAACTTTGGAAGTCGCCGCAATTATGCTTGTTGCTTCAATTGGCGGAAAATATCTTTCGGCGGTAGCTACACAGAAAACATTCAGGCTTACCAAAGAAGAAGGAAAGCTGATTTTCGGGCTGAGTTCGGCATCGGCGGCTGCAACATTGGCTTCAGTAATGGTAGGTTACAATATCATTCTTTCGGAAACGGAAACGGGAGAACCGATCAGATTATTAAATGAACACGTTCTGAACGGAAGTATTCTGCTGATTCTGATTTCATGTACGATATCATCTTTTGTTTCGATGGCAAGTGCACAGAAAATAGCGGAACAGGACAATGAAGATACAGTTTCCGGAAATACACATGAAGAGGAAAATATTCTTTTAGCTTTAAATTATGAAGCCACCGTTGAAAGAATGGTGAATCTGGGAATTTTAATTAAAGCCCATTCTAACACAGAAAATATATTTGCGCTGAACGTCATTAACGAAGATAAAAATGAATCTTCCGTAAAAAATGCCGAAAAACTGCTGCACAGCGCTACAGATACGGCTGCTGCCGCAGATGTGAAAATTCAGCCACTGAAAAGATACGATAATGATGTCATCAACGGAGTGAATAACGTTATTAAAGAGCAGAATATTACCGATATCATCATCGGACTGGAAGATGAAAAAGGTTTTTCTCCTTCTTTTGTGTACAATCTTTACAACGGCTATCTTCAGAACGATCATGTGAATGTTTTGGTGTATCACGCTGCACAACCTCTGTCGACCATCAAAAAATATGCGGTGATGATTCCCGAAAACGCCCACAAAGAAGCAGGTTTCTTTCATGCGCTTTTAAGGGTTTGGAATATTGCCAGAAACTCCGGGGCAACGATTGTTTTTTATGCTTCGGAAACTATTCTGGACATTCTTCAGAAAATTATTAAAAAAGCCAATATTGAAGCTGAATTTATTATTATGAATTCTTGGAAAGACGGCGAAAAAACCGCTGCGGAACTTAAAGAAGATGAAGCTTTAATTGTTTTTATGGCTAAAAGAGGCATGAAATCCTACATTCCGCAGATGAGACTGATTCCGGAACTTTTAAACAGAAACCTTCGCGACAATAATTATTTGTTGGTTTTCCCTTTCTCCGAATTTGATGAAAATGATGTGGAAAAACGTTCTGTAGGAAATCATGACGATTTTATGGAAATCGGAAATGTGATTAAGAAGATTTTTAAGTAAGAATTGTATATTATATTCAAATAATATTTATATTTCACTTATTAAAAACTAATTACCAAATCATGAATGAAACAGAAAGAATCAACGAAGATTTAAGGCAATATAAATTATTTAAAATCCAGAGAGTAAATACTCATGAACAAAAATTCAAAGAGCTAAAGAATGATTTTGTCAAAATTCAAAAAAATGAAATTTTGAATTACTTGATCGCTTTTCTTAATATGGCTGTTATAGTTCTATCACTATACAATCTCTTCAAATTATTCACCGTAAGTAATTATTTTGATAGTAATTCGGAACTCGTTATTTTTAATATTTTTTCGATATTAATATTTTCTTTATTCTTAACGTATAAATTTTGGAATTTTAATCTTAAACTTAAAAAATATATCAAAACAGCAGAGAACGCACAAAGTTATTTTCAAAACGAAAGTGAAAATTTGAGAAGTAATTATGAAAATTATGTAGATCATTATTTAAATGATATCAAAAGAAAATAAAGACATTAATTTTAGAAATAGTTCAAGTAAATGAAATTTACCTATATAATCTGTTTTATACTATTCTTTGGAACATATGAATACAATTATGCCTGTGATTGTAATTATGAAGGAAGTTTTCTTAAAATGTCTTTAAATTCAAAATTAATCACTGTAGTTAAAGTAAAAAAGTTTATTACCTTCAAAGATATTTATGATGAGCAGGTTCCAATGTCTATGGAAGTTGAAGTTATTGAAGTTGTAAAAGGAAAAGAATCCAGAAAGACATTTATCATTTGGGGAGATAATGGAAATCTCTGTAGACCTTATCTTTCTTCATTTCAACAAGGCAAATACTACATCATGAGTCTTAATGCTGCGAGTGACGGAAGTAAGAATAACCATTTTCACACCAAAGAAAGACCAAAAGATTATTATATTTCAGCTTGCGGATGTTATTGGCTTACATTTAATAAAGATTCAAAAACAGTTTATGGAGATATTTCAAAAAATAAAAAAGAAATGAAGCTTACAGAGTTAAAAAATAAAATTAAAAACTAAAAAAGACTGCCTTCTCAAGCAGTCTTTTTCAATGATGTTAATCGTGAAATTATTCGGAAATAACTCTTACCATTTCTTTTACCATTACCAGTTTTTCCATCAATTCCTCTCTGGATTCTGCCAGAACATTAATGTGCCCCATTTTTCTTCCCGGTTTCGTTTCTGTTTTTCCGTATAGGTGAACATAAGTTTCAGGAAGTCTTAAAACGTCTTCCATTCCTTCATAAACCACTTTTCCGGAAAAACCTTCTGCGCCCACCAGATTCAGCATTCCGCTGTAGATAATGGCATCCGTATCTGCCAAAGGTAAATTTTTTACCACGCGGTACATCTGCTCAAACTGTGAATTCGCATTTCCTTCCTGACTTTGATGTCCTGAATTGTGAAGTCGCGGAGCCGTTTCGTTTACCCAGACTTTTCCTTCTTTATCTAAAAACAGTTCGATGGCGAAAAGTCCCGGAGAATGAATTGCATTGAGGAATTTTTCTGTGATCGAATTGATCTGCTCCTCAATTTCTTCGGTTAAAAAAACGGGACAGATGTTGAAATCCAGAAGATTAAGCTTCGGATCGGCAACCATTTCCGTTACAGGGAAAGTTTTTGTTTCTCCGTTTTCATTTCTGGCAACAATTACGGAAAGTTCTTTATCAATATCCACTAACTTTTCGATCACAGAATCCTGTATCCAGAGATTTTTCATGTCTTCATTGGTACGGATTACCTGAACGCCTTTTCCGTCGTAACCTCCTGTGTTCATTTTCTGTACAAACGGCAGAGGCATTTTAATTTCATCGGAACTTCCATCCATTACTTCAAATTCAGGACTTGGAATATCGTGTTGAGCATAAAATTGTTTCTGAAGAATCTTTTGTTGAATCGTTTTAATGATTTTAGAATTCGGAACGACTTTTATCCCCTGATTTTCAAGTTCGGCAAGAGCATCCGCATTTACGTGCTCAATTTCGATGGTTACCACATCTTTATCCTTACCGAAATTCAGAACGGTTTCATAATCGTTGAAATTTCCCTGGGTAAAGTAGGAAATATTATGACAGGGTGCATCTGAAGCAGGATCCAGCGTATAAAATTCATCGTCGTATTTCAATGCTTCCTGAATCAGCATTCGTCCGAGCTGTCCTCCTCCTAAAATTCCAATTTTCATTTTTTACTTTTATTTTCTGTTAGATTTTATATCGTTTAAAATTTAACGCTAAGCAGGCAGAGAGTTTTTTGAAAAATTCACTCATTATTTTTCACTCGCAAAGGCGTTTCACTCAGTTATGAGCATTATATTTTATTGAATTTTATCAATTTTCAGATATCCCAGTTCCACTACGTTTTCCTGATTTTCAGCATTGGATTTTATTAATGAAATAGAATATTTTTCTTTCATTTTTTCAGGAAGAATATCATTTACCTTGAAAATATCATCAATGTCTACACCGTGTTTATCATCAATATGACTTTCCGCTCCTTTGAATCCCATCGTTTTATAAAATTCTGTAGCTTTTGCTCTTTTGGTAACTTCCGCCATCGAATTTCCAACCATTAAATGCTGTTCATGAAATTCTTCAAAGAAACCTCTTTTATATCCTCCAAGGTTAATAAAATAAAGCTGTTCTTCAGATGTTTTCCCCCCTTTTTCTGTAATTTTCACTTCATAGCCATCAATAAAACGCACTTCCTGATAACAGTCGATGTGGATTTTAGCATCTTTCCAGAACTCTTTCATATCCGGAACCAGATCTTTCAGGCTTTCCGCAATTCCGAAGAAGACATCGTGCTGCTCTATATTTCGCCCTTTCGGAGTAGCTCCGAGGATGATATAAAATAATTTCATATAAAATTTTGTTTATGCAAAAATACGTCAAATTTATCTTTTTTAAACGTTTGGCAGACTAACGCAATAGTTTTATATTTGTAACATGTCAGAAATCATCATTCTCTTTCTTGGAGCCATTTCGGCAGGACTTCTGGGTTCTTTGACCGGATTGGGAGGAGGAGTTATCATCATTCCTTTATTAACGCTGGGTTTCGGCGTTCCTATGCATTACGCCATCGGTGCTTCTCTCATCTCTGTTATCGGAACTTCTTCCGGTGCGGCAGTAGCTTTTGTAAAAGAAGGCTTTACCAATATGAGAGTCGGGATGTTTTTAGAAATAGCCACTACTTCAGGAGCCATCGTCGGAGCTTTGGTTTCAGGTATGCTAAATCCTAATACGATCGGAATTATTTTCGCGAGTATTCTTCTTTTAACGGTTATTTTAAATTTAAAAGGGAAACCGGATCATCAGGAACCTATTATTAAAGGAAGTCTGGAAGAAAAATTAAAATTATTCGGAACTTTTCCGGATAAAGGGGTGGTGAAAAGTTATTCTGCAAGAAATACAGTTCCGGGATTTCTGATGATGATGTTCGCAGGAGCCATGTCCGGATTGCTGGGAATCGGTTCCGGCGCGCTGAAAGTTCTGGCAATGGACAATATGATGAAACTGCCTTTTAAAGTTTCTACGACTACGAGTAACTTTATGATCGGAGTAACAGCGGTTGCGAGTGCGCTGATCTATTTTCAGAGAGGTGAAATTATTCCTGTGATTGCAGCTCCGGTTCTTATTGGGGTTGTGGTAGGAAGTTTTATCGGATCTAAAACACTGATGGTTTCCAAGACCAAAAAGTTAAAAACATTCTTTGCCATTGTCATCACAATTCTTTCAATCTACATGATGTATAACGGTATCAATAAAAGCTTCAGATAATGAGAAAAAATTTCACGGATGTCGATCTGAACCGTTCTGTAGGGAATTTGCTGAGACTGGGAGTTATTCTTTCTGTTGCAACATCGTTAATCGGCTTTATTAAACTTTTTACGGAGGGCTTTAAAATGCCTGAAAAATATACTTCCCTTGATATGGGAGAATCTTCTGAAAAAGTCTGGGGACACTTCTGGCATTCGCTGTGTAAAGGCGAAGGAATGGCGATTATCCAGTTGGGAATTCTTCTTTTGGTGTTCACTCCGTTAATGAGAATTATTTTCGCATTGATTGGTTATTTAAAAGAAAAAGACTACATCTACGTAGTCATTTCTTCTATTGTTCTGGCGATTATGGCAATCAGTTTTTTTACGGGGTACGCGCATTAGATTTATTCAGATTTTTTCTTTAAAAAATCTTTTTCCAGAGATTCAATTTCATCTGAATATTCTTTTTTGTTCATAAAGACAGCAGGATTATACGGATCTTTTGGCTTGTGTTTTTCATGAAGATCAAACTGACTCGCGTGAGAAGCAACCCAAATATCAAAATCCAGATTTTTCATGGCATTTAAAGTATATTCATAATCTTTTTCGATAGAGGGATATGCAGTAACTTCGGAAAACTTTTTATCCACGATAATGGTCGGCATATTTGCAATTAAAACTTTATAGCTTCTTTTGCTGTCCTTTGTTTCAAACAAAAAACTACATGATCCTTTGGTATGACCGGGATGATGAAGCATGGTTAATTTTGCATCTCCAAGAGTCACCACATTTTTATCTTTTAAAATATAATCAGGTTTTACAGGTTTAAAAGTAACACCGTATTTTCCCAGTTCATAATCCGATTTTCCGCCGCTTTTCAGTACATCTGCATCGGCTTCGTCAACATATAATTTGGCTCCGGTTTCTTTTTTAATGTCTGCCATTGCGCCCAAATGATCGTAATGCGCCTGTGTAAGCAGCAATATTTTAGTATCCTGATATTTAAAGCCCAGTTTTTTAATATTATTTTTAATAATCGGAAGCGAGTCTGCTAATCCTGTATTGATTAAGACATTTCCTTTATTTGTTACAATAAGGTATGAGGCAAGATCATATGTTCCTACATAATACAGATTTCCTGCAATTCTGAACGGTTCGTAAGATTGTGACCATTCTTCAGGATGATCTTTCGGCTCATTAACTTTCTGCGCATTGATATGGGTTAAAGCAAATGCTGCAAGAATTACGACAATTTTTTTCATGATTAATTTAAGTTTTTTAAAAATTACATTTCATAAAATTCCAGCGGAAGCTGATCAGGATCCTGTGTAAAGAAAAATTCTTTTCCGGTGTATTCGTCTATCCTTATTTCTTCGCATTCCAACCCTTTTTGAATTAATTCTTCCCGCTTTTCTCTCACATTTTCAACCGAAAAAGCAAGATGTCTTAAACCGCATGATTCCGGTCTGGAAGGTCGTTGCGGAGGATTCTGAAACGAAAACAATTCAATGACATAATGATCTCCAATGGCAAGATCGAGCTTGTAAGACTGTCTTTCTTCACGGTAAACTTCACGAATAATATTTAAGCCTAAGATCTCTGTATAGAATTTTTTAGAAACTTCGTAATCTGAACAGATAATGGCAATATGATGAATTTTCATTATTTAATTTCTTTACAGTTATCTGTTCTTCGGGTATCAATTACATACTGTATTTTCCACTCTTTCCCTATTTTAATAAGCTGAAAACTGTTAACTCCACAGTGAGAAAATTTTTTCTTGTAGTAGAATGAATATGGTGTAAAAACGCTCGCAAGTTTTCCGTCGGTATGAATGGCTTCAATGGTAATTTTTTCTTCGAGATCTCCTTTTGCCATTTGGGCAGCAGAATTTACAAAAGCTTCAATATCTTCAGTTTTTACGCCGTCTTTCGTAATGGTCTGAAGAATTGCGCTGCCTGCAAAAGCAGTGTGCATCATTTCCGGATCGGAGTTTTTCATTCCGGTAAATAAATCTCGGATTGGTTTTTCAATTTCTGCATTCTGATTTTGCTGTCCAAAGCAAAGAGTTCCCAATAACAGGGAAACAGCCCATATTTTGTTCATACGTTAGATTTTTTTATCTGAAGGTTTAAAAATAACCAAATTTTAAATTTACTTTCAAATGAATTAATAAAGTTTAAAGAACAATTCGTTTGAAAGCTTATAAAATTACACTAAATTTATCTGTTATTTAAAAAAATATATGTGGATATTTTACCTGAGTCTCACTGTTTTATTATTCATCCTGACCATCCTGCCCAAGATTCAACATTCACACTGGGTTTTCCGTGTACCTGAATTTGGGAAGATACAGATCACATTTTTTACTGTTTTCACCTTTATTCTAGGTTTTTTTGTCAGTCATTCAGAATACTTATGGTATTTTCAGGGGCTTTTAATCTTAATGTTTGTTCATCACAGTATCATTCTGATTAAATATACTCCGCTTTATCCCGTTAAGAAATTTTCTCAGAAGTATAAGTCTTCAGATAAAGTGCATTTTATTTCAGCCAATGTATATCAGTTCAACACAGAATACGACAGGTTTATTGAGCTGATCGAAAAATGTAAGCCTGATATGTTCCTGACTATGGAAAGTAATGGAGACTGGGAAAAAGCATTGCGAAAACTGGAAAAAGAGTATCCTTTTCAGCATAAAGTAACACTGGAAAATACGTACGGGATGCATTTTTATTCGAAATTAAAAATTGAAAGCTCTCAAACTCATTATTTCGTGGCTGATGATATTCCAAGTATAGAAGCGCATCTGAAAACCAAGGACGGATTTTCTTTCGTTTTCTTCGGAGTTCATCCGCCACCGCCAAGTCCGACGGAAGAGGAAACTTCCAAAGAAAGAGACGGAGATCTTCTGAGTACCGCCAAAAGAGTAACCGAAATAAAGAAACCGGTGATTGTTGTGGGAGATTTTAATAATGTGGCGTGGTCTAAATCATCCATTCTTTTCAGGAAAACAAGTCATCTTATCGATCCGAGAATCGGGCGTTCTTTTGTTTCCACTTTCCATGCCAAATACCGTTTGCTGAGATTTCCGATCGACCTGATGTTCCACAGTGAAGAAATTTTTATT
Organism: Chryseobacterium sp. MMO-72; assembly: GCF_037146035.1. Taxonomy (NCBI): domain Bacteria; kingdom Pseudomonadati; phylum Bacteroidota; class Flavobacteriia; order Flavobacteriales; family Weeksellaceae; genus Chryseobacterium; species Chryseobacterium sp. MMO-72. The sequence goes on from NZ_JBBCWG010000010.1 coordinate 91,491, forward strand.
GAAGACCTGAAAACACTCGATAATTTCGGTTCAGATCATCTTCCGGTTTTCTGTGAATTTTTTATTGATTATGAACAAGAAGAAGAGCAGGAGGAGCGAATTGATTACGCTACGGAAGAAGAGAAAGCTGAAGCCGAAGAAATGATTGAGGAAGGAAAAAAAGAAGACGGAGAGCGTGATGCAGTAGTAACGGAAGGATAACAAGACTGTAATTATCCTTGATGAGTTCTGCGTTTAGAAAAGAGTGTAAAATACCCTCATATGTAGTAAGAGATATTCTATTGGAGTTTTTTAGATTCCGGCGGCGAAGCCGCCGGAATCTAAAAAACTCTCCTGAAAAGGAGAGTTTCAATATATAAAAGCAAATATGCTTATTAGTATCTGTAATATTCAGGCTTGAATGGACCTTTCACATCCACACCGATATATTCAGCCTGCTCAGGAGAAAGAGTTTCCAGTTCAACGCTTAATTTCTTAAGGTGAAGAGCCGCTACTTTTTCATCCAGATGTTTAGGCAACATATATACTTCGTTTCCATAAGCTTCAGAATTGTTCCAAAGTTCGATCTGAGCCAAAGTCTGGTTAGAGAAAGAGTTAGACATTACAAAACTTGGGTGTCCTGTTGCACATCCTAAGTTTACCAGTCTGCCTTCCGCAAGAATAATCACTTCTTTACCTTCTACAGTATAGATATCTACCTGAGGTTTTACTTCAGATTTTGTGTGACCGTAGTTTTCGTTTAACCAAGCCATGTCGATTTCGTTATCGAAATGTCCGATGTTACAAACGATCGCTTTATCTTTCATTTTAAGGAAATGTTCTCCTCTTACGATGTTGAAGTTACCTGTTGTTGTGATGATGATATCTGCGTTATCCACTACAGTATCCAATCTTTTCACTTCGTAACCGTCCATTGCAGCCTGAAGCGCACAAATAGGATCAATTTCAGTAACCGTAACGATAGAACCAGCACCTCTGAAAGATGCAGCAGTACCTTTACCTACATCTCCGTATCCACATACAACCACTCTTTTTCCGGCTAACATTACGTCTGTAGCTCTTCTTACAGCATCTACTGCAGATTCTTTACATCCGTATTTGTTATCGAATTTAGATTTTGTTACAGAATCGTTTACGTTAATAGCAGGCATTACTAAAGTTCCGTTCTTCATTCTTTCGTACAATCTGTGAACACCTGTTGTCGTTTCTTCAGAAAGACCTTTGATTCCTGCAGTAAGTTCAGGGAACTTATCAAAAACCATATTGGTTAAATCTCCACCGTCATCAAGGATCATGTTCAATGGTTTTCTGTCTTCACCAAAGAAAATAGTCTGCTCTATACACCAGTCAAATTCCTCAGCGTTCATACCTTTCCAAGCGTAAACCGGAATTCCTGCAGCAGCAATGGCAGCAGCAGCGTGATCCTGTGTAGAGAAAATATTACAAGAAGACCATGTAACTTCAGCACCTAAAGCTACTAATGTCTCGATAAGTACAGCTGTCTGGATCGTCATGTGAAGACATCCTGCGATTCTTGCACCTTTTAACGGCTGAGACGGTCCGTATTCTTCACGAATCGCCATCAAACCAGGCATTTCCGCTTCAGCAAGGGTAATTTCTTTTCTTCCCCATTCTGCAAGGGAGATGTCCTTAACTTTATAAGGCATGTATTGTGTTGTAGTACTCATATGAATGAATAAGTTTAAATTCAATTGATAATGTGCAAAATTACAATTAATAATTTAGATAAAAAAACGCTGTTCTCTCAAGAATTATATGATATTAAGCATATTATAGTGATTTTTATTGCGTTTTAGATAACAACATTTAAGATAATAGATAATATAAATCTGAATTTAATAATTTTACTAATCACTAAAGTCAAAATACGATTCGCAGGAAATTATTATTTTAGCAGAATAAATTAATACATGCCACTTTACCGCGATTTTTCTGATGATAATGCCACAATTCTTGTATGGAAATATGATGAACAGGAACAATTGGATATCAATGAACTTCTGGAGCCGGAAAATGCCGATAAAGTAAAAGATTATCATCCCAAAAAATTACTGGAGGTTTTAATGGTGAGAAAATTATTAAAATCTCTGAAACCCCAGTCTAAGATTCTCTACAAAGAAAGAGAACCTTTTTTATCTCCGAAAGATGCGGAAATATCCATTACGCATTCATTTCCTTTTGCAGCCATCGCTATTTCAAAGAATAAAATAGGAATAGATATTGAGAAATTTAATCCTAAAATTTTAAGAGTAATCGATAAATTTACCTACGAAAATGAACGTGGATTTATTCCATTTGATAATGAGGTAACCTTTTACACGATTATCTGGAGTGTTAAAGAAAGTATGTATAAAATTCATCATTCCAAACATTGGTCGCTGAAAAAGCATTATGAAGTGAAGCCTTTTGAACTGAAATACCTTCACCATATCAAATGCAGGGTTCATGATGATAAAATCTCAGATGAATTCAAAGCAAGGGTAGAATTTTTCGACGATTACTGCTTTACGATTGTTGAAGAATAGGATTGCCCTTTTCAACAGAATCCGTTTCATTTCTGTATTTTTCAATTACTTTTCGCTGTTCTTTGGCAACGTCAAAGATCAGTTCCAGAACATCGTGAATATTTTTAAGCTCCGTTAAATGAGAAATTTTATTCGGATCCCGTACATCATACGCTTCGTTTTCTGTAAGTTCGGTTTTTCTTTTTAAAATTAAATCTTCCAGAGAGGAATCTTCGGGTTCAATGCGGCTTTCCTTTTTTAGTTCTTCTGTTATGGTATCTCCATGCAAAAGAATAGAAACTTTCTGCATTTCGGCTTCTATTTTTCTGCTCCAGCTTTCTGCATCAATTTCAGGATATTTTTCGTCATCTTTTACATATTGCGAAAGGGAAGCGGTGTAGGCTGTAATAAGATGCGATGTTGCGACAAACTGATGTACGACTTCAAGTTTTTTCTGCTGATTTTTAGGATCGGAAATCATTCTCTGGAAATTGTCGGAAAGATTTGCCAGTGAAATGATGGCATTTTTGCGCTTTACTTTATAATCTTCAAGGTCATGGTTTTCTTCTAAAAACTTGGAAATCACGCTTTGAAAATAACTAAGATTGGCTTCGGCAGATTTCTTCATCAGATCCAGATTTTGGGTATGCTCCCAAACCGGAAGAACGATGTAGGCAACCAGAGACGTAATTATTGCTGCAATAATGGTATCTACAATTCTGTCTTTAAAAATGATGTTGACTTTTCCCGGACTTAAAAAATTAAAGCTCAGAAAGATGTAAATCGTCATAAACAGAACTGCCCAGAAATATTTCCCCTTCAGAAAGCTGAAACACATAATCATGCTTAATAAAAGAATGGTAAATAAAACTTCATTAATGTGGATGAAATGCAGAATTCCATAAGCTATCACAGCTCCGGCGACAGTTCCGTACAACCGGAGAAGATTTCTCTGTTTGGTAATGGAGTAGGCGGGTTTTAAGATCGCAACAATGGTAATTAAAATCCAATACGTGTGTCCGATTCCTAAAAACTGGAATAGTGAAAATAAATATCCCAATAATAACGCAATCGTAATTCTCAACGCATGTCTGAAATGAGATGACGAAAGTGAAATATTGTTTCTCAAGACTCTGAAATTCAGTTTTTCCTCATTGGGCATGAACTTTTTAAGATCCAGACCTGTAGAAAGACTTTTTGCAAGTTTTACATTCTGGGAGAAAACTTTATAAATCTCATCGATTTCTTTGGTAATTTCATTAATGCGCATCAGAATCTGGCGCAACACCATAAAATTTTCGAAATTTTCAGGGGATATTTTTTTGTTTCTGAGATCGAAATAATTATGATTTAAATTACTCAGCTCAGAGTCGAGATTGAACAATGGTTTTGCTCTCGTCCCGACTTGCAGGGCGATTCCGATATTGGTAATTTCTTCAGCAAGAAGATTGAGATAATCGTGAATATCTACCAGAATGGTGGTGTCGTCAAAAATCTGCTGCAGTTTCTGATAATCGCTTTCGGAAGTCATCAGTTTTTCGTGAAGATCCATTGAGTTCAGGAACATCAGCATCAATAGACGGCTTGTTGTGGTAGATTCGTTTACGATGGTTCTGGTTTTGAAAACCGTTTCTCTGGTTTCTTCCTGAAGGTTCTTGATCCCGATCTGTTTGGCGATAACCTGCGTAGTCAGTTTGTCAAAATCCGGATTTTTCTGGTAATAATTGGCTTTGATTTTTAAAAATTCAGCCAATTGAAGATAATTTTCTCCAATCATCTGACTTGCCAGTTTATAAGGCTGAATGGTCGTTACAACAAGAAATATCAATAGAAACCAAATACATCCTGAAGCAAAGATCAGTAGGCTTTTAAAAATATTTCCTCCTGTTAAATGTCCGTCAATAAAGATTGCAAGAACCACCAATGATAAAGAACCAACGGCAGCTAATCTCTGTCCGTAAACTCCGATCAGGGAAAAGAACATTCCGAAAACAATAATTTCTGCAAAAACGAGAATTTTAAAGTTCATCACAAGGCTTGCAATCGTTGCAACGAATACAAAGCAGAATATGGCAAACGTTAATGCATTTCTTCTTCTGATGAAAGGTCCCGGCTGATCTGTTAAAGCAACAAAGCTGGTTCCGAGAGGAAAGAGAAAATATTCTTTGAGAATTCCGAAGTGGGCGAGAACAAGACAGGGCAGAACGGTAGCCAGTGTAATTCTGATCGCAGAATATACATATTGACTGGTTACGAATTTTTTGAGTTCTGCAGAGTAGTTCATGCTACAAAAATAAGAGTTAAATGTGAATTGTAAGTTTTACTTTATACCGTAATCATTAAATTTTTGAAAAATTTTAAAATGAGAACGTCAATTTTACTTCGCCAGTTAAATGTGAATATTTCATAGATAGGAGCTTTGTAATTCCCCTCCTTTGGAGGGGTGGCAAAAATTCGTAAGAATTTTTGACGGGGTGGTTTTTATATATATATTCAACATATATTACAATATGATTTAAGTAATTTGAATAGGAAAAGACTGGCAATTGTTGTTCCTAAGTATTGAAATCACATACAAAAACCTAGCCGTGATAGCAGCGGTTACCCCACAGCAGAAATGGAAAGGGTAGGGGTTAAGTTTAGAGGGCGCAGGAGCGAGGAGTATGAGCGGATAGCACGAAAAAGCTCCTGAAAAAGAAGAAAGTTAAAAAACAAAAAGTCCCATAATTTATGAGACTTTTGTATGGTATGTTTTAGAATTTTAATTATCTGCGTTGGAATTTTCGTCACCGATGTTCCATGTAAGCCCGAAACGAAGGGTATTATCCAAAGCGGTATTAATTTTAGACATATTGATGAGGTAAGAAACATCAAGACCGAAAGAACGGTACTTTAATCCGATACCTGCAGTTGCAAACTGTCTTGCTCCCTGTTCTTCACTTTCGTGGAAGTAACCGGTTCTTACAGAAAATGCATTGTCATAAGAATATTCTAATGCACCACTATACATAATGGAATTTTTGTTTTTGAATGATTTTCCGATTCCCGCCATTACACCTACGTTCGGAACCTGATAGATCGGCTGTCTTGTATTAGGATCTATTCCTACATATTCTGAACCCGGAACTAAGATTTTTGAACCTTCAACACTAATTCCCACTCTGTTCATATCATCAAGATACATATCATAACCGGCACCTAATCTTGCCATCGTAGGAAGGTAAGATCTTGAATTTTCATTTCCTGTATAATCCAGTTTCGGACCTAAGTTCTGAACAGCAAAACCTGCATTGATTTTTCCGTCCATTCCTCCTAAACTTGAGAATCTTGGAGACGTATAGTAACCTGAAACGTCTACCGCAAAAGAGTTCGCAGGTTTTAATGTAGTATCTGTGTTGAATCCTCCGGCTAAGTCTGAACGGATATATCTTCCTGTAACCGCCATGGAATAAGAATCGGATAGTTTAAGACCATAAGCTACATCAATAGAGAATTCGTTTGGTTTTGAGGTTCCCATGGATGTTACTTCGTTTCCTACTAACTGAGTGAGATCTACTTGTCCCATATTGAAGTAATAAATACTTGCAGAGATGGTGGATCTTTCTTCCTGCCCTAAAAATTTGTGGAAGGCTCCGTATAATAAAAACACATCATTGGTAAGTTTTCCCATGTACGGCGTATAGTTAAGTCCCACGGAAGAACTTGATCTGCTGAAAGGATATTTCGCTGCGTTCCAGAATTGTGAAAAAGCATCCGGAGAGGTTACCACACCCTGATCTCCCATACCTCCAGCTCTTGCATCTGGTGCGATTCTTAAGAAAGGAGCTCCGGTTAATACAGGTCTTACTAGACTTAAATCTTGAGAATAGCCTAAAAAACCAGCACTTAACCCAATTCCTAAAAGCAGTTTAGTAGTTAAATTCATATGTTGTCTTTTATATATTATCAGTTTTTTGTTGATATTATTACTGTTATCGTTTTAAATTTATTTCAAAAGTACCATTTTTTCTACAGCTGTAGCACTTCCTTTGCATTTTTCTTGATTTTGACTTTTTGCAAATATCTTAAAAATATACGTACCTTTTGCAACAGTTGCCCCAAAATCGTCTCTTCCGTCCCATTCTATTGCCTGACGTGGCGTTCTAAAGCCCTGTAAGAAAGGTTCTGCAACCACAGACTGAGATAAAGTTCTTACCAATTTTCCTGTAATTGTGTAAATCTGAACGTTCACATCCAGAATATCATCACAATTATGTTCAAACTGAACGTATGTTTTGTTCGTGAAAGGATTCGGCCAGTTTAACGGTCGGTTGATAACCAAATGCTGATCCGCTTCATCCTTAACTTCAAAATTTAACGTAGCAGTTGTAGAATTATTGTTTATGTCCCAAACTTTAAATGTTAACTGATGTTGTCCAACGGCAAGATTTCTGAAAGGATACGTTACATTACCTTTCTGATAATCTGCCAGACCAGGGCTTAAACATCCGTTTCCTTCACCTGAAGCATAAAAATCATTCAGTACAATTGTATTGATAATTTGCCCGTCCAAATATACTGTAATATCATGACCAATACCAGAGCCTGTAGAATTAATTCCTGTATCGTCTGTAATACATGCCAGTAACATCGGATTCTGATTTGTAATACCTCCGTCTGCAAAGTTGGTGTTGTTCATATACAATTTTACTTTTGGCGGCTGGTTGTCATTAATACCGTTTGGATTGATATCTCCCACCTGAACCGGCTGGTTATTGAAAACATCCGAAGCTTTATTGTCTGCATACCCTAAAATTCTGCCGGTTCCTACCGCATAGTTAATATCTTTCGGAACATAAAATTCTACAGTGAAGACTCCGTTTACAGCCGTTCCGGAAGCTTTTACAATAGCACTTCCTTCCTCGGTATATTTAAGAACAGGAGTTAATCCTCCGTCGTTGTTCAGAGTGGTCTTGTTTAATCTCTTATCAAAAATATTAATTACAACTCTTCCGTTGAACGTTGTGTTTACTGTTCCGTTAGGATTATTAATATGACCTTTTACTTTCACAAAATCCAGTCCTCTGATTAATCCCGGAACCGGAGTTTCAATATTATCAATTACCAGTAATCTTTTCGGTCTGGTAAGTTTCATGGCAGGATCTCCTAAGAAGTTAACTTTTAAATGTTCAGAAGAAGCTCCTCTCTGTTTTTTTGCATTTAAATGTGCATATCCTAAAGTATCAAAATCGTCATTGGTCAGTTTAAAAATATTTTGTGTAAAAAGGTTAGTGAAATCCACTCCGTAACCAACATCGATGGCACGGCTTGAAGTAATCATCGTTGCCGGTCCCCCTTGTTTAAGCTTTAAAAACTGCTCTCCCGCAGAAGAAACATCCGGATCATCCCAAAGTGTAAACTCACAGGTAATTGTCGATACAAACGGAAATCTGCTGTATACATTAGAGAAGTTATTCGCATTCTGAATTTCAGATAATGTTAAAACTCTTTCCTGCGCCCATCCGTTAATACCTCCATGCCCGAAATAGAAAAGATAAAGACTGTTTCCGATATCATTTGAGATCGCCTGATTTACCTGAGGATATCTTTGTCCGCCTGCTGTACTTTGTGCCTGAAAAGCATCCAGATAAAGTTTTCTTACATTATATTCCTTTAAAGTTGTATTATTTTGCTCAAAAACCGTAGCAAGAGAATTATTCATTACGGTATGGAATGGCGCACCTCCGTCATTATCATCATCCACCACAAAATCCAGTTTCATTTTCCATTCCCCGAAAGGTGTAGACTGTCCAGATAGACTGTTATAGTAAGCTAAAGTCTTATCAATCATAGTAGAAGCTTCCGTTGCATTGGCAGCCGGAATTCTTCCTACAGGAAGATCAGGAAGGTTAGAATCTATGTAGTTAGTGGTCTGCGGTTTTGTCATTACAATATAATCGTCAGTAACAAATGACCTTACCAGATCCTGAGAAATTTCACTCTGGTAGCCCGAAACTACATTGGTATTACCGGATATTCTGTTCTTGTAGTCAAAAGAGGTGTCCCCAAGGATCAGCACATACTTCAATGTTCCAAGCGGGGTGTTCAGTTTGGTTACAAAATCTCTTATTGCCGTAAGATCTTTGCTGCCGCTACCGAATTCATTATAGATCTTGTCTGTATCTACCACCTGCACATTAAAATTATTTTTGGTCTGATGATAGTTTGCAATTCTTTGCGCCTGTCCCAGCATTTCAGGAGTTGTTATAATTAAATAATCAACATTTTGCAAAGCTGAAATATTCTGATTGTTGATTCTTCCTACAAATGAAGGACTAAATGCAGCATCTGCCCTGAAAGCAACAAATTCATTATTGAAATTCAGATCAGATGCGGTGTACGCAAAATTAAAGCTTGCATTTCCTGCCGCTTTATTTACTCTTCTGTTGGCATTGGTAATATCGGTAACATCCCATATCTGTTCTGCTGCAGAAGCATTCGCAAGGCTGAATCCATACGTTGTATTGCTCCCTGTAACCAGTGAGAAATCCCTGAAACTCATCTGTGTTCCGTTAAAGCTCAGATTATCCTTATACTGAATTTCAAAATAATCGGGATAAAAAGTTCCGTTAGGATTCAGTGTAATATCAGGTTTTATACTGATGGTGATCTGGTTTCCGCTTAGTCCGGAGATGATTCCGGAGTAATTTGTAGGATAAAAATCATACGTGGAACTCTGATCCGGAGTTGGAACCGTAAAAGTAATTGGATTTTGGTTATTGATACTGTAAAGCAATTTGTTTTTTTGAGATTTATAACCAATTACCTGTGCCTTATACCTGATGTTATCTCCTGTCTGAACCGGAGAAGCCGTAGTAAATGTAACTGTTTTATCTGTTACAAAAGGAGTGTCTTCCACCCAGGTTCTACCCACTCTCAGCAGGTTTTTCTGATCTACATTAATCACCTGATAATTATCAAAACGGGTAATTAGCGGACTCGCAGGTAAATTAACATCTACAGGCTGAACTCTCTTTCCGGGACCTTTATCGAAATTGATGAAATAATACGAATAATCTTCATAAATATTCTTCAGATTTTCGCTGGGATAAGTTCTGGATTCTCTTCTTTTAACCCCGCTTCCGTTTGAAGAATTATACAAATTGTATCCGTTTGGTCCCTGTGCGTAGAACAAAGCGTAATCGTTATCATTCCATACCCCGTCATCTTCTCCAACTACCTGAATGGCGTTTTCCTGAAGCGCGCTGTACCTCGCGTCTTGATTGTTTTCCGGAAGCATGATTCCACCGTTTCCGTAAATTCTGAAATTTTTAGGATTTACAGAAGACGGGTTAATTCCGTTATCCTGTAAAAACTGCTTTGTTATTTTAAAAATGCCGGATTTATCAACTCTTATTTTGTAAAAAGTTCCTGTTGATAAAGGGTTATTCGTGGTCCCTAGCTTTAAGGTATTCCCCAGACTGTTAGAAACATTGGTCTCCAAAATTTCAAATGAAGAAAGTCTCTGGATCTGTCCTTTTACATTCTTAAAGAGCGATACATTGGCACTGGCATATCTTGCTCCGTCTGCATTGTAGTACACAATATCTTTTATCTCCTGATCGGTGATAAGATCCCTGCTTAATGAAAACAAATCTTTAGCAGAAACATTTTCCCAGATAGGATTAGAAACTTTTAACTGGTTTTCGCCAACTTGTTGTTTAGTTGTTATAAAAATGTTATTTTGGCTGAATGAAAATCCCTGATTTTTAAAATTTGGGAGATTGAGTTTTGTCTCACCAAAGTCTCGAATTTTAGAGCCATCCCATTCGATGGTGATCCTTTGAGCCCAAAGTGTTGATACAAAGCTTAATAAAAATAAAAGAGAAATTTTTTGTTTCATGTTTATTATTGAAATTTCTGAATTACAAAATAAATGAAAATTTTATAATTAAATTATGATACAATAAAATTAATTTGTTAACGTTTTTCAAAAAAATCAACTCTTTACTTGATTTATTGAATAATTTATTTTTTCTTTGTACTTTGAAAATATTTATATCGACTATGAAAAAACTAAAGTTGTTTTCATTAATAGCATTAAGTTCTACACTTGCATTAACCAGTTGCGGAGGATCTAATAATGGCGGCGGTACTAAAAAATTTGTCAGCAAAACAGGTTGGAAACCAAACGAGAAACAAGGTTGGTTTTTTGCAGGAAAGCAACAAAAACAAAAAGGTTGGCCGGGAATGGTATATGTAGAAGGTGGAACTTTTACAATGGGATTAGTGAAAGATGATGTTATGCACGATTGGAATAACTCGCCTCGCAGAATGCAGGTAAGTTCATTCTTTATCGGGGAAACTGAAATTACTAACTACGAATACCGCGAATACCTTACATGGTTGAAGTACGTATTCCCACCAAGCGATCCAAGCTTTAAGGAAATATACAACGGTGCGTTGCCGGATACCTTATTGTGGGACAACAAATTATCTAGAAATGATTACAACGAGACGTATTTCCGTGCTCCTGAATTCGATTACTATCCTGTAGTAGGAGTATCATGGACTCAGGCAAACAGATATTGCGAATGGTTGTCAGACAGAGCAAACGAGAAAGCCTTAATGCAGGCTGGTATCATTGCAAAAGATTTGTACATCAACGAATCTAATAATCAGGGTGGAACTGCGTTCAACATGGATAAATTCAAATCGAATGATCCGGAAATGCAAGGTTACATCAATGAAAAAAGAATGCAGCAAAAAACAGGTTTGAAAACTACAAACCAGAGATTGTTAGCTGCAAACAGAGCTCCGAACGCAGCAATGGTTTCAAAATTCAGACTTCCTACAGAAGTTGAATGGGAATATGCAGCTTTAGGTATGGCTAAAAACAGAGAGTACAATCAGTATATGGGTAAAAAACCTGAAATTGAAAAACTGAGAGGTACTAAAGGAAGAGAAAAAGGAATGTTCCTTGAAAACTTCAAAATGGGAACCGGGGACTACTCTGGTATCGCAGGCTGGAAAAATGATGGTTCTGCAAGAACTTCAGACGTAAGACAATATCCTTCTAATGATTTAGGAATCTACGGTATGTACGGAAACGTTGCAGAATGGACTGCAGATGTTTACAGACCAATCATCGATGAAGATTACAGCGACTTCAACTACTACAGAGGAAATATGCCGCAGGCTATCGTAAGAAACGGTGACGGAACTTACAAAATGGTAGACGAAAGCAGCATTAAATATGATACTTTAGCTGATGGAAGATTAGTTTACAGAAACTTACCGGGTCAGTATGAAAGACAAACAATTGCTGATTACAGAAACTATAGAGATGGAGACAGAATGTCTTCTCTAGACTATAGAACTGCATCAGATTCAGCTTCTTCATATGACATGTACAATTCTCCAAAATCAAGATTTATCGTAGATGCACAAGGTAGAGTAGTACTTCAAAAAGACAGAAAAGAAAGAACTTCTGCTGTTACTAACGATGTAAGAGTAGTAAAAGGAGGTTCTTGGCAGGATACAGCATACTGGCTAGATCCGGGACAAAGAAGATACAAGTCTCAGGATAAAGCTTACGGATGGATCGGATTCCGTGTAGCTCAGGATGCGAGAGCAAATGATAAAGGTAGAACAAGAAGATAATATTTATCAAAATAATTTTCAAAAAACCCTCCGGAATTCTGGAGGGTTTTTTTATTTTTGAAGTATGAATATAGAACAGTTTTATCCTTTATTTTTACAATCTGAAAAAGTAACTATCGACAGCAGAAAAATCGGTAAGAATGATATTTTCTTCGCTTTTTCAGGAGAAAATTTTAATGCAGCAACTTTGGCTGAACAGGCAATTGAAAGCGGAGCTTTAGCCGTAATTGTTGAACAGAAGGAATTCGAAAATAAAGAGAAAAATATTTTCTTTGCTCATTCCACACTGGAATTTTTGCAGCAGCTTGCCATTTATCACAGAAAACAACTGCAGATTCCTGTGATCGGGTTAACCGGAAGTAATGGAAAAACCACCACAAAAGAAATTATTCATGCTGTTCTTTCCGAAAAGTTTAATGTACAGTATACTATAGGAAATCTGAATAATCACATCGGAGTTCCTTTAACCATCCTTTCCATTAAGCCGGAACATGAAATGGCAGTGATAGAAATGGGAGCCAACCATCAGAAAGAAATCTCCCTTTTAAGTTCAATTTCCCAACCCGATTTTGGCTACATTACCAATTTTGGTAAAGCACATCTGGAAGGTTTCGGAGGATATGAAGGTGTTATTAAAGGAAAATCTGAGCTGTACGACTATCTTAAAGATCATAAAAAAACGATTATCGTTAACGAAAATGATCCAGTTCAGGTGGAAAAAACTGAAAATTATTCCCCGAAAATTACTTTTGGAAAAGAAAATTCAGATTATCAGTTTGAATTATTCTCAGAAGAAAATTTTGTAGGCATTAAATATGATAACCGAAAGGCAGTTTCAAAACTGACCGGAGAATATAATTTTACCAATCTTTGTGCAGCAGTGAGCTTGGGACTTCATTTCGGGATTGATTTTGAAAAAATAAAAAATGCCATTGAAGAGTATACCCCAACCAACATGCGCTCTCAGGTTGTTAAAAAAGACGGAAGAACACTGGTTTTGGACACTTACAATGCCAATCCGAGTTCTATGAGCGCTTCTTTGCAGAATTTCATCACTTTTGAGGGTTCAAAAACTATTATAATCGGCGATATGCTCGAGTTGGGTGATGAAAGTGAAAAAGAGCATCAGAATATTTTAAATTTAGCTCAGGAATTAGGTTTTGACCAGATTATCACAGTCGGAAAGAATTTTAAAAAGGTAAATTCTTCGGAAACAGCTTTTGAAAGCACAGCCGAATTAACAGAATATTTAAAACTTAATAAAATTCTTTCAGAAAATATATTATTAAAAGGTTCCAGAGGAATTGCTCTCGAAAAATCAATAGACTTTATTTAGTCTTCATATTTCGGAATTCTTCCACAATCAGTTTAATATTTTTGAATGTGCTTGGAAAAACCTCATCTTCAATCTGAACAGCGTTTTTCCAGGCAACTTCTGTAATTCCTTCTTCAATCTGAGGTTTTGAAGTATCTTCCCCATAGAAATTCATTTCAAACCAATGTGTGCATTTTAAAACCTTATCGCCGTTTCTTTCAACATAAATATGGTACGTTGTATTGATGAACTTCACCAGTTCTACATTCGTAAGCCCGGTTTCTTCTTCAATTTCCCTTACCGCAGACTCTTCACGAGATTCGCCTTTCTCCATTTTCCCTTTCGGAAGATCCCATTTACCTAACCTTTTGATGAAAAGGATTTCACCCGCAGAATTATTTACAATACCGCCCGCAGCTTCTATAATTCTGAATAATTTCTGAAATTCTGACCAGATTTCATCGATGTTTTCACCAAAAACATTCAATTCTTTTACCGATGTATTTTCCAGAAGATCCAAAGCGATTTCCAGGCTTGTGACGTTTTCGTATCCAAGCGTTTTTTCTAAGTTTTCAGATTGCTTAGACAACAGTAATTTTTTTTCGTTCACAAAAACTTTATACATATATTTGTAAGAATTAAGAATTTAAATACAAAAATAAAAAATGAATTTAGAAGGACGAAAGATTATTGTTAATAAATCATCTAAAGACCTGGTAGAAATCCTGAAATCGCCAGAAAATTACAAAGATTTCATGCCGGACGGTCTTCAGAAATTTGAAACGAGAGAAAATGGATTTAAATTCGGATTGCAGGGAATGCCGGAAATTGCTCTGAAAATTGAAGAAGTTACTGATGAAAAAGCGGTGCTGAGATCTGCAAGTTCAAGCTTAGATTTTTCTTTAACAGCGGCTTTAAACCCTCTAAATGAAAATCAGACCGAAGTTCAGATGTTATTTGAAGGAAAATTCAATCCATTTATTAAAATGATGGTAGAAAAACCTCTTCAGAATTTCATTAATACGCTTACCGATAAGATCGAAGTTTATAAATAAATGAAAACCTTCAGCAATGAAGGTTTTTTTATGTTTTAAGCAATAATTCCCGAACTGTGATCCTGTGAGCTTCCCGTTGCTGAAGACAAAACATTAATTTCATTATTATTCCGGAGAACTCCCATCAATGCAAAGATTAAAGCCTCTTTGAAATCAATAATTTCTTTTTCCGGAATGACGATCTCAGCATCCGTTTTGGCTTTTATTTTTTCAGTGAAGTATTGATTATAAGCTCCGCCACCTGTAAATAAGACACGCTTAAGTTGGTAATTATTGAAAACTTTTGAAATCTGTTCCGCAGTATGTTCCGTAAAAGTTGCCATTACATCTACGGTATCAATATCTTCAAAAAGAGGGAAAATATTTTCGTTGCACCATTCAATTCCTAACGATTTTGGATGAGACTGGCTGTAAAAATCCAACGAATTCAATTTAGACAATAAATCTTCATTAATTCTTCCCCTTCTTGCTAAATTTCCGTTTTCATCGAAATTTTTGTTGAATTTCTGAGCTAATTTATTCAGAATAATATTGACCGGAGCAATGTCGAAAGCGATTCTTTTGTTCTGAATTTTCATGGAAATGTTAGAAAATCCGCCCAGATTCAGACAGGCATCGTATTCCGAAAACAACAACTCGTCACCAATTGGGACAAGAGGCGCTCCGTTTCCACCCATCAAAACATCCTGACTTCTGAAATCATAGACCACAGGTAAACTTGTTTCGAGTTTAACCGCTCTTCCGTCGCCAATCTGTAAAGTAAATTTTTTCTGAGGCTGATGAAAAACCGTATGACCGTGAGAAGCGATGAGATCAACTGTTTTTATCTGATGCTTTTCAATAAAACTTTTAACCGATTTTCCTAAATAAAAACCGTATTCCGAGTTCAGTTCCAGCAGTTCTTCTGCAGAAAGATAAATAGATTTTCTAAGCTTATCTTCCCAGTTTTTAGAGTAGGGAAGTGTTTCTGCTTTCAGTATTTTGAATGTCCATTCATCTTGTTTTTCAAATCTGGCAAAACAGATATCCAGTCCGTCTAAACTTGTTCCGGACATCAATCCGATTGCATGGAAAACCATCTGATTATTTTTTGTTTTGAGATATTTCAGGCGCGGCAAAATCTCCTGAATTCTGGAAGAAAACATATTCAGAAAAATCATCTTTTGCACGCATTCCGTGCGCGCCGATCAGCGTACTTCCGTCTTTTCTCGTTACGTACACCGTATCTTTTGTATAAATATTTTTCTTTACCTGATCCCAGTAAATACTCTGCATGGCAAATTTATCGCCTTCATTGGTGGTAATTCTTACGTTTCCTTTCGCTTCGTAAAACTTTTTATAATCGTAGAATTTAGCATATTTAGCTTTAATGGTTCCGGGAATTTTCGGTTTCTTCTTGTCGAAAAACTGAATGTCAATTCCTTTTCTTGCAACCGTATAAGGACTATCGATCAGTTCATATTTTTCGATGATTGGTGCTTTAGCTCTCATTGTCACAAACCCCGAATCTCTCTGGATGATGTTTGCATTATTAATGATCTGTGAAGGAAAGTTTTTACTCTGCTTACCTTTATTTTTCGTAAGATCTTCTTCACAGGAAGTTATAGCAAAAAATATAGCACAACTAAAAAGGTATGCTATATTTTTTTTGTATGATATGTTTCTAAAAAACTTCATTTTAGTTGTATAGAGTCTTTCTGAACCACTTATCCGCAAAATTGAAACCAACTCTCAGGTTTACAAAGTTTTGGTTGATCAGGTTGTTTTTAGTAGTTCCTCTTTTTCCGATTTCCAGTCCAAGTTCAAGACCGCTCATTCTTGTTATGCTGCTGTTTTTGAATGGAAGAAGTACTCCTGCAGAAACTCCGAACTTATTGATGTTCTGTCCAGCGATCTGAAGACTTCCTTTCTCATAAAAAGCTCCGTATCTGTAAACAATTCTTGAAAAATAGCTTCTGAAATTATTAAAATTCGGCAGGTACCATCCTCCGGCAGAAATTCTGTAGGAATCCTGAAGATCAAGCGTACTTCCGAAATAGCCAATACTCGCACCTTTTTTATAATCTCCCTGAAGAGAAAGGAACCATTTGTTCTCTTCTCCGTATCCTACTCCGACAGAAGCCTGTAAAGGCAGAAGATTTTTAGAGTTTGTACTTTTCTGGTCGATGATGCTTTCATTACTTTTTACAGTGGCAGCAGCATCAGAATAGAAGTAGGTACTGTTTACGTAATCGCTCGTCATATTACTTGTATTTCCGAAGGTAGTAGTTGCCCCGATGGTAAGCTTTCTGTCTGTACTCGTATTCAGATTCTGGTAACTTGCTCCTAAGGTAAAGTTAAAATTATGGATGCTGTTTTTGGTTTCATATCCGTTAATTAACTCTGCATTGGAATAAGCCAGTTCATTCAGGTCATAAAGATTTCCGAAGTAGTAATTCGCTCTTGCTCCAACAGCAAGTTTATCGTTCACTTTATATCCTAAAGCCATTTGTACCGTATTCAGTGTCCCGCTTCCTTTAAATCTGTTGGCTCTTATATTGCCGGAGGACAATGTATCTCTGTGGATAATCTCGTAGCTTTTTGAGCTGTACGGCTGATAAGAAAACCCCATCTTCAGTTTGGGAGACAGTGGAAAAGCAATTGAAATATTCGATAAATACGTAGAATGTTTGGTAGACTTCGTATTGTTATAGTTTGTTTTAAAGTAATTGTTTTCGTTGGTAGCTTCCAGCTTGATACTTGTAAGCTCGAAATTAGCATTGTTTGCAGGGTTTGCAAAATTGAAATTACTTGTAAAATCACTTATAAAAGCGGTAGATATACCTCCCATTGAGGTAGTTTCGATCGTATTATCATATTTTACATCTCCGATTCCGTAAGTTGCATAAGGAGAGTTACTCAGATTCTGCGCGTTAAGGAAATATCCAACTGATATCAATGATAGTACAAAGATTTTTTTCATTCTTTATTTTTAAAACAATGCGCAAATATCTTAAATATTAATGAATTGTAAAAATTATAAGAGGTTAAAGTTTGTTAAGGGGGATGAATAGCTATAATTATGATGAATTCTTAATTGTAAATTCGCTTTGGCTGTGAATTTTTATACATTATCTATATACTGTATGATAAAATTCACAATAGATCTGCAATGCAAAATTCACCTGCGAAGTAAAAATTCACATTCTGCGAATTACAAATTTCTTATCTTTGAATCATGAATTGGGAGAACATTGCCGGACAGGAAAGTCTAAAAAAACTTCTTAGAGACAGTATCGCCGAAAGCAGAGTAAGCCATGCCCAGCTTTTTGTAGGCAGAGAAGGCTATGGAACATTGCCGGTTGCATTGGCGTATGCCAAAGAAATTCTGAGCAGCGAAAATCCACACGCAGGAGCGAAAGTGGAGCATCTCAATCATCTCGATCTGCATTTCAGTTTTCCGGTTTTTACGGATAACAAAAACTCATTAAGCAAAAATAAATTTGATGAATTCAGGGATATGGTTCTTAAATCTCCCTATGCAGGATATGATGAATGGACGGCTGTTTTAGAATCCGAAAACAAGCAGCTTTTTATTTCGGCAGATGAAATTGATGAGCAGAACCAGAAATTTTCTTTAAAAAGTTACGAAGGCGGAACTAAAATTCTCATCGTCTGGAGAGCCGATAAAATGAATGTCGCTGCATCCAACAAATTCCTGAAGTTTTTAGAAGAACCTCCTGCGAAAACAATTATTCTGCTTACCGCAGAATCTACCAACGATATTTTACCTACCATTCTTTCAAGAACGCAGATTGTAGAAGTACCGAGAATAAACGATGAAGATCTGGAAATGTATCTGAAAAAAAACTATAATCTTTCAGAAGACAAGACAGGGGAAATCATCCATCAGGCTCAGGGAGATCTGAATGAAGCCTTAAAACTTTTACAATCCGGAAATAAAACCGATGAGTTTGAAAAACTTTTTGTACAATGGGTTCGTGATGCATTTATGGTGAAAAAGAAACCTGAATTTCTACGAAGCATTATTCTCTGGGCAAGAGAAATTGCAGGATGGAACCGTGAAAAACAGAAAAACTTCTTAAACTACTGTTCCGAAATTTTCAGACTCGCTTTGCTTCAGAATTATCAGTCTGAGAATTTAGTCTATAAAAAGATTGATGCCAATGGTTTCAACTGGATGGGATTCTCAAAATTTATCAGCGGAGCCAATATTGAAAGTATTCTTGAAGAAATCAGCACTGCCGATCTGCACTTAACCCGAAACGGAAATCCTAAAATTGTCTGGACAGATCTTGGAATAAAATTATCAAGATACATCCATAAAAGCTAAATAAAAACTCCGAAACGAATTCGGAGTTTTTTATTGTTAAGCTGTTTTCTTTACTTTAGCAGCTTTTTTATCAGTTGTTTTCGTGCTGTTCTCTGCTGTTTTGTGCTTAGCATCACAGTCTTTATGATGATCTCCGCAGGCTTTCTTGTCTTTTACAGAACATTCTTTCTTGTCTTTTCCTGCACAGCATGCACCTTTTGGAGTTTCCTGTGCAAAGTTCAGCGTGAACAAAGCAATCGCTAAAACTGAAACTATTTTTTTCATGATCTAAATTTTTAATGAATCCAAATATAGTAATTTTTCTATTCAGAGGAATTTAAGATTAAAAAAAAATTAAATTTTAATTAAAAATCAATCAATCGTTTGATTTATGAAAAATTGGTCGTAGATTTGCACCCGAAAAAACAGATACAAGAGTAAAGATGATTTCAAAAGAAGAAAATATATTATTTGCCGCAGAGAAACTTTTCGCAGAGAAAGGTTTTGAAGGAACTTCTACAAGAGAAATTGCCAAAGCTGCAAATGTTAATATTTCTATGATCTCTTATTATTTCGGTTCCAAAGAAAAACTGTACGAGAAACTGGTAGAATACAGAATGAGCGAGGGACAGTTTTTTTCCAAAGATATTATCGAAAGAACCGATATCAACGAATGGGAAAAAGTTGAAAAAATTGTAGATCAGTTTGCAGGAAAAGTAAGACACAACAAATGTTTCTATAGGATCATGCAGAGAGAACAGCTTCACGCAGAAAATCCACAGATCGTAGAATTTCTGAAAGAAACCAAAATGGGATTCATTTCCATGTATTCAAAAATTCTGGAAAGCGGTCTTCAGAAAGGAATTTTTACAAAAAATCCTCCGATCTACCTTCTTCATTCCACGGTGAGCGGAACTTTATTTTACGCTTCTAATGCCAAAGAAATGTATAAAGAATTCCTGAACGACACCAATGAAGAAGAAGTTTTTGATGAAAAATATTACACAGAACTTAATAAACATATTAAATATCTACTAAAAGACCTTCTAGGTTATGAAGAAAATAAATAACTCAGTCCTTGCGCTCGCTCTATTCGTAGGGATTGCAAACGCAAATGCTCAGGAGAAAAAGACCCTCACTCTTGATGATGCTGTGCAGTTGGGAATCCAGAACAGCAAAAATCTTAAGATTGATGCTGCAAAAATAGAAGAAGCCACTGCGAATCTTCTGGAAGCTAAAAACAGACAGCTTCCCGAGCTTAAGGTTTCAGGAAGCTACATGTATCTTCCTTTTAAACCGAATATTGATATTAAACTTCCCGGAGTTTCCGGAGGAGGTCCGGAAGTTCATCAGGTTGCCTACGGATCAGCGAATGTCAGCGTTCCGATTTACAGCGGAGGAAGAATAAAATACGGAATAGAATCTGCAAAATATTTAGTGGAAGCATCTAAATTAACTACTGAAAACGATAAAGTAGCCATTGCTTACAATGTTGCGCAGGCTTACAATAATTTGTTTAAAGCCAACCAGTCCATTAAAGTTTTAGAAGAAAACCTTACCGCTTCTCAAAAAAGAGACGAAACATTCCTTAAACTTGAAAATAACGGAGTAATTGCGAGAAATGACCGTTTAAAAGCAAGTTTGCAGACTTCAAACATAGAACTTCAGTTACTGGAAGCAAAAAACAACTACAATATTGCCAATATCAATATGGATTTATTGCTTGGACTTCCGGAAACCACCGAAATCGAGGTAGATCAAAACTATATTGAAGAAGGAAATGAAGTAAAACCGCTTGATTTTTATTTAAATGAAGCCAGAGAAAACCGTAAAGATCTTCAGTCTTTGGATAAGCAGAGACAGGCAGCAGCTTTGGGAACAAAATCTGCGAAAGCTGAAAATCTTCCTTCCATTGCTTTTACAGGAGGTTATGTGGCGGCAGACATTCCGAAGTTTTTAACGATTTACAATGCCGTAAATGTTGGCGTAGGAATTTCTTACAATCTTTCAAACCTATGGAAAGAAAACTCTTCGCTTAAGCAGTCAAAAGCAAAAGAAATGCAGCTGGCTGCAACTAATGAATTGCTAAACGACAACATCAAGCTTGATGTAAACAGAGAATACCAGAATACAGATTATTCTAAAAAGAGAATTGCCGTTTTCGAAAAATCTGCAGAACAGGCTAACGAAAATTACAGAATTACAAAAAATAAATATGATAATGGTCTGGCTACAATGACGGAGCTTCTGGATGCAGATGCAGCACAGATTTCTGCGAATGTAGGGGTAATCAATGCCAAAGCAGATGCCGTTTTAGCCTACAGAAAACTATTGCAGACTACCGGAACTTTAACAAATAAATAAAATTAAGAACTATACCCACAATGGAAAATAATACTACACAAACGACTGAACCAAAAAAGAAAAAAAGTTTAGTTTTCCCTATCATATTAGCCGTAGTTTTAATCGGAGGAGGAATCTACGGTTACAGAACCTATTCTTACGGGCAGGTTCATGAAGAAACAGACGATGCACAGATCGCGTCCAATATGGCTCCTGTAATTTCTAAAATTTCAGGATACGTAACGGAAGTAAAAGTAAAGGATAACCAGTTTGTAAAAAAAGGGGACACTTTGGTTATATTGGACAGCAGAGACCAGAAAATGGCTTTGCAGCAGGCAGAAGCAGCTTTGGCAACAGCAAAAAGCAGCATCTCTAATGCGCAGGCTTCCACAACGGCAACTTCAAAAAATATAAATTCTTCTGAAGCCGCTGTTACTACGGCGAATGCACAGATTGAAGCCGCAAAAGTAAACGTTTGGAAAACTTCTCAGGATTTAAAAAGATATGCCAATCTTGTGAAAGACCACTCTATTACAGAACAGCAGTATGAGCAGGCTTTGGCAGCAAAACAGTCTGCAGATAAGCAGCTTCAGGTTTTAATCGATCAGAGAAACCAGATTGCACAGCAAACGAATATTGCTTCTTCTCAGACCGCCGCAAGTTCTCAGCAGATCGGAGTGGCAAATTCCGTTGCAAAACAGAGAGAAGTGGATGTGGAAAATGCAAGACTGAATTTATCTTACACGGTAATTGTAGCACCGGAAGACGGATATGTAGGAAAAGTGCCAATTCAGGCAGGACAGTATTTGCAGGCAGGTTCGCAATTGTTTTCTTTGGTTAAAAATGACCAGAAATGGGTAATTGCAAATTTCAAAGAAACTCAGATTGATAAAATGGTGGAAGGGCAAAAAGTAAAAATTGAGATTGATGCTTTTCCGGACAGAGAGTTTGACGGTGTGGTAAGTTCTTTCTCTCCGGCAACAGGAGCGACGTTCTCTATACTTCCTCCGGATAATGCGAGTGGTAACTTCGTAAAAGTAGTACAGAGACTTCCTGTAAAGATCGATTTTGTAAATCTTGATAAAGAGGTTTCTAAAAGACTAAGAACAGGGATGAATGTAAAAGCAGAAGTTTCTTTAAAATAAAATATAAAATAAGTGAATTGTCAGCAATGCAGAAGCAGATCGGTTATGAGATGTAAATGAAGTAGTAAATTGACAATGAAAGATTGATAACTGCAATTCACTTTTTTCAAAAATATATAAGTGAATTGTCAATTTTTGAAGGAGAAGCCATTTTTTAATGAAAAGAATTTGAAGATTGGGGATGAGGTCGATGCCGGATCAATGAAACTGAGATCAGCGAAAGATGTGGAAATGATGAAGTTGATCCATGAAGAAGTTTCCAGTGTAAATGCAGAAAGATCATGAAGAGGAAACAGGGCAACGAAGAAGATTGATGAAGCAGTTACCGGATATGAAGAAGAAAATTGATGTTGAAATGATGAAGCTGAACGATGCAGCAGAATTCCGGTTTAATGAAGACAAATCATGAAGAGGAAAATGCAGAGGTAAAAATAAGACCATGCAGAGGATGATTATTGACAATTCACTTTTTTAAAATTGAGAAATTTAGAGATTTGGAAATACTTTGATGAAATTTTAATCAGCTAAATTTTTCTTAAACCTCATCCCCGTGATGAGAGAACAAAGTTGGTTCGTAAAAACTTGTTCATATTTCCGAATCTCAAATCTCTTGATTTTTAAAACAACACTAAAAAAACTATGCAAGATTCATTAGTAGAATACGGAGCCCGAAGAGTAATCATTACGATTACGGCAATTCTTTGTGCTTTGCTTGAAATAGTGGATTCCACGATTGTAAACGTTGCCCTTAATGAAATGAAGGGGAATCTTGGAGCCACACTATCCGAAGTAGGATGGGTAATCACCGCATATGCGATCGGAAATGTAATTATTGTTCCGATGACGAGCTGGCTTTCCCAGCAGTTCGGGCGAAGAAACTATTTCGCGGCTTCCATCATTATATTTACCGTTTTCTCCTTTTTATGCGGAAATGCGACCAACATCTGGGAGCTTGTATTTTTCCGTCTCATGCAGGGAATCGGTGGGGGAGCGCTTCTGGTAACTTCACAAACCATCATCACGGAATCTTATCCGCTTGAAAAAAGAAGTATGGCACAGGCAATTTACGGACTTGGTGTAATTATCGGTCCTACATTGGGTCCGCCGTTGGGAGGATATATTGTGGATAATTTCAGCTGGCCTTACATTTTCTACATCAATATTCCGATCGGGATTGCGGCAACCTTAATGACGCTTCAGTTTGTAAGAAGTCCGAAGTATGCCGAAAAACGTAAAGTTTCGGATGTAGACTGGATTGGAATTGCATTATTGGCAATTACCGTAGGTTCCTTACAGTTTATTCTGGAAAGAGGTCATGAAGAAGACTGGTTTGCCAGCGGAATGATCGTTTTCTTTACCGTAGCTGCCGTTTTAGGATTTATCCTTTTCCTCTGGAGAGAACTTACCTTTAAATATCCGATTGTAGAACTGCGTGTTCTGAAAAACGGAAACTTAAGAATCGGAACCGTGATGTCGTTCGTTTTAGGATTTGGTTTGTACGGATCTACATTTATCGTTCCTTTGTATACCCAGAGTATTTTGGGATGGACGGCGCTTCAGTCGGGTGCTTTAATGATTCCGGCGGCTTTAACGACGGCTTTCATGATGCCGATTATCGGAAGACTGCTTTCGAAAGGAGCCAAACAGCAGATTTTGGTTTCACTGGGATTGTTTATCTTCTTTATCTACAGTTTCTGGGGATATAAAATATTAACTCCGGATACAGGAAAAGATGCCTTCTTCTGGATGCTGATTGTAAGAGGAGCCGGACTGGGTTTACTGTTTATCCCGATCACCTCGCTTTCCTTAAGTACATTGAAAGGGCAGGAAATCGGACAGGGAGCTGCATTTACAGGGATGATGAGACAGCTTGGAGGTTCCTTCGGAATTGCAGCGATTACAACATTCATTGCCAATGCGAGCCAGAAATACAGAGTGAATCTTATTTCGCACCTCGACCAGACCGATTTTGCGGTACAGCAAAGATTACAGGCTCTGAAAGGCAGTTTTATCGCAAAAGGAATGACTCCCGATGCTGCAATGAACGCCGCCTACAAAATGCTCGATCTTTCGGTGACGAAACAGGCAACCGTACTTTCTTACATGGATGTTTTCCTTTATCTGGGAGTGATCTTCCTTGTCTGTATTCCGTTCATTTTATTTATTAAAGAACGAAAAAGCAAAGAGAAGATTGATCTGAGTGGGGTGCATTAAACATTTTACTTACATAAACTAAACCTCCTTTTGTGGAGGTTTTTTTTATGACTGATGAAAATTGATATTACTTTTGAAATATGATGTTGAGACTGTCATTGGTTTTCTGAATTTGCTTATAAATTTTACTCAATTCGTTGTCGTTAATTTTAGGAGAAATTTTTTTAGTCTCTTTATGAACACTTTCGAAGAACTGAATAAAATTGAATTTTTGAATTTCTTGTTTTGTGTAAAATAATTTAAAATTTCCATTTG
This sequence comes from Chryseobacterium sp. MMO-72, assembly GCF_037146035.1. Lineage (NCBI taxonomy): Bacteria > Pseudomonadati > Bacteroidota > Flavobacteriia > Flavobacteriales > Weeksellaceae > Chryseobacterium > Chryseobacterium sp. MMO-72. Next base: position 116,297 of record NZ_JBBCWG010000010.1, read on the forward strand.
TCTCTGAAGATATTTTCTTCATAAGTGCACTGTCTGCAGGTTTAGCTTTCATTTTTATAAATTGAAAATTTCCTTTCGAATCTATGGTTAAAGGCAATATTGTAAAATCCTTAGGAGTAATCATTGTGGTATGGATGGTAATATTATTCCTTTTTGCATCCTCCAGAGGAATTTCTAAAGGATATGATTGTATTGTTTCTTTTCCGTCGCTAAATACCATCATTGATTTATAATCAAATTCGCCAGATAAAGAATTGATCCCATTAAGCAAAGCATTAGAAAAATTAGTTCCGGGCTTTAATTTCATTATCCCCCTGTTTAATCCGTTTACAGCAGCAAATAGTTTATTTTTATCCTTTGTTAAAGGGCATAGAATATAAGAATTACCTGCAAAAACAACAATTGAAAAGGCCTGATTTTCTTTTTTATGTTCAATTATATTTTTGATTGTTTCTTTAAGAACCGAAATTCTGTCAGGTTCAAAATCCTTCGCAATCATTGTAAGTGAATTATCAACCAGAAGAGCTATGTTTTGTTGAGGAACAGATGAGTTTTTAATTGGTTTTGATTCTTTTTTGCCGCAATATATTAACATAATAAAAATCAGAAGCGAAAGATATTTCATGGTTTCAATTAATTTATTTTGAGCCGAAAATACATATTTTTTAAAGTTAGAAAGAAATCTAACGATATAAAAATTTTCTCCTGCCATACAGTTGTCATTACCGGTGCTTATATTTGCACTTAACTATCCACAAAAAATAATAACAATGAGTTATTGCGCGGCAATTGAAGGAATGCAGCCTGAAAGCAGGAGAGAACTGCACAAAAGATACCATGATAAGCATTACGGTTTTCCGATTCATGATGATAATGAACTGTTCGGGAGACTGGTGATGGAAATCAATCAGGCAGGGCTGAGCTGGGAAACCATTCTGAAGAAAGAAGAAGGTTTCAGAAAGGCGTATGATGATTTTGACATTCAGAAAGTGGCTTCTTACGGTGAATCTGACCGTGAAAGACTGCTGAACGATCCTGGAATCATCAGGAATAAGCTGAAAGTAAATGCTGCTATAGAAAATGCAAAAACCATTGTAGAACTGCAGAAAGAATTCGGTTCTTTTGAAAAATGGCTGGAACATCATCATCCCAAAACATTACCGGAATGGATGAAGCTTTTCAAAAAAACCTTCAAATTTACAGGCGGAGAAATCGTGAATGAATTCCTGATGAGTATCGGTTATCTCAAAGGTTCCCACGCAGAAAGCTGTCCCGTGTATGATGAGGTTTTAAAACATGATCCGATGTGGAACAAGCTATAGTTTCAACAATTATCTATTGATTTATAAAGCTTCGATCTGACTTTTGATTCTTTCTGAAAGCATCGTAATGATCCTTTTATTAAAAGATTTGCTGTCCGAAAGATAGACCGTTATTTCTTCCGGAGTGAGCATTCCGATTGTCATTCCGATGAAGGTATTTTTCAGGGCAATATCTTTTTGCAGGCTTTGTTCGGTGAAATTTATTTTCTGCTCGCTTTTCAGAGAAGTGAAGTCAGATATTTTTCTCACCGCATAGTCTCTTAATACCTGCATGAAAATATCATTCTGCAATTTTAAAACAGGACGAAGCACATTATTCTGAAATAATTCTGTTTCACTGCTGTTTTCAAATGTCGGAAGGGAAAGGTTTTCCCGAAGGTCTTTTTTGGTGGGCATATTTCATTTCTTTAACGAAACGCAATTTAGCAATCATTTTTGAAAGATTTCCTGTAAAGTATGGATAGGAGAGATAATTATCTCATTTTATAGAAGAAGCTGTTTCAGTTCGGAAACAGCCTCTTGTATTAAAAAGCGACAGAATAATAAATACAGAAGTTATTTTTTATTTCAAGGGAGCCTGCTTATTCTTCTTTGCTATTTCGGTTTATTTTTCTTTTCCTGAAAGAAGTCCATCAGCAGACCTATGGAAATAATAGAACCTTGCCTGAAATTAATATCCGATTTTCCGTCTGTATATTTAAACATTGCCTTGAATCCTGTTTTTGGTATTTCAGCTCCCAATGTAATTGAATAATTTCCCTGTATCTTTCCGGAAGGATTTCTTTCTTTGCTGAAATCATAAAACGAGGTTGCTTCTACAATAATGGCATAATTGTTAAAAACAGGAATATAATAATATCCGTCGATATGTGCCATACCGGATGCAAATGAAGTGATATCATTGGAATAATCATAATATCCTTTAATTCCTGCTGTTATCACTGGTTTCAGCCGTAACCGGTTGGATTCTGCTGTCGTAAGATTTATGAGATTGGGAACAATCACATTTACTGATGCATCTGCAGCAACACGTTTATTGATGAAGCTCTGATCCGACTCATTTCCCAGTTTTACACTCAGCTGGTAAGGAAGTTTCCCGGAAAAATTCTCAAACAGAAAGTTAGCAGGGTATATTTTTATATAGTTTAAAGAATCTTTGAAATTTGTACTTAATCTTGCATCCAGATTCCAATAGACAGGCATTCTCTTCGTATTTTCATTACAGCTCAGAAATCTTTTCCTGTTATAAGCATTCTGAAAACGGAGAGACAGAATGTAGTTTGTTTTAATTGAGTCCCTTCCCGGATTTACCCCAAAATCGACTTTATTCTCATGATAGTAAAAGTTGTTAAGAGAAGTAAGAAAATCTGTACGTTCATCTTCAGTAATTTTCAGTTCTTCATTAATTAGCGTGTTGATTATATCCGCTTTTATAATCCATATTCTTGAGGGATTTCCCCTTTCATCAAAGAGATTTATTCTCACATCCTTGTCAACTCTTATCGTAATCTGATTGTCATGATCTTTGTTTAAAAATCTGTCAAAAGTAGATGGTGTGAACCCTGTGATTTTAAATCCTACTGCATTTCCCGATAGCTGCCGTTTAACGGTCAGCGGGCAATCCAGTTTCTGATCAGCATACTGAAGAGAAAATACGGGCATTTCTGATGGATTGTTGAGCCAGTAATCGAAATTTATTGCATCACTCTCTTTCATTTCTAGCTGAATATCCAGATATACTGCGTTTTCTCCTTCTCCTTTATTAAAGCTAAGGCTGATTCCCTTGGGAACTGCAACAGTCTCTGTCTGTGCAGATAAACCTGACGGAATCATAAGTAAAGTGATAAATAAGAATAGATATTTCATGATAAAGTATCTGAAGTTATTAAAGATAAACGACTCTCTGGTTTTTTTTAATCCAGTTGATACAATCCTTTACAGTAGCCCAGTTATCAGTAGAATCCGGATTCAAGGCAATATCATAATAAGCCATGTGTGTAGTAGTTCCGTCATTCATAAAATAAGGAAGGGCATTTATTTTGCCTTTTAATGTAGACAGAAAAACATGCTTATGAAAATTATTCCATGCGGAAAAATTTGCTTCTTCCGGATTTTCCGGCAGAGCTGCAATCGTTTCAAGACTTTCTAAAACTACGGTTTTAATCTTTTCTCTATTTAATAGTGCCATGATTATAAATTTTTTATGTTTTTATTACTGTAAATTTATAATATTGAAAGACGGAAGACAATTACCCTTTAGGGTTAATTTTAAATAAGCAGGAAATAATAATAAGCAATTGTCTAGCCCACCGTTTTCGTATCCTCTTCCTTCAGGATCTTTTTCTCCTTCATGGAAAGCATCATTCTTTCACATTTGTATTTTTGCCAGTCGAAATTACTCAGGAAATCCAGAGCCGCAGAAAATCCACGGTTGAAGAGCTCTTCCTTTTCTTCTCTTTGCATAAAAAAATTCAGCCAGTTGCTGGTTCCGCAGTTCACGGTCTGAATGCTGAAAAGATGGTAGAACGTATGTTTGGTGAGAAAAGTCTTGTCGTTAAAACCTTTTAAGGTATCAATAATATTGCCTGCAAAAGAAAGGGGAGATTTTAAGATTTCTGCGCTGGTTTTTCCTTTTTCAGACTGAATATCGGAATCGCTGGTTAACTGTACGCCAAATAAAGGCATTCTAGGATAAAAAATATCAGTGGAATGGAAAAGATCAATTGGAAAATTCGAAATACTTCCGCCATCAATAAAAACTCCGGCAGGGTTGATGTCTTCCTGTTTCGTATTCATCCAGAATCTCCAGGCATATTTTACTGAATCATCATTTTTATCAATCTGTTTCTGAAAAGGTTCAAAAAAGAAGGGAACCGACATTGAAGCTCTCACAAACTCAGCCGGACTGATCTTTTTCAACTCTTCTTCCGACCAGTACAGATTCGCCATTGTGGGAAGTTCCACTTTTATTTTGGCATTAATATCCGTTGTAATCACGATGTATTCTGATTTTAAGGAATAGAAAGGATCTTTTTTATAATATTCGTTGTTAACAACTCCGTCGTAGAATATTTTATACCGGATTTCATCAATATGTTCCTTATTGTTATGATGAATTTCTTCAATGCTTTCTAAAGCAATATTGTAGTACTGTGTTTCATTGCCATGACGGTAATTCAGGTTGAGGTCTTTGCCTTTTTTTACAAATTTATCATTCAGGGCAGCCACTGTTTTAATGTCGAAAGCATCCAGAACATCTTTCATCTGATTCAGAAAAGTATTTCCGGGATTTAATCCTGAATTGGCTTTTTTCAGATCATTATATAACTTTCTCAGATACAGATAAGCAATGATGATCGGAATGATGGGAACCAGAAAAAGCAGTTTGGCTCTCAGCGTTGTTTCCGAAGAAATGGCAAAAGGTGCAATCACGAGAATCAACATAATGATTCCTGCGATAATGGAATTGATCTTCAGGAAGTTTTTGTTATTCAGCATGGAATGGATGGTTGTTTTTACATACGGTTTTCCATCCATAAAGTCGGAGAAATTCCAGTTGAAGAGAATATCTTTAATCACTTCACTTTTGGCTTCTTCTTTGGTTTTACACGCGGCGATCAGCATCGTATTAATTGCTCCTGCACTCGTTCCCGCTACTTTCAGAAAACGGATCCCGAAAATTTCCAGTCCGTACAGATAACCCACCAGTGCGCTTCCCCAGACTCCGCCTCCTTCCTGCACAAATTCCACATACTGATTGCCTTCCGCATCCAGTAGATCAGAAAATTCCTTCGCCGAAATACGGTCGTGCAACGCGGAAAGTTTTTCTTTGGATTCTTTTGAGAGAACATCTTCCTCAAGAATTTTTTGCAGCATTTCAGGTTTCATGGCTTTTGTTTTTTGGTTGTTTTTATTTTTTATTTGGGCGTGTCCCTTCGTTTTCCCTATCCAAACCTTATAGGTTTTTAAAACCTATAAGGTTTCCCCGCATCATCACTTCGGGTCGGGCTTCTGCAGGCTTCACTTCGTTCCGGTTTCAGCGCGGCGCGAAGCGCCGCGCTGAAACTCCTCCTTTCAGTCGGACCTTCCGTATCCCTCACGCGAACGCGGGAAATACAATATTCCTCTTTTCACTGTCATTCCGACGGAAGAAGAAATCTAATGTTAAATGCTAAAAAACTTTTGGGAAAAGAATTAGCGTATTTAAATTTTAAAAACATTCTTCTTTTTCGATTTAAAATTAGTGATATTTAAAATATTCAGTCACAGTATTTTCACGATAATTAAAGCGGGAAAATTACCATTGTTTTCTTCGCGCGTAGATAAAGGTGCAGATCACGACCAGAGCCATGACTCCTAAAACAGCATGATAACCATATTTGTAATGTAATTCCGGCATATTGTCGAAATTCATTCCGTAGACTCCTGCAATAAAAGTGATGGGTAAAAAATACACCGAGTAAATCGCCAGAACTTTCATTACCTGATTGGCTTTCTGGTCAGAAAGAGCAAGAAACATCCCGATAAGGTTGGTGATCTGTGCGTTAAGATGATCGAAATCCGCAACAACGTCTTTGTGTTTGTCTTTTAAATCATACACTTCAGAATCCTGAAGCCCCAGTAATTTAAATTTATCGATGGCATCTGTGGAAATCGTAAGCACTCTTGAATTCAGCCCCGATTTTCTTTTCAGCTTGTATAACCTTTTAATCTGGTTCGTATGATTGGTATTTTTAAGGAAAATTTCGTTTTCGATATTGTCCATCGTTTCCAGAAGACTTACCGATTCGTCATCAAAACTTTTCATGATGAGCAGTGCGATTTTCAACGCAATATTTTTGGAGGTAGTTTCGGTTTTCATGGCAGAAAGCTGTTTCTTGGTTTCTGCTATGCTCTTCGTTTTCATCCTGTGAATTGTGATGATCGTTCTCCCCAGAATAAAAATCCCGATTTTGGTACTGATGTCGCTGATCGTGTTGAGGTTTTTGCGTTCCAGCTCGGTACTTTCCCGCAGAAGGAAGAATTTTACCTCTCCGTCCTCTTCATATTTCGGTAAGTGATTGGGATCTAAGGTATCTTCCAGAAGAAGATTATTGATTTCGTACCGTTCGTGTAAAAATTTCAGGTCTTCCGCTGTGGGAGCCTCTACATCCACCCATTCGCACTGGGAATCTCTGTAAATCGTGTCAATTGGCATGCCGTAAAAATATAATATTTTGAAATACTATGTCTTAAATAAGTTTATCTTTGTCAAAATTAAAAAACTATATGATTAAAAGTACAATAAAAGGAATCGGATTTTATGTTCCAGATAACGTTGTTACCAATGATGATCTAGCAAAATTAATGACAACCAATGACGAATGGATCACTGAAAGGACGGGGATAAAAGAAAGAAGACACCGTAAAAACAGGAACGATTCTCAGGAAACGACGGCTTATTTAGGTTTTAAAGCTTCCGAAAAAGCGATTGCCAATGCGGGTTTAACGGCTAAAGATATAGATTATATTGTTTTTGCAACCCTTTCTCCGGATTACTATTTCCCGGGATGCGGTGTTCTGCTGCAGGATATGCTTGGCTGCGATACCATTGGCGCTTTGGATGTAAGAAACCAGTGTTCCGGTTTTGTATATGCAACGAGTGTGGCAAATGCTTTCATTAAATCCGGAACGTATAAAAATATTCTGGTGGTCGGTGCGGAAGTGCATTCTTTCGGGCTTGATTTTTCGGATGAAGGAAGAGGCGTTTCCGTTATTTTCGGCGATGGGGCAGGAGCGATTGTACTGTCGGCAACAGAAGATGAAAACGCAGGAGATATTTTAGCATTCAACATGCACTCCGAAGGGAAATTTGCAGATGAACTGTGCACACAGTTTCCGGGTTCTAAGTACGGATGGAGCGACAGGATGAGAAAAGAACCTGAAAATGTAACGAACAAAGAAGTTTACCCGATCATGAACGGAAATTTCGTGTTTAAGAACGCAGTAACGAGATTTCCTGAAACCATGCAGGAAGCTTTGGATAAAGCAGGAAAAACAATTGACGATGTAGATATGTTTATTCCACATCAGGCGAATTTAAGGATTGCCCAGTTTGTTCAGCAGAAATTTGGACTTCCGGACGAAAAGGTTTTCAACAACATACAGAAATACGGAAATACAACGGCAGCTTCCATCCCGATTGCTTTAAGTGAAGCGATTGAGCAGGGGAAAATAAAAAGAGGAGATTTGGTACTTCTTTCAGCCTTTGGAAGTGGCTTCACCTGGGGAAGTGTTTTGTTCGAATATTAATAACTACGAGAGACAGCTTGTATTTACATAAATGTTTTTTTTGAGGGGGATTTATTGAAAAATGATTAATAAATTAGCTTTTATTTTTAATGATTTTTTATTATTTAACGAAAATTAATAAAAAAATTGAAAATAAAATGTTTTTTTGATTTTATTATACATACCTTAGTAGAAGTTAATAACCTAACTTACCCACCAATGAAAAAAATATTTTTAACAGGGATAACGCTTATCCCTTTATTACATTCTGCTCAAATAGGTATCGGAATAGAAAATCCCTCCTCAACTTTTGATATTGCAGCTAAAAATGCAACAGGAACCGCAACTAATGTTGACGGAATACTGATCCCAAGAATTGATAGGCAAAGAGCCCAGAGCATGACGGGAGTGCCTACGTCAACTTTAGTGTATATCAATAGTATTGCTACAGGAACACAAACGGCATCTGCCGTCAATATTGATAATACCGGATTTTATTATTATGATGGTACAGTATGGTCTAAATTAAGTACACCTCTGAATATTTATAATTCTAACGGGACACTATCCGCTAACAGAATTGTAACAACAGCAGGAAACTCACTTTCTTTTGTGAACGGAACTAATAATGTGGGAATAGGAACTACGGGGACTCAGGGTATTGTTTCAGCAGCAGGATCTTCAAGAGGAGCATTTCAGGCAACCGGCGGTACAGCAGTTTTAAATATGTTTATAGATAACAGCTCTGCTGCTCAGATAACGACATCAGGAACCAGCACAGGTATAAATTTGAATGCAATTTCTGCCAATCCTGTAAATATTCTTACCAATAATACCAATAGAATAACGGTAACCGGAGCAGGAAATGCAGGGATAGGAACTCAAACGCCGCAGAAGCTTCTGCATGTTAATGGTGCTTTACAGGTTACCAATGAATTAAATGTAGGGGGCGATGGCTCTACGGCGGGAAATGCAGGAACTTCCGGACAAGTTCTCACTTCAGGCGGAACAGGATCGGCTCCTGTATGGAAAACCTTGAATACAGTATCCGGAACTGTTTCTTCTGCCAATTATGTGCAGGGAACCATAGCTCTTACAATTAATCAGGGGAATACTGCAGATGTACCCGGAGTTACTATTAGTTTAATCGTTCCGGCAGGCGTAACGCAGACTTTTTTATTTACAATTTTAGGATATGCTGTAAATGTTTCTACTGCGGCAGGGCAGGCTACACAAGGGGTATTTAGTTTGCTTCAGAATGGTACAAAAATTTCTTCGGCTTATACATCATCGGGAGATGGAGGAAGTTTGGTTAATTTACCTGCTCCAACTACATTTTTAAAATCAGTAACACTTTCTGCCGGAACATATATTTTTAAAGTTCAATATTCTTCATGGTCCGGAAACCAGAATGTGAATTTTGTTCCTTCGGGATATGCAGGTTATAATGGCGATACAGAGGCAATGCTGACAAAAATGCAGGTGCTGGTTTATAATAATTAATTTGAAAGAAAATAGGAAAGAAATCCGCAGAACAGTCTGCGGATTTTGTTTTTTATGATAGACCTGTTAAAACTTTATGACTGTCCGTAATTTGCCATCATTGAAAAACCTTTGTGGATTTTGCGAAGCATGATGAAATGAAAAATCTTCTGAAAGTTCAGCCGTTTCGGCTGTCCGGATTCATCGTTCTTTTCGGTTTTGCGTTTTCTCAATCCGAGACGGAGCCAGACTGTTTGGGTTTACACTTTCTCGGAGCGAGACGGTGTGTTTCTCTTTCAGGCTGAACTTTCTCGGAACGAGAAAGTAAGAACTTGTTTGGGTTTTGATATTCTCGGGTAGAGAATGCTTCTCCTTATTTTTCTTTCAGCATTTTTTCGATCAGTTTATTCTGCATTTCCATAAGTTGGCTGATCTGCTGCTGATTTTGCATCACGCTTTTGAATAAATCTTCATTCAAAGTATTATTTACAGTTGGAATGTTACCAATTGCAGAGTTATTGCTTATCTCTACATTATTATTAATGATGGTATCACCTTCCAAAAAATACTGGGGTTCCACTTTAAAGAACTCAGCCACTTTCTGCATAAAAATAAAGTCTAATTTTATGGCTACAGGAAGAACTTTAACCAAAGAACAAAAAAAATGGGTGGAAAAAAGACACAGAAAAGATAATAATCATCTGGATTAAATTGTCATTTAAGTTCATAAAAAAAGGTTGTCTGTTTTGAGAGACAACCTTTTTTATTATTTACTGTACATTCAAGCTTTTCAGCAGTTTTTCGGTATCAGAAGAATCCTGTCCTGTCTTTTTTGCCAGTTCGATGGATTTTTCAGCCCACAGTTTGGCGTTTTTCTTGTCGCCTGTTTTGTTGTAAAGATTGGCTAAAGTATCGGTATTCGCGAAGTTTTCGTCTTTCTTTACCGATTCCTGCGCCCAGACTAATGCCTTTTCCAAAGAAGCTTTGTTGCTTACATTTTCAAAGAAATTCCATGCAAGAGAATTCAGTTCTTCGGAGCTTAAGGCAGAAGTATCCTGGTTCAGTTCAAGAGTCAGTTTTTCGTATTTGGCAAAGTCTTTATCTCTTAAAGCTCTTGAAGCCTGTGCTTTTTTCAGGATTTTTTCAGCCTCATCTTTAGACAAAAATTTCTGAGCTTCTGTCAGGAAATAATTGTCGTCCCACGTTTTCGACTGTGCGTTGTAAGACTTTTTAAAGATACTGCTGATCTTGATATTTTTGTCAATCGCTTCATACTTTTCAGGAGTAATAATCTTTGAGATTTCATCCTTTTTTGCCTGAAAAATTTTGTACATCGGGCTGTCCGGATTCTGTGCAACGGAAAGTAACATCTGAACATCTTCTCTGTCCAGTTCTTTTTTCGAACTGAAATAACGCTCCATTACTCTTCCTGCAAACTCAGCATCATTATACATCGTAAGAGAAGCAAGGTTTTTCAGAAACTCAGGATCTTTTTCGCCGTCTTCGAATTTTTGTCTCAGTGCGGTTAATCTTTTGCTTGGATCTCCTGCATCTTTTGCAAACTGGATGAAGTCGTTTTCCTCTACATATCCTAAAGTTCTGTGTACCAGTTCTCCGTTTCCGTCTACGAAAAGGTAAGTAGGGAAGGCTTTTACGTTGTATTTTTTGGCAATTTCAATTCCTTCACCTTTCTCCATATCAATTTTTGCATTAATGAAGTGGGAATTGTAATAATCTCCTACGGTTTTCTGCGGGAAAATATTTTTCGCCATCAGTTTACAAGGTCCGCACCAGGTGGTGTATGCGTCGATAAATACAAGTTTATTTTCTTTTTTTGCTTTAGCAAGAACGGCTGTAAAGTTGGATTCCTCAAATTTTATTCCCTGCGCAAGAGCAAACGCTCCGATGAATAAGGCAGAAACTATCGATAGTTTTTTCATAAATACTTTTTATTGGTTGCAAATGTAATAATTATGTTAATAAATAAGTCTTTTCAGGAGAGAAATAGTTACAACGTTGTTTTGATTATTTTTTTAATTTCAGGTTGAAACGGGAACGGATATCTTATTAAAAACAGTAAATATTTTCGTTTTACCTATCGAATTAATTGGAAGTATTAAATTTTATTAAAAAATAAATTATTCTTAGTTTTGTGAAAAACAAAAAGACACCCCATGAAAATGATGAATTATTATAACAAGGATAATAATTTGTTGAAGTATGTCTAATAGTTTCCACCAGTTTTTATTACTACTGGTCAATATTTTTCCGGTTACCATACATGAGCATCATGAAACGATAAATGTTGCCAAGAATGTTGTCATTATTGTCTTATGTTCTGCTTTAATTGGGTTATTTCTTCATTTCAGATCGAAACAGAAAAAACAGCTTGCAAGAATCAGAAATATTCTCAGAAACCATCGGCAGGCTTTTGTTGCGGATGGAGATTTCCCTCCTGAGAATCCTTACAAAGATTTTATCAATATTTCCGTAGAAGAAATTCATCGCAGCGAGAATGAAAAAGACAGGAAAAAAGCAGAATCTCCGATGACTTCCGAAACCGAAGCGAAACTTCTGGAACTTTTGGATGATTTTGAAAAGGGAACTTCCTTCACGAATAAAAATATGTCTCTGTCGTTTCTTGCAGGAGAATTAAATACCAATACGAAGTATCTTTCGCACCTCATCAACCGCCATAAAAATTCAGATTTTAAAACATACATCAATCGTTTACGGATAAATTATATCGTTGATAAGCTTATTAATGACGAAAAATACCGTCAATATAAGATCAGCATCCTCGCTGAAGAGTGCGGATTTTCTTCTCACAGCAAGTTTGCTTCCGTTTTTAAACAGATGACAGATCATTCGCCTTCCGTATATATTAAATTATTATATATTGAAAATCAAGAGGATAATGTTTCTGTTTTTCGTGAAAATGATCAGTTACGATAATGGGTTTCTTTTCATTTTCCTGAAAACAGATAACCTTTCTTTTCTCAGAAACTATTGGGTGCATTATATTTGCGCCAGTTTTACGGGATAGCTGTTACTACTGCAGTTATCAGAATTTTTTTCGGAAAATAAAACCGTACTGCTGCACCTAAACACTAAAACTAATAATGCCGCTAGCAATGTTGTAAAATATGTAACCGATATTTTGCACCAAACCATGAAACATTAACTAGGAACGAATTAAACGGATGAGAACAATTTTTACAGTCGTTATGGCTACTGTAGGATCTAATTTTGCGCTTTCGCAGATCGGGATCAATACAGCGAATCCTATAACGAGTTTGGATGTAGTCGCGAAAAACAGCGATGGCTCCACTGCGGAGGGTATTTTGCCGCCGAGATTAACAGGAGATCAGCTGAGAGCAGGAGATTTCAGATATTCAAGCGCACACGCCGGAACTATAGTATATGTAACATCACCGGTAACTTCAATCACTTCAAAAACCAACAGGGTAGATTCTCAGGGATTGTATTATTTTGATGGTACAATCTGGCAAAAACTCATGCTTGGTGATGAAAAAACATTAAACAGCAAGAACATCGGAGATATTAAAACTTCGGTAAAAAAGACAGATCACGCAGGATGGTATCTTTTGGACGGAAGAAGTATTTCTGTACTTTCACCTGCGAGCCAGACAGCAGCGGCAAGTTTAGGATTCACGGATAATCTGCCGGATTCCAGAGACCGGGTTTTAAAATCCAGAGCCAACGGAGAAGTTCTAGGCACAACAGGAGGCGAAAACCATTTCGGAATTCTGCAGTCTAATCTACCGAATATCACTCTTTCAGGACCTGTAAACGGCGTTGCGCAAAGTGCGGGATCTCATACCCATTCTTCCACAGAAGGCGGTTTTTTGTTGGGCGGAACTACCGTTAATAATAGTTCAGGAGGTTATGTGCCGGATGGAGGATCAACAGCATGGGGCGGCATCGGAATGCTGAACAATACAGCACCTGCAGGAGCGCATATGCATACTGTGGCAGGAACAGCAACCATTTCTACAGGAGGCGGAGGAAAATCTATCGACAACCGTTCTGCTTATCTGGTGGTGAATACGTTTATTTATCTGGGAGAATAATCTTCCTAACAATACAATCGGGGTGATTGCCCGGTTTTTTTCAGTCAAGTTTTTTTAAGTACAAAACCGCAGATTTCCGCGGTTTTGTTTTTTTATTTCATTTTTGTTGAATCTGAAGCAGTTTTTGTACTGTCTGAAGGTGTTATGTTTTCTGAATTGGCAACGGCAGAATCTCCCATTCTGTTTCTTAAGGAATCTTTGTTGTGTTCTTCTTTAAATTCTTCCCTGTTTTCTTTCTTGTCGGCACAGCTGCCTAAAAAGAGCAATCCTAAAATGGCGGAAATCCATAATTTTTTCATAGTAAATTTTTAATGTTTAGTGTATATCAAATATAATGATTTAAAAAGTAAAAAGTAAAAAGTAAAAAGTAAAAAGTAAAAAGTAACTTTTAAAATTCTGATACAAATAATCCTCAGAATATTTTCCGAGGATTATTAGACTATACCTTAAATGTTGTTGTTATTTAATAGTGTTAGCTGAATCCATTTTCATCTTCATGCTGTCAGGATTTGTTCTTGCGGTAGACATTGTGTCTGTTGTGGCAGGTGCTGCAGTTTTTGTATTATCTGCTCTTACAGAATCTGAGTTGGTGGTCGACATGGAAGATTCTTTCGTACCGCAGCTTACTGCAAAAATTCCGATTGTTGCCATTAACAATAACTTTTTCATAATATTTTATTTTTGGTGTGAATAGGCTATTTACAGTTCAAGAATTGTTCCGATAAGGTAATATGAATATTAAAGTATCAATAAAATCAATTAAATTTTGTTAATAAATTATTTGGTACAGGATTTAAACAAATAAAAAGCCCCGAAATTGAAATTTCGAGGCCTGTTTGATATAAGAACAACGATTAGGTATTGTTCATTAATGATTATCCTAAATATGGATATTTGTAATCTTTAGGAGATACAAAAGTTTCTTTGATAGATCTTACAGAAGTCCATCTCAGTAAGTTCATTTTAGAACCTGCTTTATCATTTGTTCCTGAAGCTCTGCCGCCACCGAAAGGCTGCTGACCAACAACGGCTCCTGTAGGTTTGTCATTGATGTAGAAGTTTCCGGATGCATTTTCCAATGCTTTGAATGCTTCATTTACCGCATATCTGTCCTGCGCAAAAACTGATCCTGTTAAAGAATAAGGTGAAGAAGAATCTACCAACTGTAAAGTTTCTTTCCATTTTGCATCTTCATAAACGTAAACAGACAAGATTGGCCCGAAGATTTCCTCAACCATACTTTCGTACTGAGGATTTGTAGTTTCAATAACAGTAGGGTGTACAAACCAGCCTTTAGAATCGTCTGTTTTACCGCCGATTACAACGTTTGCTTCATCTGAAGCATTCGCTCTGTCAATATATCCTTTACATTTTTCGAAAGAATTTTTGTCGATTACCGCATTTACAAAGTTAGACGGATCTTCAGGAGAACCGATTTTGATAGAAGCGATCTGAGTTTCCATTACTTTTTTCACATCTGCCCAAAGAGACTGAGGAATATACGCTCTTGAAGCCGCAGAACATTTCTGTCCCTGATATTCGAAAGCTCCTCTTACCAAAGCAGTTGCCACTGCTTCCACATTTGCAGAAGGATGCGCAATTACGAAATCTTTCCCTCCGGTTTCTCCAACAATTCTTGGATATGTTCTGTAGTTATGAATATTGTCTCCGATCATTTTCCACATTCCCTGGAAAACTTTTGTAGAACCTGTAAAGTGAAGTCCTGCAAAATCTCTGTGCGCCAAAACTTTCTCAGCCGTTTCTTTTCCATCCGTGAAGATCATGTTGATAACCCCTTTTGGAAGACCTGCTTCCGTAAGAACGTCCATGATTACTTTTGCGGAATAAACCTGCTTATCAGAAGGCTTCCAAACTACTACGTTTCCAAGCATTGCCATACAGGTCGGTAAATTTCCTGAAATCGCAGTAAAGTTGAAAGGAGTTACCGCAAAACAGAATCCTTCCAATGGTCTGTATTCCACTCTGTTCCAGATTCCTGCGTCAGAAACCGGCTGTTCAGAATACATTTCCGTCATAAATTCTACGTTGAATCTTAAGAAATCGATGAATTCACAAGCGGAATCAATTTCAGCCTGATGAACATTTTTAGACTGTCCGATCATCGTTGCTGCATTAATAACGTCTCTGTAAGGTCCTGCCAAAAGATCAGCCGCTTTTAAGAAAATAGCTGCACGGTGTTCCCATCCCAGTTCGTTCCATTCTTTTTTCGCAGCCAGCGCAGCGTTTATCGCATCATCTACATGCTGCATCGTTCCTCTGTGATAAAATCCGAAATCGTGCGCATGATCCTGAGGCGACTGAAGCTGAACTTTATCTCCTGTTTTTACTTCTTCACCATTGATGATCATGGGAATTTCGATCTTTTCTGCCCACATTTTTTTGTACTGGGCGATCAGACTTTTTACTTCCGGAGTTCCCGGTGCATACGAATTTACGGGCTCGTTTACTGCAAATGGTACTTGCGAAATTGCTTTAGACATATTAGTTGTATATTTTTTATTTGCTAATGATACAAATTTACAACAATTATTTGGGTCGGAGAGAATGTGTGAATGGTCAATTTTGCTTCGCAGGTGAATTGTGAATTTTTGAATATAGCTGAGAATTGACAGGCATTACGAATTGACAATTCACAATTCACCATTGATTTTCAAAGTTAACAGTCAATTTTGCTTCGCAAATGAATTGTGAATTTTAAAATATAATTGAAAAATTGACAAGTATAACGAATTGACAATTCACCATTCACCATTGATTCCCTACATTTTCTCAGTTTCTAAAATTTTTAAAACTAATTTTTCTTCCTGTGTGAGATCTGCTTTACCATCATTTTCCTCTATTTGTTCAAGCTCATCAAGATACTTTTTGATGGTGTTGTTTTCATACAGATTAATAACCAAAGGATGGACATAATATTTTCTGCATACCGTACTTGTATTTCCAAGATGGGAAGCAACTATTTCAAGGGCTTCTTTTACTTTTTTCTTGTATTCTGTATGGGTTTCTGCATAGCCGATTTCCTTAAAAGCAATCAGAGCATTTACGGTTCCCGACCACGTTCTGAAATCTTTCGCCGTAAAATCTTCACCGCTGATTTCTTTAATATAGTCGTTTACCATTCCGGAGTCTACAGTATGGCGGTTTCCTTCATCATCAATATACTGAAAAAGCTCTCTTCCGGGAATGTCTTTGCATTTCTGTACAAGTCTGGAAAGCCTTCTGCTTTTCAGATCAATATCATGCATTACGCCTTTTTTTCCTTTAAAATGAAAGGTTATTTTCTGTCCTTTAACCTGAACGTGTTTCTCCTTTAAAGTCGTTAAACCGAAAGAACCATACAATTTTTCATACGCATTATTGCCAATTCTTATGTTGGTTCTCTGCATTAAACTTACGATCAGTGCAAGAATCTTTCTTTTTTCAAAATTTCTTAAGGCTAAATCTTTCTCCACCTGAAGACGAATATCCGGTAAAGCATACCCGAACTGAAGCATTCTGTAAAACTTTGTGTGATTTCTCAAAGCACTCCAAAGCGGATGGTAACGGTATTGTTTACGCTTTTTAACATCGAAACCTGTCGCCTGAAGATGTCCGTTGTCCAGCGCACAGATCCAGACATTTTCCCACGCAGGAGGAATAACCAGATTGTTAATTCTTGTAATTTCTTCTTTATCTCTGATCTTTTCGCCGTCTCTGTAGTAAGAATATTTTTTTCCGGTCTTCTTCCTGGTAATTCCGGCCGTTTCTGCATCGGTGGTATATATAAGATGTACCGCCTTTGCAGAGGCTACCGGATCTTTCATAATTTTTACGATCTTCGAAGGCTTCAGATGTGAAATGAGTTCTAAGTCTGAATTTTCCATACGGTTTGGTTAAGAGTTCCTACCCCTTGAAAACAGCCATAAGATAATAGCTATTACGGCGACTACTACGATAATTCCCCACCACATTCCTGCTTTAAAGATCGTTTCTACTGCTTCGCAGCTTGTTAAAGTCAGCAGACACAATGCGGTCATGCTGTATAAGCTCCATTTTTTCATGATTAATTTATTATTTGGTGTTTGTTATTTTATACTCTGTGATGATCCGGTCGCCATCTTTTTATTGATCTCTTGATCTCATCGCCCGAAATATTATCATTCAGTGCTTTGTAAAGAAGTTCTTTAAACTCATCATCGTAAGAAAATCTCAATGCAGCGATCTGGTCAAATTTCAGTCTGTTTTCAACCTCATCAGATCTCTGCTGGAAAAGTTCGTAATACCTCTGTTTAAATTCTAATCTAACCAATCGGTTCTGTAAAACCAAGGCATAATGCTGTCTCAGCATAATCGCAAGATAGAAAAGAAGAAAAATAATAGCAGAAAATAAAATCCAGATCAGTTGGTTGGTTTCATCATTAAAGATTTTATAAATGCCAAATATTTCCAGTCCCAAAAGCAATGGAAGATAAATGAAATGATGTGGCGGATAAAATTTCCTGTGATTTTTGTAATTCTGACTTTCCATATTTTGTAAGTAAGCAATAACCTTTCCAAAATGTTAAATTTTAACAACAATTGATTTTTGTGGTATCTAAATATTATCGTTTTCTTATCCGTAATTTGAAATTTCTGATTTTTTATCATCATTAAAGGATTGTTTTCAGGAGCTTTTTCCGGCTTTCCGCACTCGCTGTTTCTTGATTTTGGGATTTGCGGCGGCTCCGCCGCCGCAAATCCAAAAATCAAGAAACGAGCTCAGACAAATGCTGCAATCCGGGCTAGGATTTTTACCGTTCCACAAACATTTGCCATTTCAGAAAATCAAGAATAACAGGAACAGAAAAAAGTTGAATCATGCAGAAACAGTTTAAAAACAACAATAATTTCATCTTCAAAACTCAAAAAAATCGTAACTTCACCTCTTTAAAAAATTAAGATAAAATGACTTCAAAGGAAAAAGTAGCTGCGCTTCGTGAAGAAATGCAGAAAAATAATGTTGATGCATTTATAGTATATTCCGCAGATCCTCACATGAGCGAATATCTTCCGGAAGAATGGCAGGAGAGAGCATGGCTATCGGGATTTTTGGGTTCTGCAGGTTTTGTGGTAGTTACAAAAGATAAAGCGGGACTCTGGACAGACGGAAGATATTTTACACAGGCTCCGATCGAACTGGCTGGTTCAGGAATCGATCTTTTCAAAGACGGAATGGAAGGAACACCTCATTATATCGACTGGATCATTTCTGAAATTCCTGCAAACGGGAAAGTAGTGGTAAATGCTTTGGCAACTTCTCACGCCAACTGGGAACTTTTAACACAGAAATTAAACGCAAAAAATATTACCCTTGAAGACCTTCCTTTACTGAAAGAAATTTGGAAAGACAGAGGAACACCTTCGAAAAATCCAATATATGTACATCCAGTAGAAAGAGCGGGGAAGTCCGTAGTAGACAAAATCGCGGCAATACGCCAGAAAATGGAAGGTATTGAGGCAACGGTACATATCATTTCAAGCTTGGATGATGTAGCATGGACGCTGAATTTAAGAGGAAGTGATGTAGAAAGCAATCCTGTATTTTTAGGCTATATCATCATCACTAAAAACGATGCGAAATTGTTTACAGATCTGGATAAACTTGAAGTAGAAGCCAGAAAACAACTGGATGAAGCATGGGTGAAAATGATGCCTTATGAAGAATTCTACAACTGCCTGAAAGAATTTAAAAACGAAAAAGTTCTCGTTTCACCAAACAGCAACCAGTCGATTTTTGAAGCTTTGAAATCTGAAAACGAATTCATTAAAGCTCCGGTTCCCGGAAATCTGATGAAAGCCCAGAAAAACGAAACAGAGCTGGAAGGATTCAGAAAAGTAATGGTAAGAGATGGCGTTGCAATGGTGAAATTCCTTTACTGGCTGACTCACAACGCCGGAAAAGAAGCCATGAACGAATATTCTATCGGTGAAAAACTGAGAGGTTTCCGTGCGGAAGGTGAAAATTTCGTAGGCGAAAGCTTTGGAAGCATCGTTGGTTATAAAGACAACGGAGCCATCATGCATTATTCTGCAAAAAGCGAAGGAAGCAAAGAAGTTACCAATGATGCAAGTATTCTTGTAGATTCCGGAGGTCAGTATTTGGAAGGAACAACAGATATTACAAGAACTTTAGCTTTAGGAACGGTTTCTGATGAGTTTAAAAGAAATTCAACATTGGTTTTGCAGGGATTAATCCGTTTATCGATGGTGAAATTCCCGAAGGGAACAAGAGGGGTTCAGTTGGATGCGATTGCAAGACTTCCGCTTTGGATGGAAGGGAAAGATTACAACCACGGAACCGGACATGGAGTAGGAAGCTTTATGAACGTTCACGAAGGGCCGCAAAACATCAGAAAAGATATGAATCCGCAGGAATTATTGGTAGGAATGGTCTGCTCAAACGAACCTGGGTATTATCTGGAAGGTGAGTACGGCATCCGTCATGAAAACTTGATCGCCGTAAAAGAATCTGAAACCACCATTCATGGTACTTTCTACGAATTTGAGACTTTAACATTCTGTCCGTTCTTTAAAGATACCATTGTGAAAGAAATTCTTTCTGAGGAAGAGATCAACTGGCTGAATGCTTATCACAAAACGTGTGAAGATAAAATTGCGCCATATTTAGAAGGAGAAGTAAAAGACTGGTTCCTTGAACTGGTAAGTCCTTTGTAAAAGAAAATAAACAGATAAAAAAATCGTCCTGTAAGTATTTGCGGGGCGATTTTTTTGCATTACCGTATTTTTACGGAGGTGTTTTTAGGGTTTATCCTGAAAAATTAAAATGAAACCTAATTTATCTTTGTATCAACAAAAAGACATCATTCATATCTTCATATAGTAAATTCAAAGCAGGTAATCATCTCAGTCCTTGAGGTGATTTTTTTATTTATATGTATTGCCTGATGGAAATTCCCCTCCTTTGGAGGGGTGGCGAAAATTTCGAAGAAATTTTTGACGGGGTGGTTATAAATTGGAAAAGATAAACTTTGCTTTAAAGATGAATTTAGAAAACCAATAATTAATTTCCGACATTCTTAGCCCGGATAGAAACGGTTACCCCGCAACAAATATTGGAAGCAATGGCAAAAGCTGTGGCTTGTTTGGCGTGAGGAGTATGAGTGGATAGCCGGAAACAGCTCCAAAAAAAATGCTTGAAAGTCTTGAGATTGATTTTTATGTTACTGAAAATATTTTGAACTCGTAAAATTATTGCAATAGATAAAGGATATTTTTGTTTGCGGTTAAAAACCGTAAATTTGCAGTATGAATAACGATACCATTTGTGCGTTGGCAACTGCCAATGGAGTAGGTGCTTTAGGAATTATAAGAGTTTCGGGGGATGAAGCTTTAGCTGTTGTGCAAAAGTCTTTTCCGGGGAAAAATTTGGCAAAACAGAAGTCTCACACCATTCATTACGGATATTTTATGGATGGAGAAGAGGCGATTGATGAAGTGATGCTTTCTATTTTTCTGGCTCCGAAAAGTTTTACGACGGAAAATTCTGTGGAAATTGCTTTTCACGGGTCGCCGCACATTGGAAAACGTATTCTTGAAACCCTAATTAAAAATGGGGCAAGGATGGCAAAAGCCGGCGAATTTACGCTTCGAGCTTTCATTAACGGAAGAATTGATCTTTCTCAGGCTGAAGCGATTGCTGATGTTATTGCGTCTGAAAATGAGGCTTCGAGAAAAGTGGCAATTAATCAGTTGAAAGGAGGAATTACCAACGAAATTTCTTTCCTGAGAACCGATTTGCTAAATTTTGTATCTTTAATTGAACTGGAACTCGATTTTGCAGAGGAAGATGTAGAATTTGCGGACCGATTGGCTTTGGTTGAGCTTTTAAATAAAATCGAAATAAAGTTAAATTCCCTTATTGAAAGCTTCCAATACGGAAATGCCATCAAAAACGGAACTGCAGTTGCCATCATCGGAAAACCGAATGCCGGAAAATCGACTCTTCTCAATGCTTTACTAAAGGAAGAAAGAGCGATTGTAAGCAATATAGCAGGAACAACGAGAGACACGATAGAAGAGGTTCTTCATATAAAAGGTCATGCTTTCCGCCTGATTGATACGGCAGGATTGCGTGAAACAATGGATGAAATTGAAGCAATTGGTGTGAAAAAAGCCAAAGAAAAAGTAGAAAATGCCAATATACTGGTTTATTTAGCCGATGCTGCAACAGAAGATTTTTCCGAAGACATTGAAATGATCCAGTCTCTGCAAAGAGATGAGCTGAAACTGATTATTTGTGCAACAAAAATTGATGAGGTTTCTCCTGTAACATATGAAAAAGTTGAAGATATTTTCAGAAATGCAATATCTCAGGAATTTGATTTTATTAAAATTTCTGCTGTTGAAAATCAGAATATTCAGGATCTTAAAAATGAATTGTCTTCTTACGTAGAGCAGTTAAAAGCTTCTGAAAACAATGTTGTGATTACCAATCAGCGTCATTTTGAAGCTTTACAGAAATCTTTGGAAGCCGTACAAAAAGTAAAAGAAGCAATTACTTTCCAAATTTCCACCGAGCTTTTAGCCTACGAACTGAGAAACGCTCTGGAACATCTCGGAGAAATTTCGGGCGAGGTCACAAATGATGAGGTTTTGGGGAATATTTTTTCGAAGTTTTGTATCGGTAAATAATAGTAATAAAAGTAGTATCTCGTTATCTATGTAAATGGGATACTACTTTTGTTTATTTTTTTATTTTCCAAATACTTCTTATAATTAGTATTTTTAGCTTTATCTAGAAATAATCTCTCCAGTTTTAGGATCATATGTATATTTTTCAGTAAAACTTTCTGGTGTTTCGGGATTTCCATTTCTTGGTTCTACACTATATTAGCTTATATAAGGCGCTTTTTAAATTTTCATAAAAGATAGTATAGTTGTATTCTTCTAAACAAGTTGTTGCAAGACGTATCAATATATTTACGATTACTCAATATCTCTAAATTTATGATTTTTCAAAAATAAAACTGCTTTTAAAAATTAAAAACAGTTTTATAGATTTTATCATTTTTATTCCAAAGTATATTTTTTTAAGTAATTTAAGCCTTGTGGGGTAATAGAGTAAAACCAATTGCTTTCATCAGAAATAATGAGTTGTTGTTCTTTCATTTCTTTTAATAAATTTAATAACTCATAACCCCAAAGAGGTGCATTATTTTCAGTATTAAAAAGATTTGAATTAATTAAAATATCTAATCTTTTATACTCTATTTTGGATTTTGCCATGTGTATTGTTTCTAATACTTTTAAAACTCTGATTTTCTTTTCCATTTATCACATAATCTTTTCTTTTTTATATCCGAAATGATATACTTTTAACAAAAGCAATTTTTCAGGACTATGTTGTCTTGTACGTATTTGTTAACTTGAGTTGTAGAAATATTATAAAGTAACTAAATATTAATTAAAAAATTGGATAATCTAATTGGAAGTTCGTTTTTATTCGGGTAAAAATTTTAATGCATAATATTGAATTAAAAAATGTATATAAAATAAACCTTACCAGTTCACAAACATAAACTGATTCTTCCACGGAAGCTTCACAAGACCGATTCCCCACGAAAGTCTTTCCAGCAAAATATCCTGCGTTTTTCGTTCTACGGTAAGAGTGCAGTCGTGGTCGATGACAACCAGTTTTCCGGGACGTTGAAAAAATTCATTCTGAAGTAATTCTGAAGATGATGTTTTCATAGCGCTCCAGTTATGCTGAACACTTTCTATCAGATTTTTGACTTGAGTTTTGTGTTTACGCGAAAGCTTAATATGTCGGTTGATCGATTGATGAAGAGGAATATTGCACAAAAATTTCTCAAATATCATGTCATATTCAGGAGCATTTATTTTTCCGGTAGCAATATAATGAAGCAGATGCGCACCCAATTCCGGATCTGAAAGCTGATTAGTTTTCTTGTCCAGAAGATCACAATGCTCAAAAAAAGTTTTCATAAACGGATGAATCAGAATCAGCCCGGCATTTTGAACATATTGTCCTTCATCAGAAACAATTTCATCATCTTTTTCTTCAGAATTTTTGCTATTTTGCATTACCTCATCGTTGGTTTCCGTAAAATTTTGCTGATTTTTTTTCGTTGTCTTTTTTGTATTTTGATCGTTTTTGATGAATGTATCTTCAATTTTTTCAATCAATTCAGCTTCTTTGACCACCGGTAATATCTTTAATACTGTTTTTACATTCTGAAGATTATCTTTTGCAGAAGATGAAACTTTTAATAAAATTTCGGATTTCAATATTTCTTCTAAAAAATAATCCTCAATATGGATGCTAGGAGATTTCAGATGCCTCGACAAAATATTTAAAATCAATCTCCATACAATGATTCTGTTCATCTTATCCAGCTTTGAGATCAACTGTGTAATCTCAGATTCTAAATTGATTTTTAATGCTTTATCTTTTAAAATAACATTGCATAATTGGGCAATTTGTCCGTCAGAAAGCTGATGAATGATTCTTTCCTGCACATTTCTTTTAGAAAAAACAGGAAGAATACAGCTTTGAAAATTTTCAGCCTGAATAATAGCATTAAATACTTTTGGCTCAAGCAGAGAAAGACTTTTTTTATCAGAATTCCACCATGGCATACTTCCTCTTTCCAAAAAATAAATAAAGCTCTGAAGAATTTTTTCCTGATTGGTTACCAGATACGCTTCAGAATGATTTGCCGTAAACTCATCTGAATTTAAAACAGGGTTTGTAATTTCAGATAATTCTTCTTCGAAAACTTTTGCAATTCTATCTTTCAGATCAGAATTTAATGTGCTGCTTTTTACATCCAGATTCAATTCCAGTTTAGGGATCTGCAAAATATGGTCTTCTAATCTATGTTCAAAAGTACTGAGGTATTTTTCTATTTTCGGAAACACATCCATCGACAGAAAACTGTTGATGTCGTCTTTTATACTCAATCCTTTTTCTTTATTATTTACCGTAATTTCAATAAAAACTTTCTGAATGATATGATCTTGTTTCACATTAAATAAATTTGGGTTATACAATGGTGGAATTACCGTAAAATGCCTATTTCTTGTCAAATTCTCCACCCCAGAAACCTGCAGGACAAAGGCTGTATTTGGACCTCTGTTTTGCACTCAGTCTGCATCCGCAACCTCTTATAAAGCCGTCTTTCGGAGCTTCTGAAACTTCAAGAGTCTGAGGATGAATCCATTTTTGGGTATTGCAGTTGTTTCCGTTTTTTAAAGGACAGGCATTACAGATTTCTTCTCTTACAGAAAAAACAACTTCTTCGTCCTGATTTGCCATGCCTAGTTTTGATCTTAATTCATTAAAATGGCCGCCAATGATTTCATTGCGCTTGCCAAAAAGAGTTTTAATATTCATTGTGATTAAAGTTTAAATTATGGGGTCAAAATTAGAAGAAGAAAAACCGTAAAACGAATAATAAGACCTCGCTGTTCTGTCTTTGCAGTAGATCATAAACTTATGTTCTGATAATAAAAACGATAAATTTTTTAATTCGGAGAAGGATGAAATCTGATCAGATTTCGGAATCAGATCTTTTCAGATATTGATACTTGAAAAATATTGAGCGGATAAAAAAATCAAAAGAGAAATCTTACAACATTATACTTAAAATAATCATTTTTTATTCCTTAAAATCATCTTCAGTTAGCAGTGTTTATTTCACAAGCCTTAGATCAGGATAAATTTTTGTTAAATTTTATGGGTGTTAATTATTTGATTATCATTATTTTATATTGACTTATTTTTTAGGTTAAAAGAAAATTCAAAAAAAGCATTTACTGCAAAGACAGGATGGAGCCCCCAAAATATTCGTTTTTTAAGTCGGGCGGATTGTATGTTTGCACCATAATACTAAAGAACAAAAATTATGATAAAAGAAGTATTAACAGTTTTAAAAAATGAATTGCATTCTGCCGGTTTAGCAGATGTTGTTGTTAACGACATCGCAAAGCATGAAGACGGAGCTGCGGGACTTGATAATAAAGTGGTGATTACCTTACTGAATGTTCAGGAGGAATCTACCATGAAAAATATCTCAAGATATGTAAAAAATACATCCAATGTTACAAAAATGGAAAGTCCTTCGGCATATGTAAATCTTTTCGTAATGGTTACAGCCAACATGACGGATTATGACAGTGCTTTAATAAACATTTCAAAAGTTATTGAGGTTCTTCGTGCAAAAAATGTATTGGAATATGTTGCAACCGGTATTGGGGAAAGCAATTTTACTTTCAGAACAGAAATGCATGCCGTACCGTTTGAGCAGCTAAGTTACATCTGGGGTTTGTTGGGCGGAAAGATCATTCCTTCCGTAATGTATAAAGTAAGTGTGGTTAAGATTGGAGCTAAAAATATTTCTGATGTTCAGCTTATTAACGATGTTGATATTAAGGATATTACGGTTAAATAATATCAGAAAACAAATAACCCTTTAATTTAAAATTTATGAACATGCCAAATCCGACGACACCCGGTGTTTCTATTGAAGAACTGCCAAAACTTCCCAACTCCATTGCATTAGTAGAAACTGCAGTACCTGTATTCATAGGATATACCGAACGAAAGCCTTCCGAAGATAATAATACAAGTATACCTGATTATAAGCCTGCTAAAATTAATTCTCTCTTGGATTTTGAGAAAAAATTCGGGAGCGCAAAAATGGAAAGTATTACATTAAAAGATACAGATGCAGGAATAAAAGTTTTAGAACCAAAGGCAAAATTTTTAATGTATTATTCGTTACAAATGTATTTTGCTAATGGAGGCGGTGCTTGCTATATCGTTTCTGTGGGAGTTTACAATGCAGCACAGGTGGAAAAAAATCTTTTGGAATCAGGGTTAAATTTAATCAATAATATAAAAGAACCTCTTCTTCTTATTTTTCCGGATGCCATATCATTAAATTCTCCAAATGACTTTCATGCCTTATATAATACAGCAATTGCTAAAGCCGAATCTGCAGGAGAATCCAAAAATATGTTTGCCCTATTAGATACCTACTACGGAAATTCCACTACAAAAATCGGAAATCTTACTGCAGTGGAGAGTTTCAGAAATACAGTAAATTCCTCAAGTTATGCAGCAGCTTATTTTCCTCATCTGAAAACGGTTTTAAATTATCATTTTGATGAAAAAATAACTCCTGTTTCTCACCTCGATACGCAGAATCAGCCCGTTGGAATTGCCAATGGGGTAACATTAGAGTCCCTGAAAACAGCAAATTCTTCATTATACAATCAGATAAAAGAATTACTGAAATCTCTGAAAGTAGTTTTGCCGCCATCATCTGCAATAGCAGGAGTTTACGGAAGAATAGACAATACGAGAGGAGTCTGGAAAGCTCCTGCAAACGTAAGTCTAAATTATGTAACAGCTCCGACAGAAAAAATTTCTGATGATGAGCAATCCGGTCTTAACATTGATGATGAAGGAAAATCAATCAATGCCATCAGAAACTTCACAGGAAAAGGAACCTTGGTTTGGGGAGCCAGAACGCTTGATGGAAAAGACAAAAAGGAAGATGAAAAAGATAACGAGTGGAAGTATATCCATGTACGCCGTTATTATAACATGCTTAAACAGTCAATAAGCATAGCACTTAATGAAAAATTTATCAATCAGCCTCATGTCATTCATACATGGTTAAGGGCAAAAGCAATGATTGAGAATTTTCTTAATCAGCAATGGATAGACGGAGCATTGGCGGGAAACTCTCCTAAAGAAGCTTACAAAGTTGAGGTAAAATCCGGAGGAACAAACATCATGGATGTAAAAATTGAAGTAGCCTTAGTACGTCCTGCAGAGTTTATTGTATTAAATTTTTCTCACAAACTATAAAAAAACCAAAATCAATCACAACAAAATATTGAAGTTCAGCTTCGAGTGATAATAAATATTAACTTAAAATTTTTAACAAATGAATTACAAAACCCCTGGAGTCTATGTGGAGGAAGAGGCAAAATTTCCGCCTTCCGTAGCGCAAGTTGAAACAGCTATTCCCGCTTTTATCGGATATACAGAAGGAGGGACACAAAACAAACCCACCAGAATCTCGTCCATGCTGGAATTTAAAGAACTTTTTGGAAAAGCATATGCCGAAACTTTTGCTGTAGCTTTCAAAGATGGTGCTGCAACAGCAGTTCAGCCAAAGGTAAGCGATTTCAAAATGTATTACGCGATGCAAATGTATTTTGCCAATGGAGGCGGACCATGCTATATTGTTTCGGTAGACAAATTTGAATACAAAGAAAACGGCGTAATAAAAGAAAATAAAGTAAGTCCGGCTAAATTAGAAGCAGCTCTTGATTTACTGAAAAAAGAAGACGAGCCTACACTTATTGTTTTTCCTGATCTTCAAGGTTTGGTAGCAACGGATGATGAAGTAGCAACTGCTCAAGCCTTTGCTGATGCTGCCGAAGAAGGTGCTGATGCTGCTTTACTTGCTATTAATGCAGCTACAGCGGCAAAAACTGTTGCTGACACGGCGCTTACTCAGGCTCAACAAGCTGCTGCCGCTGCACCTAATGATGTGGATCTTGCTGCGGCTGTCGTAAAAGCTCAATTAGCAGCTGCGGCTGCGGCTCAGGCATTAATTGATGCTAATTCTGATGCGGAAACAGCATCTGATATTAGCCTTGCTGCTGATGCCAATGTAACGTCTGTTAAAAATGCGAATGATGGACAAACTATTAAAACTGTTTATTCTTTGTATGACAGTGCCTTAGATCAGGCAGAATCTATGAAAGACAGGTTTGTTATTATGGATGTTTTAGGAGATGATGCCACTTTCAGAAATAAAGTAACTTCTACAGGACTAAAATACGGAGCAGCTTATTATCCGAACCTTAAAACAATTTTAACGTACGCTTTTAAAGAAGATAAGGTTTCTGTGATGGGTGCTTCCGGCGCAACAACTTTAGCAGAATTAAAATTAAAAAATTCTGAACTGTACAATCAGGCTAAAGCGGCAATTGAATCCAAAAAAGTAGTCTTAGCTCCATCTTCAGCAATGGCAGGTGTTTACGCTAAAGTAGACAGCACTTCCGGAGTATTCAAAGCTCCTGCAAATACAGGACTTAATTATGTTGATTCTCCCGTGATTAAAATTTCCAATAAACGTCAGGATGAACTTAACGTAGATCCGACTTCAGGAAAATCCATCAACGTTATCAGATCTTTTACAGGAAAAGGCACATTGGTTTGGGGCGCAAGAACGCTTGACGGCAATAGCAACGAATGGAGATACATTTCAGTACGCAGATTCTTCAACATGGTAGAAGAATCCGTGAAAAAAGCAACAGAACGATTCGTATTTGAACCGAATACAGCCAATACATGGGTTCGCGTACAGACTATGATCGAAAACTTCCTAAACCAGCAGTGGCAGGACGGTGCATTGGCAGGAAGCAAGCCGGAAGAAGCTTATTATGTAAGCGTTGGCTTAAACAAAACCATGTCTGCACAGGATATCCTTGAAGGCAGAATGATCGTGGAGATCGGTATGGCGGCAGTTCGTCCGGCAGAATTTATTGTTCTTCGTTTCTCACACAAACTGCAGGAAGCTTAAAAATTAAACAAACAAATAACAAAATTAAATCAAGACAATTATGAATACATATCCATTAGTAAAGTTTTCCTTTGAAGTAGACTGGGGCGGAACAAATATCGGTTTTCAGGAAGTTTCGGGATTAAGCATCGAGCGCGATATCATTGAATACAGACAGGGAGCAAGTCCGGATTTCAGCAAGATCAAAATGCCGGGAATGGCAAAATTCGGAAACATTACTTTAAAAAGAGGAACTTTCAAAGGTGATAACGATTATTTCGAATGGTTGCAGACGGTTCAGATGAACACGGTAGAAAGAAGATCGATCACGATTTCTCTTTTAGACGAAAACGGTGCACCTGCCGTAACATGGAAAGTGAAAAATGCCTTCCCATTGAAATTACAGTCAACCGATCTGAAAGCTGAAGGTAACGAAGTAGCAATTGAAACTTTGGAAATTGCTCACGAAGGTTTAACTATTGAACATAACTAAATATTAATTTTAAATTTTTAACAAAATGAATTACAAAACACCAGGTGTTTACGTGGAGGAACTGGCAAAATTTCCGCCTTCCGTAGCACAAGTAGAAACAGCGATCCCTGCTTTCATCGGATATACAGAGAAAGGACCAAAAAATGAGCCGACAAGGATCTCTTCCATGTTGGAATACGAAACGCTTTTCGGAAAAGCAAAAAATGAAGCTTTTTCACTTAATATAGTTCCTGCGACTGCAAATGCGCCAAGAACGGTTACGGCGACTTTATCACCAAGTCCCTTCAAAATGTACTATGCGATGCAAATGTATTTTGCCAATGGAGGAGGACCATGTTATATCGTATCTGCGGGAGATACGGCATCAGGCTTTCCTGCTGCGGTAGATTTTGATGATCTGAAAGATGGT
The DNA here is from genome assembly GCF_037146035.1 of Chryseobacterium sp. MMO-72. Classification (NCBI taxonomy): domain Bacteria; kingdom Pseudomonadati; phylum Bacteroidota; class Flavobacteriia; order Flavobacteriales; family Weeksellaceae; genus Chryseobacterium; species Chryseobacterium sp. MMO-72. Next base: position 145,975 of record NZ_JBBCWG010000010.1, read on the forward strand.
CTTGACACTTTGGAAAAAGAAGATGAACCAACACTTATCGTTTTCCCTGATGCTGAAGGTTTAAGCTTAGTGAATGCTTATAATCTATACGGCTTAGCTTTAGATCAGGCAGAATCAATGAAGGACAGATTCGTTATTATGGATGTTATTGGAGATACCGATGATGCAGTTGATGATTTTAGAGATAATGTAACTTCCGGATCAAGCGGAGAACGTTTAAAATATGGAGCTGCTTACCATCCAAAATTGGAAACAGTTCTTACATACAGCTATGATCCGAAGATTACTGTCGGAACCAATACATTGGAACATTGGAAAACAAATGACTCCGATTTATACAATCTTGCGAAAAATGCTATGGAATCTCAAAGAGTCGTATTAACTCCGTCCTCAGCAGTTGCGGGTGTGTATGCTAAAGTAGACAGCACTTCCGGAGTATTCAAAGCACCTGCTAATGTTGGACTTAGCTATGTAGTGGCTCCTACAGTAAAAGTTTCTCACGAAGATCAGATGACTCTTAACGTAGATCCGACTTCAGGAAAATCCATCAACGTTATCAGATCTTTTACAGGAAAAGGCACATTGGTTTGGGGCGCAAGAACGCTAGACGGCAACAGCAATGAATGGAGATACATTTCAGTACGCAGATTCTTCAACATGGTAGAAGAATCCGTAAAAAAAGCAACAGAACGTTTCGTATTTGAACCGAACACAGCCAATACATGGGTTCGCGTACAGACGATGATCGAAAACTTCCTGAACCAGCAGTGGCAGGACGGAGCATTGGCAGGAAGCAAGCCTGAAGAAGCTTATTATGTAAGCGTTGGCTTAAACAAAACCATGTCTGCACAGGATATTCTTGAAGGCAGAATGATCGTGGAGATCGGTATGGCAGCAGTTCGTCCGGCAGAATTTATTGTACTTCGTTTCTCACACAAACTGCAGGAAGCTTAAAAATTAAAACAAACAAATAACAAAATTAAATCAAGACAATTATGAATACATATCCATTAGTAAAGTTTTCCTTTGAAGTAGACTGGGGCGGAACAAATATCGGTTTTCAGGAAGTTTCGGGATTAAGCATCGAACGCGATATCATTGAATACAGACAGGGCGCAAGTCCGGATTTCAGCAAGATCAAAATGCCGGGAATGGCAAAATTCGGAAACATCACTTTAAAAAGAGGAACTTTCAAAGGCGATAACGATTATTTCGAATGGTTGCAGACGGTTCAGATGAACACGGTAGAAAGAAGATCCATTACGATTTCTCTTTTAGACGAGAACGGCGCACCTGCCGTAACATGGAAAGTGAAAAATGCCTTCCCGTTGAAATTACAGTCAACCGATCTGAAAGCTGAAGGTAATGAAGTAGCAATTGAAACTTTGGAGATTGCGCACGAAGGTTTAACTATTGAACATAACTAATCATGGCTCTTTTATATCCTCCAACCAGTTTCTCTTTTATTGTTAACGGGATTTCGACAACAGAGGGTATTGACTCCAGATTTCAGTCTATATCTGGTTTATCTACAGAAATTCAGGTCGAAGAATATGCCGAAGGAGGCGAAAACAGATTTCTTCATCAGCTTCCTCTGAGACCGAAATATGAAAATTTAGTTCTTAAGCGTGGACTGATCGTAAGTTCAGGATTAATAAGCTGGTGCAGAAATGCAATGGAAAACTTCGAGTTTGAACCCAGAGATCTTGTCATTACACTTTCAGGAGGACTTCAGTCTACAGCCCCTTTAATGGTCTGGAATGTAGTGGGAGCCTATCCGGTAAAATGGAACGTTTCAGAATTCAACGCAGAAGAAAGCAGGCTTGCTATTGAAACAATAGAGCTGAAATACAGATATTTCAAAATACCCTCATCGTTAGCAAGTTTAGGCTTGTAATTTCTAAATCAAATCTAAGCACTTACCGTGTGTTAGTTTTCGGATAACATTCAGCAAAAATTTTAAGATAAAAAAAATAAAGGATTGGTCTATAACAGGACTGAACACACGCTTTATGTGCTTAGATTTTTTTAAATAAATACGTTAAATAATTGGTTTTAAGTTTTTTACGTATTAATAATTAATTAAAATAAACGAAATGCCAATAGAAATAAAAGAGCTTCACATTAAAATAAATGTGGACGAAAAAGCAGCCGCAACGACAACTGAAGCGCCGGTAGACGTATCAAAAATCATGCGGGCAGTGAGTGAAAGTGTAGAGCAAATAACAAATATTGAACAACGTAAAAAAGAAAGATAATGGGAGGAAAAATCAAGAAATTAAGAATAACGGCTTATAGTGACTCTACATATACATCAGATAAAAAAATAGGAAAATTCCCAAATGGTGCTGATAATCCTTTCTATATTCTGATTAATCCGACAAGTTTTTCTGTAAATCATAAGATAGAATACAATGAGGAGATTCCTCAAGGAGGGACGACAAGTGATCCAAAACATAGTAAATCACTTCCCCCGAGTTTACAATTAGAATTTTTATTTGATGGGACTGGTGTTACAGAATTAAATTCAGGTAATACTCTTCTAAACAAAATAAAGAATAAAAGCTCCTTTGCAAAAACAGCCGTGTTAGACCAGATTGCTGACTTTTATGTAGCTACAGGAAGTTATGATGGCAAGATTCATAAACCTTACAATGTTACTATTAACTGGGGAGAGTTTGAATATAAAGGCGTTCTTTCAGAGTTTACAATAGATTATAAATTATTCAATAATGACGGAACACCTTTAAGAGCCATTGGAAAAGCAACTTTTGTAGGATCTGTTAGTCAGGAACTTGAAGCAGCAAGATTAAAAAAAAGCTCTCCAGACCTTACCCACAAAAGAACCGTACAGGCAGGAGACACTTTACCCTTAATGACTGAAAGAATTTACGGAGACTCCAAATATTATCTGGAAGTTGCTAAAGTTAATAATCTCATCAATTTCAGACAGTTGAAACCGGGAACTGAACTCTACTTTCCACCCATAGAAAAAATAGCATAACATGAACAACAGCGGATACATAAAAACATCAAAAAATCCGGATCTGATCACTTTTAAAGTAATGTCCGGAGGTACCGAATTGCCCGGAAAATATGGGGTAAAAAGTATTGTTATAGAAAAAGAAGTAAACAGAATTCCTTATGCCCGCATTGTTATTTTGGATGGAAGCGTACCGGAACAGGATTTTAAACTAAGCAATGAAGATCTTCTGATTCCCGGAAAAGAAATTGAAATTACCGCAGGTTATCATTCGGACGAAGAAAGCATTTTTAAAGGAGTTGTTGTAAAGCACAACATCAAAGTAAGAAACGGCTCTTCCTATCTCATCGTAGAATGCAGAGATAAAGCGGTGAAAATGACTTTAGGCAGAAAAAGTAAATATTTCTACGACAGTAAAGACAGCGATATTATCGGAGAACTGATCAGTAACAACGGATTGACTGCCGATGTTCAGGCTACTTCAAATTCACACAAAGAATTGATTCAATACAGAGCTTCCGACTGGGATTTTATGCTCACCAGAGCACAGGCAAACGGAAAACTTTGTTTTGTAGAAGACGGAACCGTTAAAATAGCAAAACCCGATTTCAGTAAAAAAGAAGTGGAAACAGTAGTTTACGGATCTTCCGTACATGAATTTGACGGAGAAATAGACGCAAGAGATCAGTTCAAAAAGATTTCAGCCAAAACATGGAGCTATACCGATCAGGAACTTACAGAAGTAGAAGCTCAGGATCCTGCCGTAAAACTTAACGGAAACCTTTCACCGGATGATCTGGCAAAAGTATTTGGAATAGACGATCTGCAGCTTAAACATGGCGGAAATCTTACCCAAAGCGAACTTCAGGACTGGAGTGATGCAAAGGCAACTTTCCAGCAATTGGCGAAAACCAGAGGAAGGGTAAAATTTCAGGGGATTCCGGCTGTAAAACCGGGAGTTTCATTAATGCTGCAAGGCGTAGGAAACCGTTTCAACGGAAAAATTTACGTAACAGGCGTCCGTCACGAAATCGCGGAAGGAAACTGGCTTGTCGATGCACAATTCGGGCTTTCTCCGACATGGTTCTCAGAAACGTACGATGTAAGTGAAATGCCGGGTTCAGGAATTATTCCTTCCATTAGCGGACTGCACATCGGGAAAGTATCCCAACTGGAATCCGATCCTGATGGAGAAGACAGGATTCTGGTGCAGATCCCGATCATCAATAACGAAGAGGAGGGAATCTGGGCGCGTGTAGCCACACTTGATGCAGGAGAAAACAGAGGATCATTCTTCAGACCGGAAATCGGAGATGAGGTAATCATTGGTTTTATTAATGATGATCCCAATGATGCAGTAGTTCTGGGAATGCTTAACAGCAGCGCAAAACCGGCTCCTATTGTAGCTTCCGATGACAACAACGAAAAAGGATTTGTTACCCGCAGCAAAATGAAGATGATTTTTAATGACGATAAAATTTCATACACCCTTGAAACACCAAAAGGCAAAAAAATAACTGTAGACGAAGATGCAGATGTCATTAAAATAGAAGACGAGCATAAAAATACTCTTACCCTCAATAAAGACGGGATCAGTATGGAAAGTGGGAAAGACATTAAGATCAAAGCAAAAGGTGATATTAAGATGGAAGGAACCAATATCGGTATCAAAGCATCCGCACAGTTCAAAGCAGAAGGAAGTTCCGGTTCTGAGCTTAAATCAGGCGCAGTAACCGTCGTAAAAGGATCTCAAGTTAAAATCAATTAATCATGAAACCGGCAGCAAGAATTACAGATATGCATACCTGTCCGATGGTAACGGGAACTACCCCGCACGTTGGCGGACCCATCATTCCGGCAGGAGAACCCACCGTATTGATCGGAGGTAAACCCGCAGCAAGAGTAGGAGACAAAGCAATATGCACAGGTCCGCCGGATACCATTGCAGCAGGATCTTCAAGCGTAATGATCGGCGGAAAACCAGCCGCAAGAATGGGAGATTCTACTGCTCACGGAGGCGTAATAAGCGCGGGTGAAGCAACTGTTTTAATAGGCGGATGAAACACATTCTGCAAGATTAAAAAATGTAAAAACATCAATAACAAAACGGTTAGAAAACTAAAACTCTATGTTACAGATGCGAGATGTTACAATTAAATATAATACAAGAACGTATGAAAATAAATACAGATTTTTTAGGAATAGGCTGGAGTTTCCCGCCTGAGTTTAATGAGACTGAAGGAAAGCTGGTAATGACTACAGATGTGGAAGACATTAACAACAGTCTGATCATTTTACTCTCCACAAGACCGGGAGAACGCGTCATGTTCCCCGATTACGGATGCGACCTGCAGGAAATGCTTTTCAAACCTTTGGACTTAACGCTGATTACCCAAATGAAAGGAATCATCGAGCGTGCCATTTTATACCACGAGCCCAGAATAAACATTTTAAATATCGACATCGATACTCAGGAAGAACTGGAAGGCGAAGTGTTGATAAAAATTGATTACGAAGTAAGGAATACGAATACCAGAAGCAATATGGTTTTCCCTTTCTATAAAGGTGAAGCTACTGAAATATAAATAATTACGGGATGTCTGTAACCATTTTGAATACTACCGAAACATTACATTAAGTATTGCATCTGACCATAGAATATAAATATAAACAAATGAAAAAAACAGATACATTTTCACATTATCGTGAAGGAAAATCACAAATGCAGCGCTTTTTAGCGGATCTGGATCCCGGCAATCTCGAATTGCACGACTTCGATCTGTTCGATTGGCTGCTATTTGCAAACAATTTTGCCAGTCATGTAAATTTTTTTGAAAAAGATGCTGATACAGCAATACCAGATAAGAAGTGGGGGAACTTTTTCTTTGGTGATGATACCAATGCTATTCCGCGCAGAGAAAGCGTAGAGTACAAGAGTATGAAAAAACAGGTTACAGATCTTATTTCCCAGTTTGAACAGGACAGCAATCTGACGCCTCACCTTACTTTGTTCGTCTGCTTTCTGAAATTGCTGGATTTTTCCAAAAAAGCTTTCAATAATTTAACGAAAAGACATCTGGATTTCTACTATAACGAGATCCTTCAGATTCAGAAAAATGATGCTAAAGAAGACAAAGTCTATGTGATTTTTGAATTGGCTAAAAAAGCAATTCAGGAAAGAATTCCGGAAGGAACACTTCTGGACGGAGATAAAGATGCGGAAGGAAAAAAACGGATCTACAAAACCAATAATGAACTGATTGCCAATCAGGCAAAAGTAGTTGAAATTAAAAGTCTTCTTAATGACGGCGGAAAACAAGAGCTTAAAATGGCTCCGGTTACCAATTCTGCCGATGGTTTGGGCGAGAAACTGCCGGAAGGCGGAAACTATTGGTGGCCGTTCGGATACAATGCTGAAGAAACAGCTTCGGAAAAATCGATCTATAAAGAACTTCCAAAAGCGAAACTGGGATTTTCTGTAGCATCATCTTTATTCGATTTAAAAGAAGGAGACAGAACAATTACCCTGAAAATAGATTTCAACGCAAATTCTGTTCAAAAATTAAAAGACCTTGTAAAAGAAGACTTTCAGAACAACATCAAAGTACTTTGCAGCGGGGAAAAAGAATGGCTATCCGACATTGCATTACAATGTACTGAAAATGGAGAAACAGGAACCAAAAGTGATAAAAAACACCGTTTAACCTTTTCTTTAACATTACCGAAAGATTTTCCTGCCATCGTAAAATACAATAAAGATGTTCTGAAGGAAACTTTCCAGACCAGCTTTCCTGTTCTCAGATTCATGATTGAAGGGAAGAAATATTATGAAGTCTATGAAGCTTTTTCAGAAGCATTGGTCAACAATATTGAAGTTTCTGTAGATGTAAAAGGAATAAAATCTCTTCAGATTGAAAATGACAATGGAGAACTGAATTCCGAAAAATCCTATTATCCATTTACTGCGCAGCCGATCAAAGGTTCCAATTTTTACATAAAATGTCCTGAAATGTTCTCTAAAAAGTGGAATACCGCAGACATTACCATCAATTGGAAAAACACGCCGGCTTCCATAAAGGATTTATACAGCGGGTATATCATGGAACCGGATACAAATATCAGTCAGCAGGATTTTAATAATTTGAAAAATTCGTCAGTTGTAACAGGAGACGATTATTTTAAGATCGATACAGCGGTGTTAGACAAAGAAATCTGGCACAATCAGGAAAGTGATATTGCTTTATTTAAAAAGAATGGAAATGTTTACCAGACACAGTTTTCTGTAAAAAGCACCAGTGATGAAGCAGGTACAGGCGAAGCGATCAGGGTAAAACTGAAGAAATCTTTATTACAGGACTTGTATCCTAAATTATATACGCTTGTTTTATCAGATCCTCAAAAAGCAAAAGTAGTTCCGAACGAACCTTATATTCCTTTTGCCGAAGATATCGAACTGAGCTACAGCGCAACAGAAACTGCATACCATTCTTTAAGAAAAGATTCTGAAGGAGAACTTCTGAAAAGTGAAGAAGTACAGATGTATCATGAAGATGCTTTCGGGCAGTATGAAAAGGAAATCGATACGAAAACCATTGTTCCGGTACATCAGAAAGGAGGCGAATTATACATCGGTCTGAAAGCAGTTCCACAAATGACGGTTTCCCTTCTCATCCAGATGCTGGAAGGAAGCGAAAATCCTTTAGCCGAGACTTTTGAAGAAAAAGAGTATATCGAATGGAGCATCCTTTCCGGAAATACATGGATTGATCTTTCAAACTCTATGCTGCAGAATGATTCTAAAAAATTCCTGGAATCCGGAATTGTAAAATTCAAAATTCCAAAAGATATTAATTTGAATCACACAAGATTTACAGATCAGTTAATCTGGGTAAGAGCAAGATCAGGAAGAAGTTACGATGCGGTTTGTAAATTTCAGGGAATATATACACAGGCAGTTCTGGCAACATTCCAGAATCAGAACAACGATCTGTCTCACTTAAATAACGGTTTGGAAGCCAATACGATTTCCAGACTTATTACCAGAGTTCCGCAGGTAAAATCGGTGAGCCAGCCGTATAACTCATTCGATGGAAAATACAAAGAAACAGATACAGAATTCTACAGAAGAGTAAGCGAAAGACTGAGACATAAAAACAGAGCCATTACACAATGGGATTACGAACATCTCGTTTTGCAGGAGTTTCCGGAAGTTTTCAAGGTAAAATGCCTGAATCATACTTCAGAAAAGTCTTATCTCGCTCCAGGATACGTTACACTGATGGTTGTTCCGAATATTAAAAATAAAAACGCTTTTGATATTTATCAGCCAAGAGTAAGCAGAGCCACGCTTAACAGAATTCAGAATTATATCAATGAATTGAATACCATGCACATCAACGCTCAGGTAATCAACCCGAATTATAAAGAAGCGAAGGTAGAAACAAAGGTGAAATTCTTCGATCAGTATGATGAAACATTTTACACAAAACAGTTAGACGAAGACATCAAAAAGTATATATCGCCTTGGGCTTTTACAGACACTAAAGATATTGATTTTAATGTGAAACTGAATGTTAATCAGCTCATTAATTATCTGGAACAACTGCATTATGTAGACTACGTTGAGGAGACCAGTATATTGGTAAATAATGTTTTACAGACACAGTCTTTAATCGAAGTAGATCCGAAATCCATACTCGTATCTGCCAAACAGCACAAAGTTACTATTGCAGAACCGGTATGCCTTTAATAACAAACAAGCAGAAACATAATTATGTCAGAAAATAAGCACATTAGTATACCCAAAAATATAGAAACGCAGGATCAGACCGATTTTCACTTTCTACGCAGAACAGGTATTGAATATATAGAAGGATTAGGAGGAAAACTTTGGACAGATTATAACTCTCACGATCCGGGGATTACCACACTGGAGGTTTTAAGCTACGCCATCACAGATCTTGGGATGAGGATGAATATGAATATGGAAGACATTCTTGCTTCAAACGATGCAAAAAAAGATATTCATAAACAGTTCCTGAAAGCTACGGAAGTTTTACCTTCCAGACCTTTAACCGAGCTTGATTACAGAAAACTCTTCATCGATATCAGCTTTGAATCCGGTCATCCGAGACCAATCAGCAACTGTTGGCTGGTTTCGAGAAACGAAACGCTGTATGTGGACTGCAAAACAGGACAGTTGGATTTTGAACCTATCGGAGAAAAGACACAACATTTTAACGTAAAAGGATTGTATGACCTTTATGTAGATTATGCCGATGATATAGACGATAGTGAGAACGAAGATTGCGACAAATCGAATACAAGAGTAAAAATACTGGAGCGCTATCACCAGAACAGAGGTCTTTGCGAGGATCTTGTGGACATCAAAGAAATCGAAACCCAGAAAGTGGCGGTATGCGCCCGCATCGGACTTGTAAACAAAGTAGATGAAGAACTGGTTCATGCAAAAGTACTCAGAGCGATCAACAATTATCTGGCTCCGGAAGTTCATTTCTATTCATTAAAGCAGATGTTGGAAAAAGGTCTTACCACAGATGAGATTTTTGACGGGCCGATTCTCGATAATGGTTTTATTGATACGGAAGAATTGAAAGCAAGTCAGTTAAGAAGAGAAGTCCGGCTTTCTGATATCATCAGCGAGATCATGAAAATCGACGGAGTGAAGGAAATTCACGAAATTTCTATTGCCGGCTGCGACAGTGCGGTGAAACAGACCGATGACTGGATGATCTGTATTGAAAAAGGTAAAAAACCGGAGCTTTGCGATCTGAGTTCATTCAGTTACACCAAAGGTGCGCTTCCGTTGAATATCAACACTAAAAAAGTTGATGAATATCTCGAAACATTAAGAAAAGAGGAGGAAGTATTGAGAGAAGATGCCAGACAAAATAAAGAGTTGACTCTTCCGCAGGGAACTTCTTACGATATCGGGAATTACGCAACTATTTTAAATGAATTTCCGGATACGTACGGAGTAGGAATTTCCGGAATCATTGGAAATCCAACCCCGGAAAGAGAAGCTTTGGCAAAACAGATGAAAGGATATCTTTTGTTTTTCGATCAGATTCTTGCCAGTTATTTCAAACACCTTGAAAAAGTAAAAGAAGTTTTAAGTATCAGCGGAGGTTTAAAGAGAACGTTCTTTACTCAGGCTCTTAAAAATATCAAAGGTTTTGAAGAATTGGTTTCAGATTATGATGAAAACGAGGACACGCTTACAGATATTTTATACGAAGAACTTGATAACAGTGTGGAACGCCGAAATGAAGTGCTGGATCATTTAATTGCCCGTTTTGCAGAAACATTCAGCGACTACACTTTCCTGATGAAATCTCTGTACGGAAAATCTACCGATGAAATTGTACTGAACAATAAAGAAACATTCCTGAAAGAGTACAAATCACTGAGCAAAGACCGTGGATTGGGCTATAATTATACATTGGATGATAGCGCGAATGTCTGGAATACAGATAATATTTCAGGGGTACAGAAAAGAATTGCCAGATTACTGGGGATTAAAAATTACCAGCAGAGAAATCTTTCTCAAACACCTGTTTCAATTATTAAATCGGTAAGTGACGACGGAAAGGTAAGCTATTCCTGGAAAGTGAAGGATGGAAATAATAATATCACTTTATCATCCGTAAATACATACCATATCGAATATGCTGCAACTAAAAATCTACATGAAGCCATTTATCAGACCATTCAGATAGACGAAGAAGATCTTAAAAATGCATTAAAGCTTTTAAAGGAAAATCAGACTCATTATGATTTGATTGGGAATATTCAGATCCGGATGTCTTCCGGAGGGAACTATTATCTTGAAATTATGGATGACAGCCAGCCGCAAAATGTAACGGCTACCCATAAAAAGACCAATCCATACACTTCTTTAGCTGAATTAAAAAAGGGAATTGAAGAATTGGTAAGGTATTTCAAATACGATTTTACCGAAGAAGGAATTTTCCTTGTAGAGCATTTGCTGCTGAAACCGGCATTCAAAGATTACAAGCTTATAGGAGGAATCGGATGTATGTCTGTGGAAGATACATTCAAAGTATTTCAGGATCTTGAAGGGATCGGAAGCATGATTATAGGAAAATCTTTTGAAGTATTTCCGAATGACGATGGAGATATTCTTTCCGGAAATCCGGTAGATTATGCAGATGCTTTAATGTCTTCCTGCGAAGAAGACTGCGAATATGATGTTTTTGATCCTTATTCTTACCGTGTAAGTGTGGTTCTTCCCGGCTTTGCCTACCGTTTTCAGGATCCTGACTTCAGACGTTATGCAGAAACTGTGATCCGACAGGAAATTCCGGCTCATATTCTGGCTAAAATCTGTTGGGTTGGAGATCGTTTAAGTGAAAAACAAACTGCTCAGAACGATTTGTCTGCATTTGAAAAGGCATTTAAAAAATATCTTTCAGATAAAGCAAAAAATAATATTAACAATTTAGGAAACAGCATTCAGAATTTACTGACGGCTCTTACCAACTTAAATAATATTTACAGACCGGGAAGACTCTTAGACTGTGCTATAGAAGATAACGACAGCCTGGACGGAAAAATAATATTAGGACAATCAAACATATAAAATTGAAAAATAATGAATGCTAAATTAGATAATGTAACAACCCAATATAGAAAGTTTAACGAAAATCAGGTACTTACAGACGGGCAGTTAAATGAATTCATAGACTATTTCGAAGATCAGGACAGGCTCTCGAGAACACTTCTCAGCGGTGTAGGAATTGTATGCGGATTTAAATCCACAATTACCAGTTCTAGTCTGATTCCGGACGTTATGGAAAAAATCGCTCCGCAAAAGGCTGAAAATGCTTTGGATACCATTGTGATAACTCAGGGAGCAGGCGTTACCACAGACGGAGATTTAATAACCCTTCGTACAGGAAAAGAGAAATCTTCAGACGTTACGATAGATTTCGATACCAAAAATTACAGATACTTCAGAGAGTATAAAGACAAAGTGAGGTATGATCATTTCCGAATCGGAGAAGAGCAGATTCCTTTATTGGAACTGGCAACCGAAGACGAACTGAAGCAAATGAAAGTTAAAGGATTAGATACAGGAAGCTTTAAAGACATTAAAACTCTGGAAAAACTGAATGAAAAAATCATCATCCTTTATCTGGAAAGCTATTCTAATGACGAGACTCCTTGTGAAGATGCCGATTGTGATAACACCGGAGCAGAGCAGGTTTCTGATCTTAAAGTGCTTTTGGCAGATTTTCAGTCTGTTTCTGATCTTATGGCGAATGGAAATGCAAAAGATACGCTGTATAAAATTCATAATTCTTACGAAGAACTTTTTGACCGCTTACCAAATATTGAGGCTAAAAGAGTGATCCTTGATCCTAAAGTTGAAACAGCCGGTCAGCTAAAAGCAAGATTTCGCAGCGCTATGGATTCTGTTACCAAGTTGTCTGAAGGTTTTGAGGCAATTGCAGATACTTTTAAAATAGACATGAACTTCAGTGGCTTATCGCTCTTCAATAAACTGAATACCCTGTTGTCTGCATCTTCCCCAAGACTGGATGATTTTCAGTACAGATATGATCTCCTGAAAGATCTTATTGATACCTACAACGAAATAAAAGGGCTTATCTTGCATCTGAATGCAGAATGTTGTCCTTCTATTGCGTCATTCCCTAAACATTTGATGTTGGGATATGCCGGAGGTTCTTTGGAACTGGGAGAATATGCGGCTTTCCGTCACGGATTTTATCATTCACCCATCACAACTCAGGATGATGAAAATTATGAAAGGCTGATATTGCTTGCCAATCGTTTTGTGCAGAAAATCAACGGATTTCAATCGTATGTAGGACCCGTTAAAATTACACCATCCAATCTTTATGTAAGATTAGGAGAAAAAGCAATTCCATATTATTATAACGTAGATAAGACTTTACTGGATAAATGGAATTTTGAAAAAACAAAGACAGACAGAGAAACCTATAATTTAAGTTATCATACTGCGAACTTATCATCAGAAGATTATATTCAGAATCCCCTGAATTATAATATCGACAACAATGATTTCTACAGAATTGAAGGACATCTTGAACTGCCATACGAAACAGCGGTACAGAATATTAATGATCTTAAAGTAAAGTACGGACTGGCTTTTGACGTTAGCGTTTTACTTTTAAATAATGGTAAAAAAACGGATGATACATCTGAAGAGCCCAGAAAAATTTCTATTGAAGAACTCAGAAATAAATTATTATCCATTTCCAATGAGATCAGCAAAGAAACTGGTGATCCTAAAAATGCGCTCCTTAATTTATCGAAATTAGACAGTGATCTTAAATTATTGAATAAAGCTAAATTTGAAACTCCTTCCGGAACATCAGACGACGTTACGATTGTAAAAGAAGATCCCAGAAAAGAAGAAATTTCTACAGAACTTTTAAGTGATTTTTTAGAAAGAAAATCCGGCTTGGAGCATCTTTCCGGTGTAGAACCGGGCGGAACGTTTGTTTTGATCGCAGAGTCAAAGGCAAACAATCAGGTTATTGCAGACTTCTCATTGCCTTATTTATGCTGTTCCAAAAAAGATCCTGTGTTCTTATCATTACCTTCAGGTAAACTTTGCCAAAATGAAAAACCGGTTCTTATGACAATCGTTCCTTTGGATGGTCAGGTAAAAGCATTTGTAAACGGAACAGAAATATCCGCCATTACCCAGACCGGAGGACAAAGTTATTTTGATCCGGCATTGGTTGGCACAGCTTATCTCGGACAAACCATTACTTTCACAGTTAATGATGATCCTGTGGATACTCAAATGATTGTTAATGAAGTTCCAAATGTTACGGTAACAACAGGAACTCCTGTAAATGGAGAAAACCCTACAAATCCTACAGCAACGGTAACATTCACTGTTTCCGGTAATAATTTAGGTAATCTTGACTATAACTGGAATTTTGGTGACGGCCAGTTAGTTATTGTAACGAAACCAGCTCCTGATGCAAATGGAGTTGTAAGTCAATCTCATACCTATAATCTGGTTGCTGGTCAGGAAGATACATTCAACCCGATACTTTCTGTGAGTAATGGAAGTGGATGCAGCACACAATATACGATAGCCCCTATAAAACTGAAAGGTCAGTCGCTCGTTCAGTGTCTCTCTAGTCTGGAGATTACCGTTCAGTACAATGAAAGCTTAGGACCATGTCCCGGAAATCACAGATGTAATAGCGCGAAATTCAATTTAATGGCGAACGGAGTGTACAGAATCGGTGGTGTGAACCTGAATAATGCAAGTGAAAGTCTTGAAAACGGACAATCACGTCCTAATGGTGAACTTAGAGGACCAAACAGGATTAATACCTTCTTCCTGAGTCCTACGGATGCACAGTCTATCGCAGCCACAGATCTGAATGGGGAAGGATTTATATCATTCTCTTTAGTATGTGCAGACAATAGCTGTCATGATGGTGTTGCATGGACTACATTAAAACTTGGCGGAGTCGTGATTTATGACGGATGTCCTAGAAATAATTTCTTAACAATTAATCCTTGTACAGGAGAAGTAAAACCATAATAGTATGAAACTGATTGATACATATGAAAAAGACGGAATTACTATCGAGGTAAACAGCTTATTAACTACAAAAGATTCTGTGATTGATATAAAGCAGATTTTTATCCTGAACGATGTGGTGTATATAAGTTTCGATACTGTACAGGACAGGATTCTTATGTCGGAAACAGCAGAGATTTTTATCCGGAAGTATAGGGAATATTTAAATACACTTACAAAAAAAGTATTTACTGCCCAGTCTTCCTGTAAATGCCAGACTTGCCAATAAGTTCAGTTAAGAATCAGAGCAGTAATTAAAATAACACCTTAGAAATACATTTGTCTAAGGTGTTGTTTAAATCATTTTAACAAATCATTAAAAATGAACAATAATGAATAATCAATTAAATAATATACCGAATCCATACCGGAAGTTCATTAAATTAAGTGATGTATCTACCCAATACCGGAAATTCAGTAAAGGACAGTACATTGAGTATACTCAGTTCAATGAGTTTTTAGACTTTTTTGAGGATCAGGATCGCTTATCCAGAGTAATGCTTCAGGGAACAGGTATAGTATGCGGTCTTAAACCTGAATTTACCTATTCCAATAAAAAACTCAACAGCATAAAACTTTCGCAAGGAGTTGCAGTTACAACCGACGGAGATTTGCTTACCCTCAGTAATACGAGTAAAGTAAGCGAAGAATTATACGTAAGTGATCTAAAGACAATCAGTATTGATAGTAAAGAATATACTCATTTTAAAAAATACGACAATTTTAAAGTAAACTATCCTGCATTTTATGATGAAAACGGAGGACAGATTGAACTTTGGGAACTGGCGACAGCTCAGGAAGCAACTTCAGATTTTCAGCAGGTAGCCAACTTTACGGATCTCGAAGATCAATACCTGATGCTCTATCTGGAAAGCTATGAAAAAGAAGTAAAACCTTGCAGGGGAGTAGATTGTGACAATCATGGAATCCAGCAGATCCGAAATCTAAAAGTATTGGTTACAAACGAACAGGGTGTTAATTATATTCTTCAGAAAGACCGTATTCAGCCGCATCCGTTATTTATAGAGGATATATTAGGCTCGGTAAAGCAGGAACGCGTTATTCTGGAAAGACTTATTAAAGAAAAGGGAATTGAAGCACAATTTTCCTTTGCAGATTTAAAAAGTCTTTACACAGAAGTTTTGGAAAGAAACAACTATGGTGAACTTGTTTTTAAAAAAATCAACGAAATTTCTAAATTATTTAGACTTTCTGCTGCAGATCATTCTTCCTTTAAAAAAGTTTTGGAAGGATGTCTTAGCCTGCCATCGGGTTTTCAGTATGCTTATGATGTGGTAAAAGATTTCGCGGATACGTATTCGGAAATTATCATACTGCTCCCTAAAACATTTACAAAATGTCTTCCCGATTTTGCTTCTTTTCCTAAACATATTATGCTGGGGAAATTAAATTCACAAACGAAGCTGGACTCTTCAAGACATCAGTTTTACAATTCACCGGTCTTGGATGATGAAAATGCGATGCAGAAAGTTAAAACATTAATTAGCCGTTTCAATCTGCAGGTACAGAATTTTAAATATCCAAACCGCCATGTAGAAGTAATTGGGAGTGATATACCAATAGAAGCGGAATCCGCCATTAAAATTACTCCGTCTCAAAAGTCAGACCTTTTAGGAAATAGAGCGATCCCATTCTATTACAGAATTACTGATGAGTTTCTGAAAGTCTGGGATTTCAATAAGATACGAACTCCGTCGTTCCGTAATAACGCAGGCTATAATGCGGGTATGTTTTCACAGGAAGCCTATGTAAAGAAACCATTGGATTTTAACACCGACAGAACTCCGTTTTATAATATTGAAGGACATCAGGGAATGCATTATCAGGATGCTTTTGATGAAATAAAAAAGATCAGAGACAAGCAGCAGCTGGGATTTGATATTATGCTTTTGTCATTTAAAGAATTATTGAAAAATAAAGATCTTTCAAAAGCTTACTTTAATGAATATATCGATAAATATTCGGGTTTAGAACATAAACGCGGAGTTGCAAAAGGAGGTACTTTTATCATGGTGTATGATCATATTGGGAGAGATGAAGTTATTGTGGCAGATTTCTCACTTCCGTACATCTGCTGTACGCCGAAAGTGAAGATTAATCTGACTTTACCTGATACGACTATTTGTGCAAAAGCAGAGAAAATTCCGTTTACGGTATTCCCTTTCAACGGCATCGTAACGGCAAATGTAGATTCTGATTTGAATGGCGGAGTACAATTAATTGATGGATTGTATTTCTTTGATCCTGCATCTGTAAGTCAGGAATTACATAACCAGCCAATTAGCTTTAGCGTTAATGGAAAATCTACAGATTGTACCATTACAGTGATTACAGAACCGCAGGTGAGAATTGTCGTGGAGAAAGTTGATATTCCTGAGTCTGATTCAACATCAACTGTTGTGAAATTTAAAATAACAGGAGATCACTTCATGGATTATCAGTACAGCTGGGATTTCCTTGATAACGGAAGTCAGGTAATTCAAAATCCGGATTCGGAAGGTTTTGTTACTCATACATTCAATAATCTTTCTCCGAGAAAAATTCCGAACATAAAAGTAAAAGTTATTGGAGGCGGATGTGAACAGAATATATCTCTTGAAAATTGGTACGAAGAAACTCCCATCATTATAAAAGGTATCGTCTTCGAGAAAGGAGGAGATTGTTGTGAAGGCCGTGTTCCTAAATAAATATCAAAATAACGAAGGGTGCCTTTATTCAATTGAAAAATTAAAAAATCACCCTTTGTTTATTAAATTTAATAACAATATAAAAACAAAACAATGGCAGCAGAAACATGCAATATTTCGTTTAAGATAGATTACACATCTTCTAAGCCAATAAAAAGCGCAATTGCTTATTATAAAAATAAAAACGGGAGTCCGTCTGATCCGTATTCCGAATACAATATAAGCCCCATTCCAAGCTCTTCAGACACCGTAAAGCTTCCTTTTATTCCGGATCAGGGAGAATACGAGTTGATTATAGAATTGATGGATGAAGATGGAGTAGCGGTTAAAGAAAAAAGTTCTTTTAAAATTGGAAATTGTTCGGGAGATAAACCAAAAGTGAGCATTAAATGGAGAGATAATTCAGGAACAGAAGACAGAATCTGTACTACAACTAATTGTGAAGAATATGTCATTTCTGCTAATTATTCTGATGCGGATAATAATATAAATACTGTAGAAGTATTTATGAGCCAGGATAATGGGATAACCTGGTCAAGTATTATTTCTAACTTATCGGGGAGTACTACTTTTGGTACAGGTGCATTATCCACAATTGGTAAAAGATTATTTAAAGTTGTTGTTACCGATTTATCTGGTAATATAGCTGAATCAAATTGGCTTTCTTACACAAAAGAAGAAGAACAGCTTTCAATTTGCAAAAGCTTATCTAACTTTAAGAATTCAAGGTCGGATGTAAATGCTTTACCGGTTACAAAAGATTGGGTAACGGCAACAGTAGATGTAGATGCGTCTGCAATTGGTACATCAATGAATTTATCTCATGAAATATATTATAGAAGATGTAATGACTTATTTCTTAACAGAGTTCAGGTAATAGGAACTAAAAATGAGATTTTACAGGATTTCAACGTTCCTAATGATTTGCAAAGCGGAGTTACGGGCTACAAGTCTGTGCCTTTTACATATATTCCAAAGGCAGCAGGACAGATAAAAGTTAGAATCAGCGAATATACCTCTTTCGCAATGGCAGAGGATACACCGGCATATTTGCACATAGATTCTCAGCTTCTATTCCTGGATAATGGAAATGTATGCAGTAGTATTTCTGCAGAGCATAATTTTTCAATATATCGTGGCACTGATTGTATTAGCTCTGATTAACATATTACATTATTAGACTTTAAAAATAAAAATCCTCAAAATTTCTTGAGGATTTTTATTCTATGATAAAGCTTTCTATCACCTTCTGTTATTTTTACGCCTTGTACTGATGATATTGAAGAGCTTGGCAACATCCTGAAGATGAATTTCAAAATCTTCATAATATTCATTCAGAGAATGAAGGGTGATAATGCCTCGTTCCACATCATGATTGATGATCCTTTTCACGAGAATCCCTTTTTCTTTGTGTACAATGACAAAATCCCATTTATCATAATGCAGCTTGCTCATCCAGTAATCCTGGCGGATATTTCTGCATAAAATAATATCGCCTTCAAGATAGCTTTCGTAGGAGCCGTCGTCCATACTGTCTCCCCGAACTTCGAAACACATATATTCGCCGCGGTGTTCCACATCATCACTGAAAGGAATCGTGGGTAAACTTTCTATATATTCCTCATCTGCAAACCTGCTCAGATATCCGGCTTGTGCGTATTGGTTCGCCAGCGGAACGTACATGATCTTTAGATCCGAATAAGCAACCGGCGATGCGCTGTTATTGGGTTTCTGCTGCTGTTCCTGCAAAAGGTTTTTCACAAAATAAGCAGTGGTTTCCGGTATTTTTCTTTCGCCTTTTTCCCAGTACTGAACGGCTCTCGTACCAACTCCTATCGCCTCGGCGATCTCAGCCTGCTTCATTTTTAGTTTCTTTCTGATCTCTTTGAATTCTAAGTTGGTCATTTTGATATGTTTATCGTTATTTATGAAAAAATACGCAAAATATTTTTCTTTTTTATTTTGAAATACGAACAATGTTCGTATATTTGTCTCGTTGTTAAAACAGAATACGGCAAATGTACAAAAATTATCACAACAATTTAATATATATTTGATGCTTTTTAATTTTTTTTGCTTTAATATGGGTTGTTAATCAAATATTTAAAATTGTTTATGTGCTTTTTGTTGACAGACAGAAGATAAAGTTTCAATAATAGAAATCACTGTAAAAAGTGCGCTTTTATATTGGTGTGAATATTTTTATTATTGATTTTAAATTCTTTTTCCGAAAAATGTGCATTTTTTAAACCTGTAATGCGAACATTTGCTGTTTTGTTTTAACGGTCATAAACACAGACCGTGAAAATGTAAGACAAAGTTACTGTTCAGATTATAAAATATCGATTCATTATAACTGTCAGTAATAATTTAAATACATTCCAAAGCGGGGAATCTGAGTTTGCAGAAAGAAATTCATTCTTTAATATGAATTTGTTTAAACCTTTTTAAATAAAGAGATTCTTGTTGGAAGAAGCAAAGACGCAAGATTTTATTGATCTCAAATCTTTTGAGGCGCAGGAAAATCCAAGATTTTCAATAAGGATTGATGCTTAATTTATCGCAGATAAAATCTTTGCGCCTTTGCTATTAAGTTTAAACAAATTGTATATGAAGATACTTTTCGCATACGAAGGAAAATAAAATTCAGGAAGACAGGCTCATAAAACTACGCCGGAAAACACAAGAAGCCGACTTCTGAGAATTAAAATCAAACAACATCATTAAACATCTTTTCAGAGGCAGACTATAAGCCTTTGCGGGATTTTATTGACTCAACTGATCAAAAAAAGACACGAAAAATTATTTTATTAAAACAACTTTTAACCTTTTTAAAAATGAAACGTAGTAAAGAACTTGTAGAGAAAAGAAAAGACTTTGTCAACGATTATGTAAAGCGCAATCAGGACAAACAAATGAAAGTTATTGTAACCGAACTTACGGAGATGCTGTTTTTGTCGGAAAGAACCATTTACAACATCATTCAGGAGTAAAACGGAAAAACAAAAGCCATTAAAGATCCGCATTTCGTGCGGTTTCCTCAGGACAATCTTTTACAACTGATCCACCATCACAAAAAATTAGAGCCGGAAAATTATATTCTAAAAAGCTTAAGACCAAGCAACCGCACAGTTCAGTGCTTCTAATTCAATCTGCCCATCAGATCAATAAAAGATTGTCTTTTCATTATCCATTTAATTTATAGAGAACAACAGCAAGGTAAAAACTGTTTTACTTTCCGGAACTATGCTTTTGAGGCTAAAGATTAACCTGCAATACAATGGTTTTGAAAGTAACAGGAAGAAATTGAAAATTAAAAATCAGCATTAATAAATTTTGGTAGTCATGGAAAAAGAAGAGAACAAAAAAATTAAAGAAAACTTAGAAAAATTTCAGGATCCGGATAGAGACATCAGTGATCTTATAGACGAGCTGGCTTACCTCAGCGAAAACGAAAACATCGAGACGAGCAGAAAATTTCTGGATGATATGTATATGCTCGATCAGGACGATTAACAACTTAGCGTTGTAAAAAAATCAATTTTAATGAATAACAATATGAAGAATGAATTTAGATAGTATAAAAGCCCTCCTCATAGGAACTGCCATTGCATTTTCGGGAGGACTGTTAAGAGTATTGATCTCCATACAGAACAAAGAAAAAAAAAGGCCTTGGGAACATATCATCACCTTAATCATCGTGATTATTGTCGGTTTCACCATGAGCTATGTTATGAAAAGTGCCGAACTTCACAACAAATGGTATTCCACAGGAATATTGTTTGTACTCGGTTATGGCTACGACAAGTTCCTGAAAATGATTACGACCAATCTTCCCAACTGGATTGATACAACCATGAATCTTTACATCGGAAACCAGCCAAACAGACAGCCTGAAGAAGAAAAAGAGAAAAAAGAAGAGATCAAATAAGAGCCTAAAGAACTCCTCCGAAGCACGACAAGTATCAAAAACAATTAATTATTGTTGTTAAAAACAAACATCTGAAAACGTCATTACATGAAGTAGGCTAAACTCCTTTAAAATACTATTTGAATCTTGTGTACTAAGCTTTAGGAAAGTGGGTTGGAATAAAATTGTAATGCGGTAAGGTTAAAATAACGTGAACTCGATCTATATTCTTATTATTTTGGGCAGCTTTTCCGCCCTCCGTTCCCGCTTTTTGTAGTTTTGCCAAAGCTTTTCCAGTCACAAAAACCACAAAAGAGCTCCACTCAGGTCGGGCTGCAACAGCATTGTGCAAAAATACTCCAAAACAAATCGTAAATATTTGATATACAATTTTTTATTACTGAGTTAACGTTAAAATATAGTATACCGGAGTATGGAATGAATGAGCAGTAGTAAAAATGTACTGTAGTAAGCTTAAAATGTTAAGCAGTAAGTATCAGAAGAGGTGAGCAGTAGTAAAAATGTAGTGTAGTAAGCCTAAAATGTACTGTGTTAAGTATCAGAGGAGGTGAGCAGTAGTAAAAATGTAGTGTAGTAAGCCTAAAATGTACTGTGTTAAGCAGCAGAAAAGGTGAGCAGTAGTAAAAATGTACTGTAGTAAGCAGTAGAAAAGGTGAGCAATAATAAAGTTGCAGAACAGTAAGCCTTCAATCTAAGACAGTAGAATGTAAATGGAGAACATTTTGTTAAAATTGCTGTACAGTAAACATTCAATCCATAACAATGGAATATAAATATACAATACTGCAATAAAAATACATCACAGTAAACTTTCGGTACAGGACAGTGGAGCGTAGAGAAAGAATACTGCAATAAAATTGAATAACAGTAAACGTCCCATTTAAAATAATCAGGACATTAAAAAATCTTTGATTTTTTTAACTTATGTGCTCTTTTTTTTCATAAACCTGTTTAAACTTTTATTTTTCTGAGAAACAAAATAGAAAAAGCCAGATAATGCAAACTCATCCATGTAATATTTAAAGTTTCAAACCTTACTAATAGTGCTTTGAAGCTATCCAGCCATGCATTTGCTTTTTCTATTTTGAATCTTCTTTTATACAGTTCGGAATCAAAATATTTTTCATGCTGTGTATTTCCATTCCGTGGATTCTCTTTAATATTGGCAATCATTTCTTTTTTCTCAAGAATATCTCTGCATTTTTTACCGTCAAAACCGGAATCTGCATTCAGGAATAATCCTTTACACTCTATATCAGCTTCATCCAAAAGAACAAAAATCTCCTCTAAAGTTTCTTCAATCTGATAAAGGTCATGATGTTCTCCGCTCACCGGCTCTCCCATTGAAAGCATTTGTCCCTGATTATCACAAAGGAAGATACAATTACTGGTCTTTGATGATTTTCGTCCCTGATAACCTACCGATTCGCCACCGGTTTTACTGCGCGTATGACTTCCGTCCATCTGAACACAGGAAAGATCTAAATTTCTTTTATTCTTTTTAAGAAGGGAAATCCAAATTCGCCTGAAAGAACCATCCTTACTCCATTTATTAAAATAATAATAAATCAGTTGCCAACTGATTCCCTGATTGGTAAAGTACTCTTTAAGACTCAGCTCGCGCCATTGGCAGCCTGTTTTTAAACGCTTAATAATGAGTTGAAAGATTTTCCCTAAATCAAATCTTGTTGAAAATCCCCGTTTTCCTCTGCTCAAATGAGGAATTATCCATTTTTGACTTCGTCGAACCACTTCGTTAGGTTTCCAGTTTATCTTTGCTTATGAGTTCCAGATTTTAGTTATTTTAAGTTGCAATCCAAAATTGCTAATTTTCTGGATACTCTTTCCGTAAAAAAGTTTAAACAGGTTTCATTTAAGCATTAAACTTAAAAAAACTAAAGTGTTTAAATCTCTTGCATCTTTTATGGTAAAAGTTTAAAGTAAATTTCTGTATTAACCGTCATCAGAAATCATTTCGGGAAACCACTTACTGCAACTACAGAATCCCCCGCTCCAAAAAAGGCTTATTCTCCTTAAAAATTCTGAATTTTGAATCTGGAATTTCAGCCGGATCAAAAGAAAAAAGCACAGCACTTCCGATTTCTCATCATAACGCTGTGTACACCTTACAGGCAGTAAAATCTTAAAAAACTACAATACCGGGTATGATTTTCAGTTTCATCAGGTACGGTAAAGCGCAGCTTCCATTGTTGTGCTTTACGTGCCTTTTAAACAAAATATAATTAAAAAACACCAAGTCAATGAAAGCAGCAAAACCTGTAGAAAAAGACAACAAAAACCATCATAGCCAGAGCAAAAAGCAGAAAGCTAAAAAGTCGGTGGTAGTACCTCTGCCTGTGGCGGAAGTGGCTCCTTTACAAACCCAAAAGCCTGAAGAATCTGCAGCTCTTGCAGGATTCGCAACCCCGAATATCAATAAGACGAATGCAAGCGGAATTATCGCTCCGGTTTACGGTTCACAGACCATTTACGATCAGGGTTCCGAAATAGCATATGGTAGATTTCAGGAAAGTATGGCAGAAACCAGGGATATCAGTCATCCGGATACCAAAGAGCAGGAAAAAGATTATATATCGACTCTGAATATTGACCAGATAAAAGATTATCATGATCAGAAGTCCGGAACGTATATGCCAAAAACATTAGAAGAACAGGCAGCAGCTCATCAGGAAAACAAAAAAAATCTGGAAGCCAAGCAGCAGATAAAAACAGAAGGCAAAGCCAGTGCTGATTTTTCTTTGGCAGACTTGTCCCATTCTCCGGCGACACAACTGGCAGATCATTTTAATGCAGTTCAAAACAACAGTACTACACTTTTACATAACCAAGCCGAGAAAGCCACAACCGGACTTCCAAAAGTAAATGCAAAAACGGGCAGTGCTTTTTCCGGATCTAAAGGAAAAAATAAAACAAAAGCTAATAAAACAACAGCAAAATCAGGCAAAAAGATTGTTAAATCTGTAAGTCAAAAATCACAGCAGAAAGAAATCTCATTTCCACAAAAAGATCCGCTTAAAAAAGTTGATTATACTTTTAAGGCTGCAAATGTAAAGGGAGGTATTGAAAAGCAGGCCCAAAGCCAGCTGGATGCGATTAATCTAAATACTTCTGCAATTCCTGCAACAATGCAGCAAAGCGCACGATTAGATCTTACGGGAGAAGCAGATCTAGAGCACCTGTCTATCGAGCAGCATGATGTTGCTCAGGATCTCAGCATCAAAAAAGATCATGCAGGACAAGATATTCATAAAGATTACGGTGAGAACGACATTATTAAGAAACCAAAAGATGAAATTCTGAAACCTTCACACAAAATAACTTCCAAGGCAGCTAAAAAGCAGCCTATTAATGCACTGAAATTGGAAGGTATTGATGAAACAGGAATCAATGCTCAGTTTGCACCTGTTATTCAGACGAAAATAGGAGCAGAGAATGAAAAATATCAGGCAGCAGAACTGGAGCATCATCAAAAAATGCTTGAGCAGGAACAAAATGCCGAAACAAAGATAGGAGAGGAAAAAGACAAATCTCACCAAAATCAGCTTAAAACAGTAAAAGATGCCCAGTCGGATGTTCACAGTTCCAGAGTGGAATGGCAAAATGCACTTGATAAAACGGAGGCAGATTTTGCTAAAAAATCTAATGACCATACCAAAGCAACACTTGGCAATATAAAAACGGAAAAGAGCAAAGGCGAAACGGCAGCTCAGGGTCATATTGATACGGCTAACAAAGAAGCTCTCAAGAAAAAACAGGAAGCCGACAAAAATGCACAAGAGAAAAAAGCTGAAAAGAAAAAAGAAAGCGGCGGATTCTTCGGCTGGGTTGCAGACAAGGCTTCAGCATTCATTAATGCGCTTAAAGATGCATTGAATTATATTTTCACCAAACTGCGGGAAGCAGTTAAAGCCATTTTTGAGGCTGCCAAAAAATTAGTTTTGGCTGCGCTGGAAATTGCCCGAAAAGCTATTGTAAATCTTATCAAAGGATTCGCTTCATTATTAAAAGGCTTTCTGGATATTGCTTTGGCGGCGTTCCCTGCTATCAGAGACCGACTGAAAGCCAAAATAGATAAATACGTAGCTGCAGCCGAAAAATTGGTGAATCAGGTTTTTGAAGTCTTTAAGAAAGCGGTTGCTGCTATTATTGATTTCATGGCTCAGGCAGTAGATACCTTACTGGGAGCGTTGCAAGCGGTATATAATTTTGTGCTTGATGCGATTAATACTATTGTTTCCGGAATAATTAAAATGCTTGAGTTTATCTTTGATATTGAAAAGCAATACAATCTTTTCAAAAATTTAATAACCGGAATTCAGGAGATTTGGAACGATCCAAAGATTTTAGAAAAATATGTTATTGGTTTTATAGCTCCGTTTATAGAAAAAATACCCGGAGAAGCAAACAATCAGTTTAAAAAATTCTTTGGGCAAGCCGGAGTATCATTTGCAAAACATATTACAGGAGTATGGACTTACCTGCAGCCTATCTTGGGTTATATGGCGGGCAATTGGTGGGGCGAAATGAAAAAAATGATATGGTATTTAGTTTGGCCCTTTGCAGAAGGGGGTCCTGTTCGTACAGATGCTCCGAAGTTATGGACACTTATCCCAGAAATATGGAAAAATATTTCTAATAATAATTTTAGTAAAGCTGTTGATGGCGGATTAGAATGGATGCAGACTTTAAATAATGTTCTTGGTGCATTTTCTGGTTGGATTACCATTGGAAGCGTATTGATTGGAGGTATAATAGGTGCGTTTTTTGGCGGAGTCGGAGCAATACCTGGTATTATGGCGGGATTGGAATTTGCGACAGCATTAGGTGAAGGCTTATTAATATCAATGTTAGCAACAGAAGGCAGTATTATAACAAAAGCTGTTTTTGATATACTTACTGTTGATGATGATGGTGTAGAAGGAGAGGCTGTCAAAAAGAAGAAACAAAACGAAAATAATGAAAGCGGGCAAGGTGGTGAACAATCAAAAGATGATAATTCAACGGTTAATTACGAAAGTAATGATGTTGAAACTGGTTATGATCGTTTACAATATGCTTATCAACGTATTGCTAATAGTGGATTTGCATTGGCTATTATTGCTGTGTTCATGGCTTTAGGGGCTCTGGCTACCAGAATAGTAAAAGCTTTAGAGCCTAAATTTTCACCCAAAATTGCCAATTTTAAGGCAAAGATTAAAAATACTAAAGTAGGCAAAGCTTACAGCAAATTCAAAGGAAAAATTATTGAGAAGGGGAAGAAAGATTATCGCCCTGAGTGGATGAAGGAAAAAGGAAAATCCAGTATTCGGGAGGAGGATGTAAAGCCTATCCAAACCGAGCATGGAAAATCTTACGGACAGGCAAAAACCCATGAAGGACATACGGTTACTATCACTGAAAGAGGAGAAATATATATATGTGCTTCGCCTTGTGCACCCATTCGTGAAAAATATGTGTTGGAATTGGAAGATAATCCTGAACTAATGCGTCAAATTGAAGAGCTTGAAGCGGATACTATGCTAACCGATCAGGAAAAAGCAGATTGGATTGCGGAAGAAATAGAACCAGAACTTTCGAAGATAAGGAAAGAGAATAAAGCGCAAGTAGAAAATGACCTTAGCAAAGTCACTAAAACTACACGATTTAGTCCAAAAAATACAGTTCGGGAAATAAGAGGTAAAGAATTTATTCAGTCAGAAGATATTAGTCCTGCTGGGAAACTCCCAATTGGGAAAGAAAGAGTAATGGAGATTCAGGAAATTAAATTTTCGCAAGAATATATTAGTAATGTTACGGGTGATTATTTTGTATTGGAAAATGCGTACAATCTTTATAAGGGAAAATCTATGCCTGCAAACAATATTAAAATATGGTACAATATGGCAGAAGATGCCAAAGGATTATGGACTGTTGATCACAGAAGATTAGCTGCTTATAAAATTGCAGGAAGAAAATTCATTAAAACTGAGTATTTACATCCGGATGAGCTTATGTCTAGACATACTTTTAAGATGACTACAATAACTGGGGGAACAGATATGGATATTTTTGTACATTTAGATGGAAATGGTAAGTTTGTCAATCCAAAAACATTTAAAGGTAATTCAAAAAATATCATTGTGGAAAGATGGAGTTTAATTGAGCAGAAAGATGGAAGCCTAATTATTAAAAACGAACAAAAAAAGATTATTCCTATAGAAGAAATAAAAAATTATTTACCAAATGAAAAATAAAATAATAGAAGAATTTAAGGGATCTGTATCACTAGACAGTATTCGAACACAGTTCATACAGATTGAGTTGGATGAAGATTTATTTAATTGTGTAACATTCCGCGTATTAAAAAACAGTCAAGAATTTGAGTATAGCTTTAATTATGTATTAGAATATAACCAACAAGAAACGAGCATTTCTGACGGGTTTTATATGAATACAACTAATGGCTGGTATAATGAATACAAAAAAAACAATACAGAAGGAAGACAGATAACAACGATTCCGGATGGAACGAGAACTAGACATCAACTTGATGCAAAACACTTTGTGTTTGTTATTGATGGTTATTGTTTCAATATATTAGCAGAAAGTTACATTGTAGATGAAGATGGTTTTTTTGAAGTTTATAGACGAAAAAGTGAAAAAATAAAAAAAATAGTATCATGACATTGACGCCATTATTTATACAACATACCCAAAAAATGCACCGAGGCAAGAATATTGAATATTATGCAAATTCTAAAACAGCTTTTTTTGATGCTACATTATATACCCGTCAAAAAGAAGATGGTAAATGGGAATCTGTTCAGGGAGGTTTCTTATTTAATAATGTAGAAGAAGTTGGTCAAAAAGCTATTAATGAGTTAACAGCAAGAGAGTTAGGTGTTGATTTTAATGATTACAGCAACTTGTATTATATACATGCAATTTCCGCAACATTAAACAATGATCTTGTTACTTACCTAATAGATCTTGGAGATAATGTTTTTATCATAAAAGCTAAAGAGGTAATTCTTATCGATGAGGATATATATGTTTTATGATTTCAGGCACTATCCTTCTCTCCGGCTAATTAAAATTTAGCT
>NZ_JBBCWG010000011.1:0-167847 GCF_037146035.1 Chryseobacterium sp. MMO-72
TTTTTTTTTTCTTTTTTTTTTATTTTTTTTTTTTTTTTGGTTAAAAAAAAATAAAATTTTTTTTTTTTTTTTTTTTTTTTTTTTTTTTTTTAAACTTTTTTTCTTGTGTTTTTTTTTTTGGGGGGGGCGCCCCCCCCCCCCCCGAAACCTTCAAATCATGCAAAAACCTTCTGAAACCATAAATAAAAAAGCCGACCAGATTGAACTGATCGGCTTTTAAATTTTCTATACCATAATATGTTTACTTCTTATCCTGCAATTTGCTGTAAATATTGTGGATTAAACCATCTGCAACAGAAATTTTAGGTACAAAAATCCTGTTGATTTCCGACCATGACATCACATTGTTGAAGATCTGTAAAGCATGAACCAGAACATCGGCTCTGTCTTCGCGAAGATTATATTTTGTCATTCTTTCATCAACGGTAAGATCATCAAACTCTTTATACACTTTTTTAAGATGAGAAAGAGACATCGGTTTGCCATCTTTCGTTTTGCTCATGGAAAAAACTTTGTTGATGTTTCCTCCTGACCCGATGGCAACAATCGGCTTTTTGCTGTTGATATTTTTTCGGATTTCTTCCTTCATATCTTTCCAGTTGTCGGGCGTTACCAGATTGTTTAGCAAACGTATGGTTCCGATATTAAAAGACTTTTCGTACTTCATTTTTCCGTTTTCGTAGAAGGTAAGCTCTGTAGAACCTCCACCAACATCAATGTACAGATAGGCAAATTCTTTATCAAGTCCTTCAGCAACATGATTTTCAAAAACCAGAGTTGCTTCTTCGTCTCCGGAAATTATTTCAATATTAATTCCTGAAGTTCTTTTCACCTCTTCAATAATTTTCTGTCCGTTAGCTGCGTCACGCATGGCACTCGTAGCACAGGCTCTGTAATGTTCCACTTTGTAAATTTTCATCAGATCGCTGAAAATCTTCATCGAGTCGATTACCATTTTTTCTCTTTCCTCTCCGATCTTTCCTAAGCTAAAGACATCCATTCCCAGTCTCAGAGGAATTCTCAAAAGATTCAGCTTAATAAATTCGGGCTGTTTATTGTTTATTTTTACTTCATTAATCAAAAGTCGGGCGGCATTACTTCCTATATCTATGGCTGCGATCTTCATTTTTTATTCGTTTTGGCTTTTAAATATCGATACGTTTCAATCTGAGAACGGCACTCTTCCTTATCGTTATCAATATATTCGTTGCTCAGTTTTTTGTCTAAAATACGGGCTTTTACATTATCTTTCAACTGGATGTCGAGAATATCCTTCAATTCTTTCTTTAAATTTTTATCGGTAATTTTTGCAGCGGCTTCAATTCTGTAATCCAGATTCCTCGTCATCCAGTCTGCGGAAGAAATATACATATCTTCGGCTCCTTTATTGTAAAAATACATCACTCTGGCGTGTTCCAGATATTCGTCTACAATGCTGATTGCCTTTATTTTTTCTTTAAACTCTTTTTGGTTCACCGCACAGTAAATTCCTCTTACAATCATTCTGATGACAACTCCGGCTTGTGCTGCTTCATATAACTTTTCAATCAGAAAGCGATCGCTTACAGAATTGGCTTTAACAATCATTTCTGCGTGCCTTCCCGCTTTGGCTTCTTCAATTTCCTTATCAATATGATGTAGAATCTTTTCACGCATGAACTGCGGACAGACAAGTAAACTCTTACAGGTTTTAAGAACAGGCAGATAATCTTCCTTCGGCTTTTTCAGAACATTAAAAACCTTATTAATGTCTGCCATAATTCCGCGGTCTGCGGTCATTAGCAGATGATCTCCATAAATTCTGGCGGTTTTTTCATTGAAATTTCCGGTACTTACAAAACCGTACTGGATGGTTTTGTTGTGAGACCTTTTCTTTATGACGCATAATTTGGCATGGACTTTCTTATTCGGAAGCCCTATCAATACCGTGATTCCTTCCGGTTCCAGCATTTCCTTCCATTCAAGGTTCGATTCTTCATCAAATCTTGCCTGAAGCTCAAGCATTACCGTTACTTCTTTACCGTTTCTTGCCGCATAGATTAAAGCATTGATGATTTTCGAACTGCTCGCTAAACGATAGGCTGTGATCTGAATCGATTTTACATCGGGATCCATTGCTGCTTCACGAAGAAGATCAATTACAGGATTGTATTTGTGATAAGGGAAGGTGAGTAGAACATCGTGTTTCAGAATAACATCCGTTACTCTTTCCGTGTTTTCAAAAGCAGGGTGGGTGAAAGAAGTTCTTTCAACAGGCTTTTCATACCTCTCAAAAACATCCGGAAAATCCATGAAATGTTTAAAATTATGAATTTTTCCTCCGGGAATGATGCTGTCTTTTTTCGTCAGATTTAATTTTCGGATCAGCATCTCAAGAAGAGCCTTGTCCATATCTTTATCGAAAACAAAACGGGTAGGTTTTCCTTTTCTTCTGTTTTTTAAACCTTTTTCAATTTTTTCGGCAAAATTGGTACGGATGTCATTATCAAGTTCCAGTTCGGCATCTTTGGTTACCTTAAAAGCATTGGCAGCAAATTCATCATATCCGAAATAAGAAAAAATATGGGGTAAATTAAAGGTGATCACATCTTCCAGAAGCATTACATTTTTCTCTTCCACATC
The DNA here is from genome assembly GCF_037146035.1 of Chryseobacterium sp. MMO-72. Classification (NCBI taxonomy): domain Bacteria; kingdom Pseudomonadati; phylum Bacteroidota; class Flavobacteriia; order Flavobacteriales; family Weeksellaceae; genus Chryseobacterium; species Chryseobacterium sp. MMO-72. The sequence goes on from NZ_JBBCWG010000011.1 coordinate 2,623, forward strand.
TTCGGAAGGAAGCAGAACAAATCTTCCTACAAATCTTGAAGGAATTTCAATAATGGCATAATTGCTGGAATATTGCCAGTCTTTTTTCCGCATTGCGACACCCAGATAAAGACTTTTGTCCCGCATGTAAGGCATAGGTGTATTTTCATGAAGCAGAATAGGAATAACGTTGGATTCTACCACTTCATCAAAATATTTTCTTACAAACTCCTTCTGATTGGAAGATAAATTTTTGGCTGTTTTAATGTAAACATGATGTTCCGCCATTTCAGCAAGAATTTTCTTCCACGTTTTGTCAAAATTCTGCTGCTGTCGCATCACAATATCATTGATCTTCTGGAGAATTTTGGAAGGCGGCTGATAAAAAGATTCTGCAATAACTTTTTCTTTGAAATCCATGGCGCGCTTTAAACCTGCAACCCGCACACGGAAAAATTCGTCTAAATTGTTGGAGAAAATTCCTAAAAAACGGATTCTTAAATGTAAAGGGACTTTTTCGTCCATGGCTTCCTGTAAAACCCTCTCGTTGAAGGCAAGCCAGGTAATATCTCTCGGATTGAAATGTAATGACATTCTCTAGTGTATAATTTATCAAAAATAATAATTCGTGGTATCTTTTGAAACCTTTTTGCGTTAAGCTTTAATTAAATTTATGGAGCGAAAAAGATTCTGAACCGGATGATTTTTGTAATCCATTAAAGTTATTAAAAACTATCTGGAAAATTATAATTCTGACTGATATTTTTATTTTAAAGTCGTAAAGTGACAAAATTGATACGGTTTAACAAGTATTAAAAGGTTTTGTGACAAAAATTCAAATCATATAAAAAGTAAAGTTTAGGTTTATTCTAAACTGTATTTCTAAAATTTTCAAGCTGAAAAATAAAATTATTTTTTCCTGTTTCAGATTGTTTCTGTCAATTTGTCACAAAATTTTGAATGGTATAAATATTGAGAAATACTGAGTGTAAATTAAAATTAAAAATTAGAAAAAAATATAAAAATATTATGAGTAAAATAATTGGAATTGACTTAGGAACAACCAACTCTTGTGTTGCTGTAATGGAGGGTAAAGACCCTGTTGTTATTCCTAACGCAGAAGGTAAAAGAACAACGCCGTCTATCGTTGCGTTTACAGAAGATGGTGAAAGAAAAGTAGGAGATCCTGCAAAAAGACAGGCGGTAACGAATCCAAAGAAAACAGTATATTCAATTAAAAGATTCATCGGAACTCACTTTAAAGAAGATGCGAAAGAAATTTCAAGAGTGCCTTATGAAGTAGTTTCCGGACCAAACGATACCGTAAAAGTAAAAATCGACGACAGAGAATATACTCCACAGGAAATTTCTGCAATGACGCTTCAGAAAATGAAGAAAACTGCTGAAGATTATCTTGGACAGGAAGTAACAAGAGCGGTAATTACGGTTCCTGCATACTTCAACGACGCGCAGAGACAGGCTACTAAAGAAGCGGGTGAAATCGCAGGTCTTAAAGTAGAAAGAATCATCAACGAGCCTACTGCTGCTGCATTAGCTTACGGTTTAGATAAAAACCACAAAGACCAGAAAATCGCGGTATACGATTTAGGAGGTGGTACTTTCGATATCTCTATCCTAGATTTAGGAGATGGTGTATTCGAAGTATTGTCTACAAACGGAGATACGCACTTAGGAGGTGATGATTTTGATGATGTAATCATCAACTGGATGGCAGATGAATTCAAATCTGAAGAAGGTGTTGACTTAAAGTCTGATGCAATCGCATTGCAGAGATTGAAAGAAGCTGCCGAAAAAGCTAAAATCGAGTTGTCTTCTTCTCCACAAACAGAAATTAACCTACCATATATCACAGCTACTGCTACAGGTCCTAAACACCTAGTGAAGACTTTAACGAAAGCTAAATTCGAGCAGTTATCTGCAGATTTGGTAAGAAGATCTATGGAGCCGGTTGCTAAAGCATTGAAAGATGCAGGTTTATCTACTTCAGATATCGACGAGGTAATCTTGGTAGGAGGTTCTACAAGAATCCCGATTATTCAGGAAGAAGTGGAAAAATTCTTCGGTAAAAAACCGTCTAAAGGAGTTAACCCGGATGAGGTTGTAGCAATTGGTGCGGCAATTCAGGGAGGTGTATTAACCGGAGATGTAAAAGACGTTCTTTTATTAGACGTTACGCCACTTTCTTTAGGTATCGAAACAATGGGCTCTGTTTTCACTAAATTAATTGAAGCGAACACTACGATCCCAACTAAAAAATCTGAGGTATTCTCTACAGCTTCTGACAACCAGCCGGCTGTAAGCATCAGAGTAGGACAGGGAGAAAGACCAATGTTCAACGACAACAAAGAAATCGGTAGATTCGACCTTACAGATATTCCACCTGCGCCAAGAGGAGTTCCTCAAATCGAAGTAACATTCGATATTGATGCAAACGGTATCTTAAGTGTTTCTGCTAAAGATAAAGGAACTGGTAAAGAACAGTCTATTAAAATTCAGGCGTCTTCAGGTCTTTCTGACGAAGAAATCGAAAGAATGAAGAAAGAAGCTCAGGAAAATGCTTCTGCCGATGCTAAGAAAAAAGAAGAAGTTGAAATCTTCAACAAAGCAGACGGATTGATCTTCCAGACTGAAAAGCAACTGAAAGAGTTTGGTGAAAAATTATCTGCTGATAAAAAAGCAGCTATTGAAGCCGCTCACGGAGAACTGAAAACGGCTTTCGAAGCTAAAAATGCAGACGATGTAAAAGCTAAAACAGAAGCTTTAGACGCAGCTTGGATGGCAGCTTCAGAAGAATTATATGCAGCAGGACAACAGCCGGGAGCTGATGCAGGAGCACAGAACACAGGAAATGCAGGAGGTGCAGAAGATGTACAGGATGCAGATTTCGAAGAAGTTAAGTAGTTATTGATTAATATTAATTAACAAAATATAGAAAATCCCCACAGGCGTATGTTTGTGGGGATTTTTGTTTTTTCAAAGATTTTTGATTTTGTGCTTTTTTAAGTGTTTTTTATTACACATTTGTACCATATTTGTACCGGCACTTAAGCAGAGAAGATGTGGCACTTAAGATTTTTTTTCTTACCTTTAGTTTTTCTATATGTATGATTAAAAGGATTAAAAGAGAATGTCTGCATTGTTCGCAGGAATTTATACCTAAGACAGTAACTTCATTTTATTGTCGTGAGCAGTGTATAAAAAATGCTTACCAGAAAAGAAAGCGTCAAGAAAAATTAGAATTAAAAAGACAAGAACTGATTGATCAGATTCCTTTAGATAAAATTCTCTTGACAGTCCCTGAAGCTGTTTTACTCTTTGACATTGCAAAAAGAACACTTTATAGACTTATCAAACAAAATGTAATACCTTCTATTAATGAAGGAACTCGTTTAATAAAAGTAAATCGTGAAGTTTTGCAAGAAATGTTTCCTCCGGCATCTAAAGAAAAGATTGAAAAGAAAAATTCTAATCCTAACTTGTATGATCTTTCTGAAGAGAATTGCTATACTATTGGTGAGATTTCCAAAAAATTTCAGTTACACGATACGAGTGTATACAAGCATATCAGAAAGTACTCAATTCCCACCCGTCAAATTGGTAATTATGTTTATGCTCCAAAAAGCGAGATTGACAAATTATATAATGGTACTATAGATTAAGCTTATGAAACAACTTTCAAAAACTCAAGTTACAGTTAGATTGCGTAAAGCTGAGGATAGAAATGAATGGTATGTCTATTTGGAGAGTTATCCTGTATTTATTGCTGGAAAAAATAAACCGCAACGTTCTAGGGAGTATCTCAATAGAATTGTTTATACGGTTGAATGGGATAAAAAAAGAACAAGCAGAACTAACCTAAAGGACGGGACAAAAGCCTTTAAACCAAAGCGTGATGATAATGGAATTATAGTTTGTAAGAGTGAGCGTGACAGGGAGACAATGTTATATGCTGATGGAATTCGTAAACTACGCCAAAAAGAATATGATAATGTCGACTTGTATAGTGATAGCGATGCTATTAAGGCCGAATTGCAAGAAAAACAAAAAGAAAAATTTATAGATTACTGTAATAGGTTGCTAAAGAAAAGACACGGCTCAAATAATAGTTCTGATTCAATTAGAACTAACTGGAGGTGTTTAATTGAATTTATTATAGAGTTTTCCGGAGATGATTTAAGATTTTCAAAAATTGATTTGAGTTTTGCTGATGATTTTAAGCTTTATCTTTTATCGGCGCCCTATCGCGGAAAAAAGAAAGGAATTCTTTCAAATAATAGTGCTGCAACGTACTTTTCTATTTTTAAGGCAATAGTTTCCCAAGCTTTTATTGATGGTTATTTTATAATTGACTTATCAGCAAAGATTAAAGGTATTGGAGAGCAAGAATCTTTCCGTGAACATCTCTCTTTGGAGGAACTTAATCTTTTAGTAAATACTCCTTGTGAAAATGATGAATTGAAAAGAGCATCTTTATTTTCTGCACTGACAGGGTTAAGACATTGTGATATTAAAAGGCTTAAGTGGAAAGAAATTGATGTTCAGTCAAATAGAATCAAAATTCAATTTAGACAAAAGAAAACAAAAGGAGTCGAGTATACACCGATTTCTGAACAAGCAATTCATTTATGCGGAACTCCGAGACTTCCCGAACAGCTAGTATTTGAAAATTTACAAGATAGCTCTTGGATTTCGAGACCTCTCGAAAAATGGGTCAAATCAGCTGGAATAACAAAGCATATAACTTTTCATTGCTTCAGACATACTTTTGCAACATTGCAGCTTTCTTTAGGAACAGACATTTATACAGTTAGTAAAATGCTTGGACACAGTAAAGTTACAACAACTCAAGTTTATGCTAAAGTAGTTGATGAACTGAAAAATAGAGCAGCTGGAGCTATTAAGCTGGATGAAAATATTTTAGAAGAAAACCAAGAAATTATACAAGCAAACTAATAAATATGAAAGTCAAAAATTTTGAATTAATATGTATGTATTTACCCATTATAGTGGTATGTATCCTTTTAGGAACTCAAGTCAGAACATATTTTATCGATAAAGGGTCCGATGAATTTACGGCAAATATCTTTTTTATAGTCGTGATTTTCGTAGGTGTTGTTATTTATTCAGGTCTAACATTGTTTTTGCATACTATCTATGAAATTATAAGCAGAATTATTACTAAAAGAAAAAATCTAGTTTTGGTTAATGAATTCTTTTCTGGACCTGTTACTATTGCTGATATTAAAGAAGATTTAAAATTTAAAGAAGTTGTAAAGTTCGATAATAAGCTTGAGATTGCATTAAGATATACAAAGGAGCAATTTGCGCTATACACATCTGTTAATGATTTAGAAAACCTATGCAGCTACATTACAAAGTATGCTAAGAAAGAAAAAATAGAAAATTTTAGCCCTGTAAGGGTTCACAAATTATCTAATATGGATTTGTATCATTTTGGCTGGAACATTTGGAAGCACTTTGATAGGCGAAATCAATATGAAGTAGCATTGTTTTTAAAAGAAGTTTTTCAACATTCACTAAAAGATGTTGAAACGGACTCAATTAAAAGTCATTTAAAAGATGATGATGAAAAAGGTATCATTAAAATAAAAAGAGATTTAAAATTTTAGTATAATAAATATCTTAACTCCTTGCATAGTCGTAGCGATTATTGAGCATTTACTAATATTTCTGAAGCTATCCATTTACGAACTTAAATGTCGGGAATATTTCAAAAAATTATAATACATTATTAATAGTTAAATTTTTTTAGAAGAAATTTTATCATAAATAGATTTTACATAAAATGAAGAATGTAGAGAATATTCCTTTTTTACTGCAACAAATTGAAGGTAAATTAAATTCGCTATCTATAGAACAGGATAAATTAGATAATCCTCTTTTTGATATAGAAGTGACCAAAAACGAAATCTTACGGATCGAAAGTGAAATTGACCCGATAAAGAAAGAACTTATATCTTATACTGATATTCAGAGGCAGAAAGAATTAATGAGGATTCGTCTAACAGAGTATATGGATGTACTCGGCAAAAATCACGATCTCCCTTTTTCAAAAAGTCAGGGGCGTATTGGAGAATTAAATTTTTATCTAAAGCCCCTTGTTGATATCAGAAGTATTTTGAACAACGATTTGACAACTGGTATCAGCGTTAATTTAGCCCTGACAAAAGATCCATCTGATGCAGTCTTTGATGCAGAATCATTTAGAGAAACTCTTTTTCAGCAAAGACATAGTATTATCCAAGCAAACAATATCTTTCAACTCTTTGAAGTGTGCAGAAATTTCCTTGAAAAGATAAAGATAAATTATAAGTAATTTTTTTATTGGATAATGTCTTCATTGTAATGGATTCGCCACTTCGGATTGTACTGAGGTGAAGTTAACTGATAGTCTAAGTAAAAATCATAATCACTATTCATTGCCAGAAATTTACTGTAAAACTCTTCTTTATAACCTGCATTATCCAAGTAGAATCCAATAGCTTGGTGATAAGGATATACAAATGATAATTTTTTATAATGATGATGTAATTTATCTGCGTCAATTAATTGCTTTACCATAGCAAATGCATTAAGGATATTTTTTGTTCCACCGGAATATAGTGGTCTTACAGTACAGTCTATAAGTGTCTTTTCAAGATTTGAAACTTTTACTCCATTAATGAAGGTTTCCATTGTAGTACTGCTTTGATTTTTAAGAAAGTAAAATGTTTTGTCTCTGAATTGCTTTATATTTTTTGTGACTCTCTGAGGTTTACTAAAAGCTAAATCTATATTTCCTTGAGTTAAGGTGTTTTTAGGACTGGAAATGCTATCGATCTCTTCTGATAAATAGATGGCGTTGTTTTCAATAGTACTTATTTGATGCATTATTAGTGCTGAATGGTGGCTAAAGTGTGTATATTTGTTATACGCATAAACCAAGTCAACAACTTCAGGATTGGAGTCATTGAAAATATATAAATCTTGTTCTAAGGTGTAATGTTTTTGAAGTATGTATTCGCTAATTTCTTTACTTAATTTTTTGAATTTGCGAAAACTCGAAATTTCCTGTACCAAATAATCAAATTCCTTTTTATTTAAAGCCTTTCTGTGAGGACTACCAGCAATATAAGCATCAACAATCTTTTCAAAATTCATTAGTACGTAGTATTATTTACTTATGTATACATAAAAAATAATACAAAGTTAGTCTTTTTTATTTGAAAAGTCAAATGGAGGAGATTTTTATTTAAAATGTCCGTTATTTCATACAAAATGTGTAATTTTGTATGAAATAACGGACATTATGAAAAAGAAACAAATAATTTTACCCAAGTATTTGGCTCTGCTGGAACAAATGGGAGAGAATATTAAACTTGCTCGAAAAAGAAGAAAATTAACTACAGAGCAGGTTTCAGAGAGAGCCGGAATTGTACGTTCAACACTACATCTTATTGAAAAAGGTGATCCAAGTGTGGCAATGGGATCATATTTTAATGTTTTGAGAGTATTGGGTCTTAGCGATGATATTTTAAAGCTTGGATCTGATGATGAATTTGGAAGAAAATTGCAAGATTTAGAATTACTGAAATAATATAATTAAATGAAATCTACTAAAGTTGACATATTTGTATATGCAGATTGGATTGACCTTCAAGGTCCTCATTTAATGGGGATTTTGTCAGCTCATCAGGGTAAAGGAAAAAAGTCCTTTAGTTTTGAATATGATAAAGAGTGGATTAAAAGTGCGGGTCAAAATTTAATAGATCCTGATCTTCAGTTGTTTGGAGGTCCACAATATCCAACCAATAAAGAAAATTTTGGTGTTTTTATGGATAGTATGCCTGATACTTGGGGAAGAACACTAATGAAAAGAAAATCTATTCAGGTAGCCAAAGAAACTGGAGAGAAAGAAAAGAAACTTTATGATCTGGATTATTTATTAGGAGTGTATGACCAAACAAGGATGGGTGCTCTGCGATTTAAGACTTCAATAGATGGAAATTTTTTAGATGATGATGAGAATAACCCTACACCACCCTGGTCATCATTAAGAGAGTTGGAGGCAGCCGTGAAAAGTTTTGAAAATGAAGATGAGCCTAAAATGAAAAGGTTATTAGCACTGCTTGTAGTTCCAGGATCTTCATTAGGGGGTGCAAGACCGAAAGCTAATGTTATGGATCAGGAAAAAAATTTATGGATTGCTAAATTTCCTTCAAAAAATGATACAATTGATAAGGCAGCGTGGGAATATCTGGCATACCGATTAGCTACTGATGCCGGAATTAATATGTCAGAAACAAAGATTCAAAAATTAAGTAACAGCTATCATACATTTTTCACCAAAAGATTTGATAGAACAAACTCCGGAAGAATTCATTTTTCGTCAGCTATGACTATGACAGGAAACAATGAAGAAAAATTAAGAGATTCAACTGCAAGTTACCTTGATATCGTTGATTTTATTACGAACTACGGTATTGATGTTAACAATAATTTGAAGGAATTATGGAGAAGAATCGTGTTTAGTATTTGTATATCAAACACAGATGATCACCTTAGAAATCACGGATTTATTTTAACCCCAAAAGGATGGATACTTTCACCAGCCTATGACATTAATCCGTCTGTGGATAAAGAAGGACTTGCTCTAAATATTGATACAGATAATAATGCTTTGGATCTTGAACTTGCTAAGGAAGTGGGCGCTCAATTTAGACTGAACGAAAATGAAATGGATGAAATCATTGAAAAAGTCATTTCGGTTGTAAGAGGATGGGAAAGTATTGCTAGCGAGATTGGAATACCCAGATCTGAACAAGAGCGTATGAGATCTGCATTTTTACCATTTGAAAATTAATCTTTTAAAATAATCTTAGTAAATAAATTTTAATTGATTAATACGTTTAGAATGAGCTATAAAAATTAAGTTTCAACAGTAGGTAAAAACTTATTGCTTAATATCGATTACAAAAACACAGTGTTTTAAGTGTTTTCGTCGTGTTTTTCAAACACAGCGAAAACACTTTTTTCATTTGCACCATAATAATTAAAATCAAGTATTATGGATTTGCAAAATATTTCATTTGAAAATTTACCACAAGCAGTCGCCTTCTTAATTCGTGAACTTGCTGAGATAAAGCATCTGGTATCAAAAGAAGATGTTGTTATACCTCTCAAAAAAATTCCAATCGGAATAGATGAAGTAGCATCCTTAATCGGTAAAGCGAAACCAACCATTTACACTCTTGTTAGAGAAAGAAAAATCCCATGCTACAAAAACGGTAAGAAACTATATTTTTTTGAAGAAGAAATACTGAACTGGATTTCTAAAGGCAAGAAAAAGACCTTGCAGGAAATTACCGAGGAATGTGAAGCGGATTTTAAGAAAAATCGCAGAAGACAACATAACTAATAAAAATGCGATCGATGTCTAACGAAATTAATAAACTAAAGCAAAAGCTTATTTGGCAAATGACCGGGGAGGAATTAGTAAGTTTATTTAAATATGAAAATATTTATATAACAAATCGTACAAAGAGATCCTTGCAGCAAAATAAAATAATTGATGAAAAGTATGTGTATGGTCTTAAAGGTATAGCCAAGTTATTTAATTGCAGTATTTCATCTGCTATGAGATTAAAAAAGAGCGGTAAAATTAAAGATGCGATCACTCAGGAGGGGCGAAAAATTGTCCTGGACGTTGAGAGAGCTTTAGTTCTAATTAACAATGAATATGAACTAATAAACTGCAATAAAGAAAAAGATGATGTCGTTACAAGATAGCAGTCAGAAAATCATTCGCAAGGAATTTAAAAATGAAAGAATTCCTGAGAGTATAAGAATAGGCAACCATTTTGTTGATGATTTTATCTTTGATGAAAATAGTCAAGCCGCCAACATTCCCATCAATGCGCTAAGGGTTATATTTAATATAATCTCTATTATAAGTAATGAACAATTCAGACCTGAAGATCGTCCGAAGCAACTCTCTTTGTTCGATGATGATTTTGAGACTGAAAATAATACTTTCGCCCTGCTTAAAATTAAGAATAGCAAAATTTCTCCCAGTGGCTCAACAAAGCAGGTAATTAATGCCTATGAGTTTTTAGCAAAATTTAAGATGGGATGGTATAAGTCCCAGAATAGAAAAGGTAAGGAAATCAAAACTTTTGCAGGACTTATATCAACACCAACCTACGATGAAAGAGGCTACACATCTTTTCTTATCAGCAGTTATTGGCTGAAGAAATTAATTGTAATACCGGAATATAATTATATGCTTTATCAGTTGGTGTATAATATTAAAAATAATAAACATATCATATTTGCAATTTGGCTGGCTAAACTTCCATCAACTGGCACTGTATTGAAACTGTCAACATTTAATTCGAAGTTTGACTTAAATTATCGAACAGCAAATGATTTTTGTTTTAAATTTTTAAAACAGGTTAAGGGCAGTCTCGATAAATACAGTACAGTGTCATTTAATTTCAAATGCAAAGGAGAAAACATTGCAATTCATCCATATTCCACTGAAAAAATTCAGGAAGCAGATTTGAATATAGATAGCGAACACTTGTTCATCACCTATCGAATTAATTATTTTAAAAAAAGGTACAGATTGCAGGAGCAGGAAATGCTGCAGTTCGCATATCATTATCGAAATATATTACAGACAAGAGAGCTGATAGAGAAATCTTACAATTACTTTATCAAAAAAAATAGAAAATTAAAACTACGATCCTCTGATTTTAGTGGTAAGGTATTTTTAAAGGAGATACAACAACTTATGATAGAACTTTACCGGGACACAAGAATGGGAAAATTTCTTCCGGATGGATATCCCGTCATTTTTTAATTAATCTAATATTTTATTTACAATGAATTGTGAGCAAATAAAACAAAACGTCAGTATCAGGACGGTTATGGAATCCTATGGTCTATTCCCTGTAAAAGAAAACAAAAGAACAGCATTTTATTTTGCATTAGATAGACAAGAGAAAACAGCCAGCCTGTCTGTAGATTTCATTAAGAATACAGCTTTTGATTTTGGAACAGGTAAAATATATGATGTTATATCAATAGTTCAAGCTATTAATAAATGTAATGTTTCAACAGCGCTTGAATATTTAAATAAGCTTGATTTTTCGCCTACAATAGATAATGTGGTTGAAACAAATGATGGCTTTACTTATAATGTTTTAAAAACAATCGATGTCGAGCATCCTGCGTTGCTAGAGTATCTTAAGTCAAGGGGAGTTTTGAATTGTAAAAGTCTTATCAAAGAGATCCATTACAAAATAGAAGATAAATATTATTTTGCGATTGCTTTTTTTAATAATTCAGGAGGTATTGAAGTCCGTAATAAATATTCTAAAATCTGCCTCGGACCAAAAGATGTGACGTTAATAAAGAAGGGAAATCAGCAAAATAATGAAATTGTTGTATTTGAGGGCTTTTTTGATTATTTGTCATATAAAACGATAGAAGATGATAAATTTTCTTCAGATGCAGATTATTTAGTCTTTAATTCAACATCGATGCTCTTAGCGGGAGATAAAATACTAAAGAAATACAAAAAAATATCTCTATTTCTTGATAATGATAAAACGGGAAAAACTGTCGTAGAGCAGATCCGCAACAGCTATAAAAATGTTGAAGATTTTTCCTGGATGTACCAACATTATAAAGATTTGAATCAGTGGCTGATAAGGTGATGATGTTTTCAGTAAAGACAAAACCGCTACTTAATAGTAGCGGTTTCATTTTGAAATTAATCTTATTGAGTAACCCATCCTGGCACTCCGTTCACACTTTTTAATATAAAGGTTCCATTTGATGGGGGAATAGGAATTACTTCAGTTGCAAAACCAAAGCTGCCATCCGCTTTGGCTACAACTTTTTTGGTGTAAGCTGGATCTCCGTCTGCATCGGGCATTTGTGAAGGTGTAACACTCAGTTTTCCATTGATATTGAGCCATCTTTCAGAAAAATCTCCAGAGATTAGCGCAAACTTATAGTCTGTATAATTGTTTGTAATGCTATCCCAAAAATTTGTTGAACTGGTGGTTACTGGTGTTGAATGAATTGCCAGCTTATTACTAATACTTCTATTTCCAGATGCGGGGCTTCCTGCACCGACACCAATAAAAACATTATTAGATCCAGTTCTATTGCCTGTACCCGACAGATATCCTATAGAAATATTATCATTGCCTGATGTGATATATGACATTGCTCCTGCACCGATTCCAATATTCCTGTTTCCGGAAATTGTTCCATTAATAATACCATTTAGTGCTGATACCCCCGCTCCATAATTTAGTTTTCCAGTAATTTCTCCTTGAGACATTGCATAGGCACTGGCCGAATTCCCTTTTCCGGAAGTTATGTTTGAGTCCGTTGCAAAAATTGAGTTGTATTCACCGGCGATAGTGCTTCTAGATTTACCGATGATATAATTTTCTTTTTGATCAAAATCAAGCTTCAGATTATTTTTTACAATAAGTTCCAGCGTGGAAGTATTACCTGTTTGAGAGACAACTTCCAATGGATCACTTTGAAGTAATGGAACCCATTTTTGACCGTCGAAATAATATAGACCTGACTTTTCAAGATGAACAGATTGCCCTGATAAATTGGTGGCAGGTGATAGAACGAAAACTATTGCTCCCTTCTGTGCTGTAGTGTAAGTTTTTGTTGCCAATTGATCTCCACTAATTCTTGGTAGAATGATCCCATCGAAATGATTGGCATCATCTGGTTTGCCTACTACTTCTAAGGTAGCTTTAGGCGTTTGAGTATTGATACCGACTTGTGAGAAAAAGTTGGCACTTATCAATAAAAAAAATAGTTTTAGAAAGTTGTTTTTCATTTTGTTATTTGATTATAGTTCACTATGTTTTTAGAATCTACTTTTGTGGTATAGCTATTTGGAGTGAGGTTTGATCCAATTTGAGTAGCCTTGCACTTCACCAGTGGCGTTTGAGTTTATCATATTTAAGTTTCCTGCAATAATATATATGGTATTATTTTGAAGCAGTACCGGAATTACATAAGTTGAATTTTCATTTTGCATAAAAACTATATCTTTAGGAAAGTATCCGATTTCGTTGCATATTCCCGAAATATCAAATAAAACATCATCTAAAACATTAGGTGCATCAGATGCTCTGCTAATTTCAAATTTTATATTCACTATCCCTTCTAATTTCCTTAAAGTTACCGAGCCTTTAAAGCCTCCATATTTTTTTGTTCCTATCGAATAATGTTTTGAGGATGTTAAGTAAACATTTTTGTCAGACGAAAGATTAAGAGGCTCAGACCACTTTGATGATTCTGTCAGAACATCATCATTGCTGTTATCAAATGACAGAATAATTCTATATTCTATTGGTTCCTTTTGATTGGATATAGATTTCCACGAATATCCGCTAAAGTAATATAGCCCTGGCTCTGTAATATCAGCTACCTGACCTGATAAGTTTGATGGTGCAGTGGTGACAAATATAACAGCACCTTTCTTTGAATAATTGTATGTTTTTTTCTGCAACTGATCTCCCGTAATGCGTGGGGGGAGAATTCCATCATAATGATTGATGTCTTCTGCTTTTCCTACAACTTCAAAAGTAGTCTCAGGAGATGAGGTGTTGATTCCTACCTGAGAAAACAGAAATGAATTAACACAGAAACAAAGCAGCATAAAAAAGTTGTTTTTCATCAGTAATTCTTTTGTTAAATTATTTTACAAAATTCATATTTAACCGTATTACTGCTATTAAACTAATTGTTATAAATGGCGGAGTGAACTTTTATGATTGTAAAAAGTCATAATTGAATATTCAAAAGTTTTATTCAAGGCGATCTATGATTAAGAATTGAACATATGTGACCATTGAGTTTATTTTGTCGCCTATGACTATGTCATTTAAAAGTATAATCGGTTTAAGCAAATTCTTCAATTCGGAAAGGCGCTCATTTTATTTCGGAAAAGCACTCTGGATATTTCGGAAAAGCGCTCCTAAACCCAACTAGTCGGACGAAAATTATCTCTTTTATACTATTAGATTCGGAAACGAACTCTTTACATTGTCGAAATTTTGATAATTGTGGATAAATACTGAATGTTGGATTGAAAAATTCGGAAACGCACTCATTCGTATTTTGATTGATGTTCGGAAAAGCACTGATCTCTTTTTCGGAAAAGCGATCATCTATCTTTCGGAAACACACTCATTCTTAAAATCCTCTCAAACAGCTGCTGCAGGATAATAGTGGAGTACAGTAAAAGTATTTCTAAAAATATATAAAAGTTCTTTTTTCTCTAAAAGGAATTTAAGCTTTTGCTTTTAAAGAAAAAATATAATCTTTTAGTACAAAAATTATGTCTTTACATCTTTACAAATAAACCGATTGTAAACAATATGTATTGCAATTAGTTTGATATTATTCACCAGTGTAAATTGATAAGTTGATTTAATAACTGTGTTTTTGTTTTTACAATTGCAAATGTAGAAAAGAGGCTTTCTCACAAAAAAATCTTTTTGGGTATCTAAAAAATTTTCTACACCAGTTCCGATAATTTGTCAGAAACTCCTAAATCCTTCGGACAAAAATATTTCAAGCCCTGAAAATAAATATAATTAGTGACTCTTTTTCCTTGGGTTTTATGCGCCTGCTCTTTTTCTATGGTCATAAGCAAAGAAAAACCGGAACCTCAGTTATACAAATCAATTCAACTTATGCTCTTTGACATCTTCGGAAATATCAAAAAAATATATAAATAATCATTTCCAATTAGGAAAAACAATAGAGAAAACCGAGTGTCCTCGATACCAAATCAATTCACTCAAGAAATTTTTAGAAAACGAAAATAATTTTAAACAATTTAAATTCAATTATTATGAACATCGTAGGCAGAATTACAAAGAATGCGGAAGTTAACGCATTAGCAAATGACAGACAAGTTGTTAATTTTTCAGTAGCTATAAATGATAGCTTTAAAAATAAACAAGGAGATAGAGTAGAACAGACCACATTTTATAACTGTTCATACTGGATTAGTTCTAATGTAGCTAAAATTCTTACCAAAGGTACTTTGGTAGAGCTGACAGGAAAACCAAGTGCAAGTGCTTGGATAGGAAAAGATGGAGAGATTCGTTCGGGTCTAAATTTTCTCACATCATTTATTAAAGTTCACGGAGGAGGAGGTAAGGCGGATGTTAATACTAATTCAACCATCGAAGCCAAACCACAAACAGCAAGTGCTTTAGTCGGAGATAAGGATGATGATTTACCATTTTAATTTAAAATTTAAACAATGAAAATATCAAAAATTCCTACAGATTATCTTTTTATCAAATCCATCGATTCAAATGAATTTAGTGATTTTGCAATCATTCATACTACTGAACAATGGAGAGAATTATGTACTGAAAGATTGGACTCTGTAAAACCTTTTGAAAATGATACTTTTTTCAAATGGCTTAATTATAAAGATGAAGCAGTTGATTTTTTTAGGTTTACGGATGAAAGCTTCTCTGAAATTAAAGATTGGTTTCAAAACAATGATATGTTTTTCGTGGAAACTAATGAAGAAGAAATCAGTCAATTGAAACCATTGGATTTTGTATTAAACTGTTATCAGATGCAGGTTTTTACTGATGGTACTGCCATTTATAATGCTTTTGAAAAGCATTTGGGTACTGAATATTGGACTCTCCAATTTTCTCTGAACGAATTAACACAGACAACTTAATTGAAAGCTATGCAGACCAATTTTTTTAGACAACTCGCCAAACTTAATTTAAAAGGTGACTTGCAGTTGATACTTCGACCAACAGAAGAAAATGGCTTTGTTCTATCCATATTGCTCAATAATGAGCAGTGTGGAGACGAAGCAAGAAAATTGATTCCACCTGTTAATTTAAAGGGAACAGCAGAAGAGCTTGATAACGGATTCTTTGAAACGGTAGGCACACCATTACAGACTGCTTCGGGTTTAATGGTAAATATGGAAAGCTTTATGAAACAGATGGAAGAAGCCAAGAAGAAATCTGCAATGGAAAAGGAGAAAAGTGATAAGGAGAAAAAAGAAAAGGAAACAAAGGATAAAAAATTTACTGAATCCTTACAAAAGGCAGTGCAATTTGAAAAGGAGGGCAAATATAAAGATGCGTGGTCTGCTCTACCTAAAATTTCAGATTATCCCGATAAGGCAGATAACATCAGGAAAAAGCAGGGACAATATGAAGTCCATCTTGCTCCAAGTCTTTTTTCCGAGCCACAAGAACCACAAGAAATTTCCAACATTTAAATATAGATTATGTTACTCGCAACACAATTAGAACGGGTTTTCATTCTGAAAGATAATGGACAGGATATTCGCCTGACAGACCCCGAACCAAAATGGAGTGTAGAAGCAGTGATGAATTTTTATGCTAATAATTATCCAATTCTTACCACTGCAAAGGTTTCCGCTCCTCTGATTAAAGATGACACTATTCAATATCAATTTGAAAGTGTAATGGGAACTAAAGGATAACAGTTTATGAATTAAATCAAAATTAAGATGAATGCAACAAAATATTATAAAAGGAAAAATAGTAATTCCGGAAGAAAAAAAACAAAAACAGGTTCATCAGCAGGTAGGCGATTTTATGAAATGGATGAAGCAGGAAAAAGACAGTTCGGAAGTACAGAAAGACCAGAGAAAGTCTGTCCCATTGGCACAAATACCAATGGTTTTCTGAAAACGGCTTTTCTGCCAAAGCTTAAAGAATGTAGCACAACATCAAATTTGTCAAAATCAAAAACAATAAAATTGGAGAGGGATTTTTATAAATCCCTTTCCCAAATGTCAGAGCATTATAATCTTTCTCAATCTGATCATAAAGATTTTGAATTTCCATATAACATCTCACTATCTCTGAATCATTGCCGAAAGCAAATGAAAACGAGTATCAAAAATTGGCAGGATATTAAATTGGAGCACAAAGGTAACTGCCTATATTTTGTGAGCGAAGAAAGAATCAGTACAGGAATGACTCTTTACTATATTCCTGTCGTTCCTCTTCATAATATGCTTCATCATAAGAAATACAGAAAAACAGCTCAAATGCTACTTTCTGTATGCACTTATCTGTATCGGATTATTGATATTCCTTATTACAGACAGGAAGCTTCATACTTATTTTGGTTATATGAAATGCTAAGCGACTGGATTGACCAAGATGAAGAATTGGATGAAAATTGTGAATATAAAAAGCAATTACAACAGGCTGAATTAATTGGTGATATTATGGAGCAGAAGATTGCATCTATCAATAATTTGTCATTTTTTCAACAGCGTGTAACTTCATTTAAAGCAAAAGATAGTTTTGATGTTGAATGTTTGAATCTTGCTAATAAAGCTTTCTCCTTATACAGCAAATTTCCCGAAGAACGCATCTATAGAAACATACATTTTAATAATAATAAGGACTTCTCTAATGATGATGAATTCGATTACGATGAAAATGATGAAGCCGTTATTTCAATGGATAAATACATTTCATTTTTTGCTGATGATAGAGGATGGGCATATCAAAGTATTATCGATAGTGTAAATAATGAATTCAATGAATATGCTGAAATTCAAGAACCTATTGTTTTCAAAGTTTTTGATGGGAAAGAAGTTTCAGATAACAGTCTGGATTTTGAAAGTGAAGTTTTTGAAATTCTTAATCAGCTTGCAGGAATACTTGGCGACTTTTCAAGTCTATAAATCTTAACTCGAATTAGTTATGAAACGAAAAAATAATAATATTGAAGCAAAAGATGTAACAGAAGATTTTGAAAATCTTTATCATCCAAAATCAGCATTAGTTTTCTACGAAAGTGATGATAAGCTTTCTGATATGTACGTTGAATATTTTGATATGGATGAAGATGGCAGTCCCATTAATGCACATCCACTTACAACCAACGAAGCTAAATATTTAGCAAAAAGACTTAAAATTCAAAATTGCAGAGAAAAAGAATTTCTTAAACCACAGGGAATTATTTCTTCTAATATTTTACTCATCGACAATTCAGAAAATGCAAAAGTGATTTGGTACACAGAATTTTCAGAACGAGAATTATATTTTTCTAAGGATTTGGAAATACCAAATGGTACAGCGAAAGTACCATCCTTAATTTGGTGTGCTGATAAACTGCATTTGAAGATATTTGCTGTTGATTACAATCAGCGACCAACAGAAGAGACTTCGCTATATCACGCACCATTTTTTAACATCTATGATAACGGGAGTGTTTGTATGGGGAACGTTGATACTAAAATTAAAAAGTCAGCTTCCTTGGAAGAATTTACGGCTACTTGGGAGCATTTTTTTTTCAATTCCTATTTCAGTCACTTAATGTACAATCATAATCCTATAAAGGGAAATTGTGTCTCGCTTTGGAAAGACCTTGTTCAGAACAGAAAGGATTTTCCAAATGATGTGCTTATAAAATCTAATCTTAAATTAAAAAACCTACTGTAATGAATATTCAAAATAATTCAATTGTAAATAATAAGCCAAGAGTTCATTTTACCTATAGTAATTTTATTCAGCCGACAAACCCAATATCTATAAATCTGATAGGGGCAGGAGGAACGGGTTCGCAGATGCTTACTGCTTTGGGCAGAATAAATTATGCGCTTAACGAAATGGATCATCCCGGACTTTCTGTAATGTTATGGGATGATGATAGGGTAGAAGAAGCAAATCTCGGCAGACAGCTTTTTGCTGAAAGCGAACTTGGACTTAATAAAGCGACAGCATTAATCAACAGGACAAACCGATTTTTCGGAACGGCTTGGAAAGCGGAGACTAGAAAATTTCAAAGAGACGCTTCGGACAGGATTACGAGTAATATGACCGCCAATATTTTTATTTCCTGTGTCGATAATGTGAAAACAAGATTTGAAATCGCTGAGGTTTTAAAAACTTTGGATGATACTTATATACATCGTAATACAGCAAAATATTGGATGGATTTTGGAAACAGTAAATGTACAGGACAGGTATTACTCTCGACAATCGGAGATATTAGACAGCCTGATTCTCAAAAATATGAAACGGTTTCCAATCTTGCTTTTATAACCGATGAATACGGTGATTTATTGAGACAGTCAGAAACAGTAGATGATACTCCAAGTTGCAGTTTGGCAGAAGCACTTGAGAAACAGGATTTATTTATTAATTCTTCTTTAGCCCAATTAGGAGGCTCACTCCTCTGGAATTTATTTCGAAATGGGATGACCGAAAACAGGGGATTTTTTCTGAATCTTCAAAATTTTAACTCACAGCCTATAAAAGTTGCCTGATGGAAATCGGGTGGCAAAAATGCAATTTCTCCTATGGTCGAAAACGCATTTTTGCCTATATGGAGCAACCACATTTTAAAATATACCTATCTAATTCCATTCCTAATATTTTAAAAAAAGGTTGCGGACTTTTTAAATTTTATCATATGATTGTAAAATTAATTTATTTTTAACTCATTGTAATATAGTTTGTTATTATCTTTATGGTAATTAACCTTGAAAACAATAATGCAATGAGAACACGTGCTAAAGAGAACGGACTTGAAGTGACCTGCGTTGCAGGAACTTCAGCAGTGATACTTTCGATTGATATGCCCCAACAACAAACTGAGGGACTACTGGGATTTTCTATCGAAAGAGAAGATTTGATAGAAAATGAAAAGTACTTTTTAAAAGGATTTAAATATTTTGAAGAAACTGTTGGGAGCGCAGTAAAAAATGAATTATTCAGCAGCTTTGAGCATCCTATCCAATCATTTATGTGGGAGGATTTTACTGTAAAATCAACCTACGATTATATCTACAATATAATTCCTGTATATGGAAAGCCTAAATTTTTAGAGCATAGACCTGGCTGTAAAATCAAGGTTAATATTCCCGACGAAAGTACTTCAAAACACTCAGTGTATTTTAACCGTGGGGTAGCGGGGAGCCTAGCATATGCTAGAGAGTTTGGGAATATCAGACCTTGGTCAGAGGGAGTATCTGAAGAGAATTCTTTGAGAGCATTAAAGTGGCTTGGTAAGGGCTTGGATGATGCTTTGTTGAACTTTATCAAAAAAGCTGAAGATGAAACATATAGTATTAGAGCTGCTTTTTACGAGTTTGAATATTTGCCCATTTTAGAAGCATTGAAAGATGCATATGAAGATAGAAGCGTTGATGTTAAGATAATTTATGATTCCAGAGGAGAGGAGAAAGCAAATAATCTTGCCATAAATGAAGCAGGCATTCCAAGACAAATTTTAATTCCAAGAAAAGAAGAAGCAAATAAAAGCTATATTGCTCATAATAAATTTATGATACTGCTGAAAGATGGTAAACCTATTGAGATATTATCGGGGTCTACCAATATAACAGCAAAAGGAATTTTTGGTCAATGTAACGCTGCTCACATTATCAGAGATGAAGAGGTCGCTCAAAAATTTCATCAATATTGGGAATATTTAGCACAAGATCCAATTAACGAAGTGTTAGGTAAGCAAACTTTGGAAATTCAAGAAGATATATTGTATGATAATCTTAACAAGGGTATAACCGTATTTTTCAGTCCCCGCGAACAAAAAACTATTCTTAAAACGTATGCTGAATATATGGATAATTCAAAAAGTCTTATTTGTGGAATGTTTCCATTTTCTTTTAGTAAGCATATGAAAGAAATAATAACTAAAGATACAGAAAATCTCAAATACATCATCTTAGATAATAATAGATCTATACATACTACATTAGTTTCAAACGATTATGATAATGTAATAATTTATGGAACTTATTTAAAAGATGGTCTATATGATTGGCTCGCAGAAAAACATTCAGGTTTACTATTGAATGCAAAGCCAAGTGGAGTAGGGACAAATTTCATTCATAATAAAATTATACTTATTGATCCTCTAGGTGAAGATCCTATTGTCATTTCCGGTTCTGCAAATTATAGTGATAATTCAATTTTGAATAATGATGAGAATACTTTGGTAATTAGAGGTGATAAGGATTTAAGTGATCTTTATTTTACTGAATTTGTAAGAATTTTTAATCATTATTATGCGCGATCTAAAGCTTTAGAAATGTCGGGAAAAGTTTCAGGGAACGATAATCCATTGCATTTGAAGACGGACTACCTTGCTTGGGTAAAATCATTCTACAATAAAAATGCATTAAAATATAAGAGAAAAAAAATGTTTGTAGATTTAATCTGTTCCTGATTTACTAGCTGCAGGGACTTTTTAATTACATAGCGATGTTACCAAATACTTATGACAAACAAGGCTTTACAAAAATTAATAGATGATTTAAATAATAAAGGTAAGAGAACAAAAAGTGTTATTTATCTTAGACCTTTAAGCCCGAATGTAGATTTCGCTAAGGTCTGGATAAATAAACCGAAAATAACTGATAATATTACATCTTCAGACGGATTCAAAAAATTTTACTTCATTAAAAATGAAACTAAAACTTATGTAGCTGTAGTCTTGGATATGTATAGTGATTTACATTGGTATGTTGTACCAGAACATAGAAAAAATGGACATTTGACCAACTCAATGAAGGATGTAGTTTTGTTTCACTTATTTATTAATAGAGATGAGCAAACAATTACTATCACAGAAAATCAAATTGGAAAATCTTTTGCTGATGCGTCGAAAAAAGTGGCACTCGAACTAGGATTTATTCAAACTGATGATAATGAATATGTGCTTGCAGGTGATGACTACGTATGTTCTGAGTCAAATTTTGTTTTGAACTCTAAAATGTCCGAAGATAGAATGGTTGAATTAAGGAACGAAATTAATTACTTAGGTCGATCACTTTGGAAAATTCAAACTGAAATTGAAATGAATCTTGGACTAAGTGATTACTGCGAAGAGCTTAAACAGACGGTTGACACATTAAGAAGTAATTCTTTGAAATTTGAATTCTTATGGAGAAACAATAACAAATAATAACTTAAACTACTGATTTTTTTAAAAAAGTAGTTTAAGATATTATTTAATTCAAGGCATCAAGATTTCCGATATATCTACTTATGATTTTTAGGTCATCATTTTCTTCAGTGTTCAAATCAGTCTTTTTAATCAATGAAATTATTTTGGAATAAAAACTATTATTAAATCCGTCAAGTGCTTTCTGATATTCGATATCAGTGTATGATATTTTGAAATCGTCAAATGAAAATGTAAAACCGATATTTGAATCAAATAACATATCTATCAGAATTTCCTCAGATAATAAAACTGACGGTTTGTCTTTTGGTACAATCTCCTTTAGTTTGAAAGTCGTTTCATATTTTTTGAATTCTTCCGATCTAATTGTTTTCTTTGAAACTTTACCTTTTTCAGAAACACGTTTATGAGCAATTGTAGTAACAAGCTCACCTATATCCTCTTGTGACAATGTTTTTGTAGTAAGTAATTCCTTTTTTTGCTTGTTAACAATTTTTGGAATATACTTTTTTGAAAATGAATCTGTGTCATAAACTCCAATGCTGTAACCGGAATTATTTGATTTGATTTTGGCTAATGGCCTGAATATTTCATTTATTTCCTCCTCTGAAAATTCTTCTTTGATTTCGGTAATTTCTTGTTCACCAAGAGGATTAATGAAAATTTCATTATGGAAATTTTTAACAATATTTGATTTTAAATTAACAATTTCCTTTTCTTCGTCATTTCTTTTCATCCAATCATTAGCAATTGAAAATCGAAAACTTCCATAACTTGAGTTTGTGATGACCGGATTAATAATTCTATCAATTTCTTTTTGAAGTTCACTTATACTGTCATCTCTAAATTTGACCAAACGCCTAACTTTAGTAAGTGCATATGCCTTTAATGATTTCAAATAATTATCTGTAAAGTCTTTAATCATTTCTAAAGTAACAGAATGACCAAATTCAAGCTTGGTAGGCTCAATAGTATAATGTGTGCTATTTTGTCTAAGAATACTTAAATAGGTATATTCTTTTGTCTGCCCAAAAGGATTAATATTTTTTAAAGAAACTAAAATCTCTAAGGCGTCATACAATTGTTCCTTAACCTCTTCATCTTTACTGTTAGTTAACCCAAAAAAAATAAACTTTTGTGCCTCCTCTATCTGTCCAGCTTTTAAATTTAAAAACGCAGCACTTCTTACCAGTATACTCCTTGTGGGTTCAAGGTCTGGTTTGTCGAAATAGAAATCTGCAACCTCACTTTCTAATTTAGCTGCCGTTTTGTATAGTTCTAATGAAGCATCAAAGTCACCTTCATCTAAAGCCTGCTTAGCCTTAAATGAGTAATCCATAGCGTCTCTATGTTGTAACTTTGGTTTCATTTATGAATTTCTTTTATGGTTGTAGGTTTGGCAAAAAGTGTGACAACGACAGATGATGATTGGTCTCTTTTTGAACCTCTATTAATTTGCTCGTGTTTCTTTTTTATGCGATTTATTAAGGTATTTGATTTGTTTTCCTCCAAAATACCGGATATTTCTACATAATGATATTCTTCGTCAAGAAAATTCAAATCATCATCATCAGGTTCAGTTTTAGAAAATCTATAGTCAACGCCATCGCCAATTTCAGTTTGTTCTACATATTTGTAATCCATTATTACTGACATTACAAACCAAGCCAATGCAACACCACCGTGATTAGCAATATCTTTATCCTCCTTCATTGTTACTTTTGAAAAATTGGAATCCCAAGTAACAATGTTTTTGCTGGATTTTCCGTCAATGGTAAATTCAAATTCAGCCTTAGAGTCTTTATGATAGCGATCAAGTCCAACAGCAGCCCAATAATTGTGAACTTTTATATGCTCTTTTGGTGGGCCTTGTAGCTTATCTAAAGTAAGATCAAGATGAAGTTCTGTCATTAAGTTATTAAAGTTATTGTTTTCACCAAATATACAAATTAATCGTTTTAGTTGTCAATTGTCATTCTAAACTACTTTTAATCTTGATTTTGTTATCAAAAAAATATAGAGTTGTTGCAACTAAGAGTTATTACATTTCCATACCTAAATCGAGTACTTCGTCAAGAATTTTCATTGTTTTAAAGGCATTTTCCCAACCTCCACAGCATTCAGGGCTTAATGCAATTGTAATGACATCTATCTTATCCATATTTTCAACTAATACATTCCCGACTTTTCTGATCAATTCATCAGAATAAATCTGATAATAGCCTTTACTGTTAGAATAAAAGAAATCTATATCCAAATTTACTATACCGCCATTTTTGGAATCTTTCAGCCAATGATGTAAGCTGTTAAGAAAGTCTTCTATCTTATACTCCCAATCTATAAATTCATTTTCCGGATATGGCTCTTTGGTTATAAAATGTGTAGTTCCAAAGAAATTCGGATATACTTCATTTAGATTTAATATATAATTATCCCAGCGGAACAACGGAGCTTTTATATTGAGTTCCTCCGGATGATTTTCATTAAGTTCAACATATTCTTCAAATGTAATTTTTTCAAGATCAACATTATCATTTAATAAATCTTCCTTGATAGATGGAATAGGGTATAATAGGTCATTATGTCTGTCAATATGATAGAAGTCGTATGATTTAGTGATATCTGTTTCCTGTAACCAGCACCACGCTGCACATAGATGATTATCCATCACATAAACCTTTCCTTTTTTGTATAAAAAATTGGCTGTTGTACTTCCTGAATCCAATAATTGCTGAGGTTTTTCTTTTATCCACATATGCTACCAAATATAGTAAATATCCAGCTGTTGTTGTATAGATAATAGTTCTCTTAAACCTGCTATAATCTAAATGTTCCGTGTTTTCGGTTTGCAAAACTATAAATACAGTTTCTGTACAAAAAAATCTTTTTGGGTTTCTAAATAAAATGCTGCGCCATTTTTTTCAGATACTCCTAAATCCGAAGGACAAAAATATTTCATAGCCTCCATTACATACTTCATTGCGGTTTTGTATTGAATCTGAATTTCTTTCGTCAGAAGCAATGAAAAACAGGGAGAAAGTAGATTATAAAACAATGCTGTTAAAATATCAACTGCTCTCAACAATTTAAATATTAACCCAAAAAATTGGCAATTATGAAAAATCCCAAAATCTCAGCTAATGATTTTTACAATCAGTTTACAGGAACTGAGCAGTACTATTCCTACATCTTTGGAATATTATTGACTGACGGAGTCAAAAATGTGGCATATGAAGAAGAGTGCTACTGGTTTCTGGACTGTATAGCATCTTATCAGACTTCTCAAAAATTTCAAAGTGAAGATTTTCAAGTATGGACGATTAAAAGAATCAAGGATGAGCAGTTTAGTCTTTCTGCATCTGACGGAAATGAAAATCAGTTAATGTCAGCCATTATTCCATTCTCTGACTTCTTTTTTGAAGAATTTACCATCTGGAAAGAGGGTAATGTACTATTACTTCCAAGCGAACACTAAATAATATGAAAACCTCACGATGTATAGGTAATCGTTTTATCAAATTCCAAACTTAAGAATACTTATAAATTTTATGGGAACTTATTCAATTATATATTTAAAAGAAGCTCAATTAGCTGAGGAAGTAAATAACTTTCTGAAAGAAAACTTTGATTTGAACTATGAAAATTTCAATGGCGTTGACTATGGTGTTTTCTTTACACAGGCAATGTTCAATGAAGAACTTAGATTTTTAAATGAAGATGAAGAAGGTAAAAAGATACTAGCCCATTATGACCGACCGCTTACTACAGAAACTTACTATTCTCTCTTATTTGGAATAGGCAACTGCTTTGGAGATATTGGAACTGCCTGTATAAAAGTCTCAAGTGTAATTGAATCAGATTTCAAGTTTATCAGAGCACTTCAGAAGTTCAAAAAGACACCTGAATTTATCAAATATGTCGATTTGAAAAAATCACAGCATCTTCAAAGATTATTATCAATAAGGATTGAATAATTTTAATTGTTTTCTAATCCTTTATATTCTGACTTTCTCGGTTTTCTTATGCGAAATTAGAAATCCATCCTCCAATCAAAAAATCTTTTTGGGTCTCTATAATTACAGCATAGCTATAATTTCAGACACTCCTGAATTCTTCGAACAAAAAGATTTCAAAGCCTTCATTACATTCTTTCATTCCGGTTTTATTGAATGACAGATTTCTTTTGGAATGCACATAAAACAATAGAAAAGTCAGAATATTAAATAAAGTATTATGAAAACATTCACAAAAAAAAGTAATTCAAAAGATTCTTCACAAGAAAAAAATGAAGATAGATTCATTTTAAAAATACTCGAAAACCTTGATAAAGTTAATCCGCAGGACTGGGAACATTATGCTGATGTGCAATTTCAAATGCCGAAAAATCTTTTTACAAAAAAGCAATATCAAGGCTTTAACACAGTAGCTCTTTATATTGATGCTTTAATCAATAATTTCCAAACCGCCGATTATGCGACATTCAACTCTATTTCGAAAGCCGGTGGCAGACTAAAAAAAGGAGCAAAAGGTACAATCATTGAATTTTTTAGCTTCATCTACAAACATAGAGAGACGGGTAAAATCTATAGCAGAGAACAAGTATTAGAAATGTCGGTGAATGAAAGAGAAAATATTAATAAGATCAGCTGTTTAAAGAATTATACCGTTTTTAATGCTGAACTGATTGAAAATATAGCCGATCTAAATATTGATACTGTCATTGAAGAGGAAAATCTAGTACTGGATTTTCAGGAACAATGTAATAGTGAAGAATTTATCAATTCAATTATTACTAACGGTAATCTAACAGTTAGGCAAACTCTTTCTAGTACAGCTTATTATACGCCTTTAACAGATATAATTTCAATTCCAGAAAAGAAATATTTTATATCTGAAGATAAATATTATTCTACATTATTTCACGAGATCATTCACTGGACTGGTCACGAAAGCAGATTAAAAAGAGAATTAAAAGGTCATTCAGATTTAACAAGTTACTCTTTTGAAGAACTTATTGCAGAAATGGGTAGTATGCTAATCTGCCTCCAATTTGGAATTACTAAGGAGTTTATCAATTCCGTAAGATATCTTAAAAGCTGGTCTGTCAAAAATACATCTAAGCGTGAGGAAAATATCAAGAAAGCATTTGCATCATCTAAAAAAGCAAAGAAATTTCTTGAACAACTTTGATAAAATAATAAGGCTGCCATAGGGCAGCCTTTTCTATTATCGTCAAGAATTATTATTAAATATTTTCCTAAAGAATCTTTTTAAAGGATTCTTCAAGACATTCCAGCCAACGACGATAATAACTAAAGTTAGAGATATTTTTCTTGCATTATTATTGTCAGTGGTATTACCTATAAACGCAAACAGAAATATGTAAAACGCTATTGCTCCGTACACCACAAATTTTATTATTCTTTTCATTATTAATTCTGATTAATAAGAATATGTAAATATAAAAATATTTTTGAAATAATAGGTAAAATATTTTAAATTGGTTTAATAGGTAAAAAATAGTATATTTGTTTAATTCTGATAACAATGAAATGGAAGAGAGTACAAATCACAATTTATTTACGGACATTGCAAGAAGGAATTTTCTAATAAAACAGTTCTTTAAAGCAAATGATGTTACCATTGATTTACTGGGAGATATCAATAATCCCTTAATGGTAACTGAAAACAATATTGTTTTAAGCTGCTATGTCAGTAATTTTAATCTTATTTTTAAAGATGATTCTTTTGAAGGAAATGAATCATTTACCATTAAACTTAAAAATGACCCGGCTATTTTGAAAGATAAATTAGCGGACTGGATTAATTATGCTTCTCACAGGAAAATATATATTTTTACCTCTGACGAAGGATTGTATTATTCCAAGTTTATAAGAATTTATAATGGAAAATTACCCCTTTTCAGCCCTTCAAAAGAGTTGGCATATTATGTTTTCCAACGACAGAAAGCTGTTGAAATGGTTCAGAAACTTAAAAAAGACAAAATAAAATTGTCTATTGTGCTTTAAATAATTTGTAAAGCCGTAAAAATATGATTTATATTTTTCGGTTTTAGTTTTACATTTGTAATAATTTGTTGTCGTTGAATCGGCAAGTTGGCTAATAAATAAGCATTCTATGTGCGCAAAAAAAGCAACCAAAAACTTATTGGTAAAAACCGATAAGTCTTTAGTGGACAATTTTAAGATTTGCAGTTTTACTTATTACAAGGATAACGACCTGTTATCCCTATTTTCCTATAGACATTATTTATGTGTCACATTACTGAATGTTCAAAAGAGTTTTCAGCAAAAATATCATAAGGTTACCGCTCCTAATGAGCAGTATCTTGTTTTTTATAAAAAGAGAGGAACTAAGATTGAAAATACAAAAGAAGAAAGAATATTGGAAAGTATCAATTTTCTACTTCCACTAAAATATTCTGATCTTTATTATGAATTGATGCACACTTATTACATCAATGAAAAATCTGATTCTTCAAGCTATTCTATTTCCGCTTTTTTTGAATTTCTTGTTTCTTTTGTCAGCAAAACTCCTTTGGAATTTTTTTCTGTTGAATTATAACATTCTATATTTCTACATCAATTTAAATATATAATTGTATAAATACGGTAGTATGTATTTATTGAATTGTTGAATTATATGTTTATATAATTCAATAAT
Source organism: Chryseobacterium sp. MMO-72 (assembly GCF_037146035.1). NCBI lineage: Bacteria > Pseudomonadati > Bacteroidota > Flavobacteriia > Flavobacteriales > Weeksellaceae > Chryseobacterium > Chryseobacterium sp. MMO-72. The sequence goes on from NZ_JBBCWG010000011.1 coordinate 31,324, forward strand.
ACTGTCAATATATATTTATATAATTGTTCAATTGTAGGTTTACACATTATTGCAAATGTTGATTTCAACTTTTAAAAAATGGCTTTTGAAGATGATATTGTAAAAATAATTTGTTTTTTTTGTGGTGCAAGATGTCCTTTTGGACGTCCATTTATATAAAATGAGCCTACAAAAGAGTATCTTGCCTTTTTTCAAAAGGATTATTACTAACTCGGAACTCGTTGAAATTTTAACTTAAAATACTCAATTAATCATATTTTAAATGCTCATTCAGAATGATCTCAATCATTTTCAAATTTAAAGTATATTAGATATAAAATAGTAATTACTTAAAATGGTGAATATTTACATAAAAGAACCTTGGGCGATAGATGCAAAAAAAGCATTGAATTTTTTTGTGTCGAGAATGGGAGATGAAAGATGGTTGAAAAGACGAGACAAAGTTGTATCATATTTTCGTGAGGTTGAAGCTATTCAGTATGGATTTAAAAAAGCGGAAAGTAAAGATGGCAAACTCGTCATGCCAATTGCTTTTTATGATGACTGGATTGCATGGTATATGTATCTGGTAGAAAGTATCTTTGAAAGACCTTTATCTGGTGACGCTCTACAATCCGCTCGTATATTTCCGTTTTTTTCGATGATAGGGAAGAATCTTTCAACACTTCTTGAGATTGATGGGATAGAGAAAAAGATTGAGGAATTATTGAACGAAAAAAAGAATCACCCTGATACCATTTTTTTTGAACTGGCAGTTGCAAATTTATATTGTAAAAATGGATGGAAAGTATCCTTTATACCTGAAAGCACTTATTATAAATCTCCGGACTTGCAGATTAGAAAAGATGGACAACAATATTGGGTTGAATGTAAAAGAATGCAGAAAGTTCCGGATTATTCTGAAAGCGAAAGGTCAGAATGGCAAAACAGATCTTTACGATTGACTGCCATTTTGCAAGAATATAAATTGTCGTATTCCATTGATATTATTTTTAAGGTTCCAGTTTCAGAGACAGGCGAAAATATTTTAGTTGATTGTTTTAATGAATATCTTAAAATTCATAGTGGAGATAAAAGAGCACAAATTCAAACTTCTGAAATTGAAATTTCATTTAGACCGTTGAACTTGGCTTCTATAAATAGAGAATTAAAAGAAAGAGATATTAGAAACAATTCACCGGAATTAATTGAGGTTTGCATTGGAAAATATGAAAGTGGGGGTAATTATGTGACCGTATTTAACCACGATGAACTATATAAATTGGGTAAGGATAAAAATTTTGATATTCTAAATCTTTACATTGACAAAGTAGGAAGTATAAGTATTCTTAAATGGACAAGTGTCTCCGAACATTCTATAAATATGAAAGCAAAGGACGTAAAACGACTTCTTGTAAAAGCAGTAGATCAAATACCACTTGATGGTCCAGGAATTATTCATATCGGCTATGAAAATTTGGACGGACCATATGTAGAAAGAAAAAGATTTTTGAAGTCGGAGGAAATAATACAGGGATTTGATTATAAAGAAAAAGATATCCGAGCGATACATTGTAATAGTATTCAGCTGCTTGCTTCCAGTAATAATTTTGATTGGGCTGAAACTACCTGTTTTTATAAACAAAGCCATTATCCTGTTCTAAAAAATGATTTGCTTTTGGCTGATTCAGTAAGTGGCTTTAATAGACCTCACTGGGAAGATGATATAGAAAATTTAGAAGGTAATCAATATAATTAGTGAGCTTTTAAATATTTAGTGGGAGCTTCCATTGATAATTAGAATTGATTGGATAGAGCCATTGTATTGTCCTGAGACAAAGTATCATCTGATATTTTATACCTTTGCCGCGATTCTCAAGTTTAATTTGAGTTTTCATGGTTATTAGTTTTTATCCCCATCTTCTTGGGGATTTTTTTGTTTAAAACTTTTTCTTTGTATTGTCGAAGCAATATTTATCACTAAATTATTTGATTTTTTAAATATTTAATAACGTAATTTATAGTCATGATCAAAAAAAAGAGATCGAAATTGATGCTCAAAACCTATTTTACTTAACTTCACTAAAAGTTCTAAATAACAAACATTATTTTGTTCTTGAGTACAGCGAAAAAAGAAAATTTATTGTCTTCTACGCTAAGACAAACAAATCAAAAGTTACTCTTAAGCTTTCTCCTCCAGTCAAGTATAATAATTGCATTATTTTGACGGGGAAATTTTTTTCAAAACAGCGATACACTGTTTTTGATATTTTTATTTTGGATAAAAATGTGTTTTTATTTATAGAAGAGCAATTAATTGAAATTAAAGATTCAGATCAAGTGTTGATTAAACTTTCAAAAAAACGTACTTCAATCAAATAAAAAATCCCAAGCCAATTTGGCTTGGGATTTTTTATTTGGAATCAATATTTGTTTGATGATTATATTCAAAAATATCCGCAGCTTCTTTATCCCATCGTTTCCTAGGCAGCAATACGATTGTTGTGAATAAATCTCTTTTTTTATCATAGCTGTCAATTCTTTCAAGCCGTCCTCCATAGTCCTTGTCAGCAAGCGGATTAAGAGAATAGGGTAGAATAGTATCGGTTTTATTTAGATAGAAAATACTGTAGGTCTCTCTACTTATAATTTGGAATCTTTTAAAGTGTTTTTTTCCATAAAGTACAGTGTCATTTAGATTTTTCCGTTGCTGATAGTTGGATATAGGTAAGTCAATCCACATTGCTCCGTACCTTTTATTTTTGACATTTCTACCATTTTCAAATTTTTGATCTTTAAAAATCAAAGATTTTGACTGTAAAGTATTTCCAATGCTGAAATATAATGAATCACGGATATAATATACACTGTCAATTATTTCTGGAATTTGAATATTGGGGACTAATTCTATTAAGTCCTTATCCTGGTAGTTCATTTTGGACAAAATGATCTGTTGGTGCTCTTCAAGACCTTTTGAAGCACTGTAATAAATATTCGTGACTATATCAATTCCACCTCTTTTACTTTGAATTTTTTTTCCCTTATTACAAGAAACTAGAAATAAACAAAAGAATAATAAAGCAAAAACTCTCATAGATATTAAATTTTTCGGGAATGGCTCTGCTGATTCTTTACCTCATTAGTTTCCGAATTATCCTTTTGAAAGGCCTGCTCATTAGAGTTGAATCTTTTCATCTTATTATCATACAGATTCAGCATCTTGTATTGGGGGTTGAGAATTGCTTTTCCTTCGACTATATTATTTTTCAGATCTGAAAATTTTACCGAAACAATATTGCCTTTTTCAAGTGATTTGGTGGTAATTTCTCTGTGCTTATCGTTATCAAAATGAAGTTTTGCTTTATCAATGATCTTTTCAATGTCAATTCCGTAGTTTTTATTAAAAACCTGAAGCTTGAAATTTCCTTTTTCATTCTTTTCTTCATTCAATTGTAGCTTTACAAAAGCATCCTCTTTTGCATCCAAATGTTTATTATAAATCTCCGTTTTAACAGATCTGCCTTCTAAAAGATTGATCGCTTCTTTAGCCGTAAAGTTTCCATTAGCGGAAAATGTATGGTTTAAGTTGACATCCTTCTCATTGTTCTTAAGATTTGCAAGGAAAGAGTTTAAGTAGAAGTTTTCATTTTTTTCAGATTTTTGAAATTTCAGCTCAAAATTGATTTCATTGTTTTTGAAAGATGCTTTATCTGAAGAAATATTGATGATAAATTCTTTTTTATCTGAAGCTAAATTATCAGCCAGTTCCGTATGAACTTTTTGTTCTTCGCCAAAACCTAAATACTTGATCTGATCTTTTAAATCTTGTAGATTTCTATTTTCTTCAGGATGCCCGTTTTTTAGCCTGTTAACTTTATTGTATTCTGTTTCCAGGTTTTGAAGAATTTCTGGCTTCTCGGTTTGTTCTTTGGTGAGCACTAATGAAGTACCGTTCAAATTAACGCGTAGTGTCTCATTTGGATTTAATTTCTGCCCCGCTTTTTGCAGCATATTAACCAAATTATTAGGAGTGGACATTTTTTCAAAAAACGGTTTCTCTTGATTGGGCAGTTCGATTTTTACTTCTAAATCGGCTTTTTTGGATTGAAATACATTATTTTCCATGTTGTTAATATTATGATTGTTATGTAATTTGTTATCTAAATCATTTATTTGCTTGGATCGAAAATTTAGCAATCCCGAGAGTAGCTGCAGTCTTTCGCTGTCATTTTTTATAATTATTTTGAAGTCTGCTCCTGAGGAATTAAAAGGTGAAATAGTTAGATCAATTCCGGAAAACATTTTTCTCTTGTTTTGAAGATTTTCTATAAGAGAGTTATAGCTGTCAATTTCACTTGAGATTGAACCACGGAGCCCTTCTTTTAACCAAATACTGTTGTTTGTATTTCTAAAGTATTCAGATATAATCTCAACTTCTGATTTTAATGCGTCATCGCTTTTCATTATTGCTATATATTTGGATGTGAGGTTACCAATAGAGATTTCTATCACTCATTAAATGTGATAGATCATAATTGCGAATTTTAAAGATCTTATCATTTATACCTAACAGAAACAAAATTTTACTTTTCGTCTGCTGTTCTGTATCAAGTATAATCTGAATTGATTTATACTTTATCTTTAGATAATTTTGACCTTTTAGCTGAATGGTTTCAGAGACAACTCCTTTATCTAAAAGTTCAAGATAGAGTACAGTTAATTCAAAATTTCGCAGTGAATGAAATAAATGAATCTTTGGTACGACAAGATTTTTCTGAATGTATCGTCTAAATAAAAAGGATTTTATTTCTTTTTTATTTTTTGACGCGGTAATGATAATTAGCGAATTCCTTAGATAATCACAATGTTTATTTTGTAAAAAAAGCATTGCTTCCAAAATGTATCTGAAACAGTATATATTATGGATGATCAAATCACCAAAATGATTTATAATCTGGTAAAAAGACTTTGTCTCTAGTGATGAGCCATCTCTGTAAATAATAGTCCAGCTATTCTTTCTGAATCCTAAAAAGTAGAGATTTCCATTTTCACTGATTTTTCCCTGAAATATCTTTAGCGTTTCTAAGCTTAGGAGCATGATAATTATCATTATTACCGTCCTCTGGAATGAGATGTTGACCTTGATGCTTCTTCTGCATCTCGTTTCTCTTCCTCTTTCTTTTGATTAGCATCTTGATACATATCTGGATCGTTAACCTGAAGATTAATATTGCTCTTTTCTTTTTCCTTATTAGTATTTTCATTTAAAGAGGATTGAGAAGCAGAGATTTCTTTGCTGACAATATTAAGGTCAGTTATGATATTTTTATTATCAGGATATTGCTCTGATTTCGATTTCAGGTGTGCTTTTAGTTTTTGAAGCTCGACCTGATATCTTATACTTTCTTTTTGTAGTTGATTTTCTTCCTGCATTCTAGCAAGCTTCTGAATGCCTTTTATGATCAAGAAACTAAGACCGCCATCCGTCGCAAGGGATAGTATCAGGAGTGATTTTGAACTTGCGCTCAATTTAGCCTCATTTTTTGATGCCGGACTTATCTGTATGGTGGTTTCATCATCTAACTTAAGCTCTTTACCTTTTCGTAATTGCTGAAGCTGTTTTTCTGAGATATTGTGACCGTTAACATTTTTGAGCTCGTATTTTGTTGTATCCACATCTTTTATCGTATTGTCTTTTTTATCCAATTCAAAAATCCTGGACTGGAACTGCTTATTTTTTTCTTTGAACGGGTTTATTATAAAAACATTATCAAATTTTGCGAGTTCCTTTTCATCAGCATCATCTATTTTAAGAACCGTTTTTTCAACACCGGTCTGAATAATCTGAATTTTATCTCCAACTTTAAAATCTTTAAGACTATCTTCAAGCTTGTTTCCGAAAAAGATTGTTTTTCCCCTTTCGTTTTCTATTTCAACAAATGTGGTCATTTCGTTTTCCGGGTTCTTATTAAAGTACCCTGTTCCAATATGAGTGATGTTTCCATAGTCAGCCATCACTTTGTAAAGATTTCTATTGCTTGAAGAAATTTCAAAAAGTTCGGCAGTTGAAAGGTCTTTGTGATTGACTATATCTTTATTATAAACATTGACATCAAGCTTATCGTCATTTATTTTAAAAGTGAGCCTGTTTTTATCATTTTCGGCAATGAGAATTCCTCCTTTAAGAAAATCATCAATTTCTTTTTTTGAGAGTTTCTCGGAAAAATGATCCTGCTGATTCATGATTCCGAACTTTCTAAGTTCATCTGTAAGTAAGGTGCTAGTATTTTCCATAATTGTAATCTGAAATTGCGTTGTTTGTTTTTATTAAGTCATTTAAGAAATGAACCGGATCTATATATTTTCCTCTTTCTTTCACTGAAAAATGCAGATGCGGTGCAGTGCTTTTCCCGCTATTACCACTTATAGCGATAATATCACCGGCATAGACGAAGTCGCCCAATGAAAAAAAAGTTTTTTGCAGATGCAGATATATGGTCTCAAAATCGCCGTGCTGTACTTTGATGTAATTTCCTGCACCATTACTGTAACCTGTATCACTAATGATTCCATCCAATACTGCAAATACATAATCGCTGTTAGCCCGCAGGTCAACACCGGCATGAAATTTTTCAATTTTATCGATGGGATGAAAGCGATGCCCGAAATTCGAGGTGATCTTCATTTTTTCTAAAGGCATATAAATAATCTGTAGTTCTTCAGTTGGGTATTTTTCGTATTCTAATAATGAAAGTTTTTTATTTCTGTATTTTTTTTCGGATGGATGATTCTCTGACAATGAATCGTCTTCCGACGTCGCTTGAATATCATCATCTTTTTTAATTGAATTGGCTTGTGGAGTAGTTGTTTGCTCAGTTTCATTTGCTGCATTATTCAATGAATCTTTACTCTTCTCAAAATATTTTTTATTCAACTTCCCTGCAATATGGTAAGACAAAAAGCTGGTGGTGAATTGATTTTGTAAAGAGGAGTTCAATCGAATAGTATTGAGTTTTCCTTTATAGGAAGCCGTATTAAATTGAGGTAGGAAATTTGAAAAAATTAACAAATGCATCAGTATTACTGTTTTTTTCATTTTTTTTAAATTTTATGTTGTTAGAGTTACGGATTGAAGTCCTTAATGATCAACTCTACTTCTCTGTTGATTCGTAGAAAGTTCGACATCAGGATTTTCTCTTTATCATTTTTTCCTGACTTGTCTTTAAAGTTATAATACACGGGCATTTCAATATAGTTAGCTTCCTCATCCTCGATACTTTTCATATCAAGATTGATTCTGCCGTGTATGGCCGAAGTTTTATATTCTTCAGTTTGATTATTTTCATCACCTGCGATAATACCCACCATTTCTCCCGTTTTTAATCCTGCTATTTTACCGGCAGGAATGAGGTTATCCATCTTTTCCTGAATTGAAATGGTCGTTTGATTATTATTGATTGACATAGACTGGCTTTTTTGTTTTACTTTGCCAAATACTTTTTCAAGCCAATCCAGTGTACTTTTATCTCGAGCACTGCCACTGAGAATATTTCCGATGATTGCTGTAATCGTGTCTGCAACTTCTTTTTTATAAAATTGGCGGAACTGGGGAATTTCCTGCAGTCCAAGGAGTACAGCTACTTTATTGCTTCTTGCAGTAGCAATTAAATTATCTATCTTATGTATATAAATAGTCGGCAGCTCGTCGGCAATAATTCCGCTTGGTAAATTGCCTTTGGAATTAATCTGTTTTAATAGTCTATTTAATATGGTAGAATATAATGCAGAATTAATATCCTGTGTATTGGGATCAGACGCTAAGACAATGATTGTAGGGTTTTTTCTGTCAGAAATTTTAAGTTTGACATCATCACCTGAAAATACCCAGAAACTTTCCTTCGTTGCCAATCTGGATAGAAATATCTTAAGTGTTCCGATCTGTCCTTCCAGCTGGTCGAAAGCCCTGTTATCAAAAGCCGATTTAAAAGTTGATAATAGAGAATGCAGCTCTATATTGGTGAAAAGAGTATTGAAAATTTCCTCGTAACCACGGTTCATAAATGAAAGCAGATGCGGTAAGGTCGAAAATCTGCCCTCTTCATATTTTGCAAGAAAAGCGATGCATGATGCTAGAAAATTGATGGCTGACTGGGTGAAAAACTGATCACTTCCACCTCCTGACCCACCACCTTTTTGAAGTGAAGACACCATTGCTTCCGCCATTTCCTGAGCTTCTGCTAATGTAGCGAGATATTCTTTTCTTAAAGGATTGACTCTTTTTGATCTTTCAACTTCATTAAGATTAATTACCGCAAACTCGTGCTTATAGCTCTCGTCATGTTGCCTTTTCAATTGATAATGATAGTACGCTATCTTTCCCAAATCTGGAAATTTATAATCATAAATACAGAGACAAAATCCTTTGCCAATCAATTGCCTGATCGCCGGATTAATAATTCCAAAAGATTTACCACTACCGGGCGTTCCTATTACAAGTGTACCTCTGAATGGATTGATATTAATCCATCCGTGATTCATCCGTTTGTTATAATAAAATAAGTAAGGGATGTTGATTGAAAAGTCATTCGTAATTAATTCCTTGTTTTGATCGAATGATTCTTCTTCAATGTTCCAGCGGTCTTTACCAAGCTTGATTTTCATAATCTTGCTGATGTTGTCAGCACCTAAAAGGGTTATTAAAACACCTACGAATGAAAGTAATGCGTAAACAGCCTGATAGATATTAAAATAGGGAGTAAACTGCGGGATGTCTTTTCTAAATGTATCATCTATAAATGCCAATGAACCAAACATCATCAGTAATCCAACGACTATTGGTAAAAGGATTGATTTTGTAATATTAATATCTTGATTTTTTTTTGGCTTTGTACCAATTGCAATTAGTATGATTAACAGAAGTTCAGCAAGTTTGGCATGGTACGGAGGAAATAGAAATGGCATTTTCGCAAATGATTTCAATAGCTTTGGAAGTATCGGAATCTGAGTACCTCCAAAAAAGATAATGCTGCATTCAATCAAAACCAGCATATAGACTGCTTTCTGAAAGAATCCGTAGATTTTTTGTTGTTCTTTACTTTCCTGCATTGTTTCTCAAATTGAATTATATAAAAAGCAGACAGCCAGGAGTTCCCAGCTGTCTGCTATACTTTAGATGTAAATGAATATTAAAAAGTGTCAGCCTGTAAAATATCTGAGTATTTAATCTCCAGATTAATTGTTCTGCCGCTGATTTGATTTTCGATCAGCCTGATGTTTAGAACCTTGTTATTCGGATAAGTGAATTTCTTAAAAACGAAAATATTTCTGTAAGACTTTTTAAATGTCTTTAAGTCATACAGACGGAATACAGGCTCTATCTCAATAGACTGAACATTCGTGGCTTTGTAAACCTTTTTATCATCGATAGAAAACTTAAGTTTGTCAATATCATAGATGAGATTTGTATTGTTTTTAAAACTAATATCTAGAAATACATAATCACCAAAAGCGTATACATTATTAAGCTGCGATTCGATTCCCAAATCTCTGTTTCTACGTATTTTATTTGCTTCTTTTTTTCTGATAATCTCCACCGAATATTTTCTGAGTTCGGCACTGGACATCTGGTAATCCGGATATTCAAGAGCCTGCATGTCTTCAGGTAAAATTTCAATGTTGGTCATTATAGTCGCACTGCTGTCAACTTTATAGATCAGCTTGTACTGAGCCATAAAGGATTGTCCGACAATGGTAACAATTCCTAATTCCTGATTATCATAATAATAAATCGGAGTTTCCTCTTTTATTCTAATACTGTCGGTAGCGGAATGGCTTTCCTCTTCAAACTGTTGTATTTTAATTCTTACAACATTTTCTGTAGGAAGATCGCCTATAAGGTGTTTCGTACTTAAATCAACAAACTGAATAGGCTGGGGGCTCCTGAAATGAAGATTGACATTACCTGTAATATAGATTTCGGGAAGATTATTTTTATATACTCTCGATAGTACTGTATTCTGAGCGGATGTCTCCGTAGAAACAAGCATCAGCATAAGGATAATAATGAAATTTTTCATAGATTATGGATTGGTGTTTTTCTTATAAATGTTCTTTTTCTTTTTTTCAAGTTCTTTGTTGTCAATGAGGTAAACGAAAGAATTGTATTTAATTTTTGCCTTGTTTTTCCGTATTACGTCCGATATTGTTTTTGAGGTGGATTGATATACTGAGCTAAGCGTCGTGGTAAAAAAATCAGCGCTACCACTGGAAAGATTTTGACCTTGCACAATGTTTTCTCCCATAGATCTTGTCATTTCACGGAATGCCGAACTTGGGACATACAATCCTTCCATGCCATCAACATCATAGATATTGAGACTGATAGGAAGAATCTCGTTCTGATGCATTACCGATACGATGTTAAGGTTCACCCTTTGCAGTGAAAATCCACTGATCAATGCGTAAAGGGGAGTACCTTTCGATATTTTTGCATTTCCGACGTATACATCTTCGAGTAGGCGAATCCTTATTCTGCTTCCTGCAAAGCCCTTAATGTTTTCGTCGATCACAGCTTTGATAAAGTTATTTTCACGTTGTCTGAAGATCGAATTGAATTCTGTGCTTTTCGAGGCTTTTGTTACATCCAATGTAGAATTGAGAAAAAAATCCATCTCTTTCTCATTTTTCTTCATTTTCTCAATGGCTTTGGCTTGATTTTTAAGTTCAGGGTTGTTTGCTTTTTCGATACTATCCATTAACATCATCTGCTCTCTCATCAAGGTCATCTGATCCTTTTTCCAGTCGGAATTTTCAGCACTCCGAGTATCAGCTTTTCCTGAATTGTTTACCCCGTTATTGTCACCATTGAGCATTTTTAACATTTTCATACTTCTGTCGTACTGATCATCCTCACGTTCTTTCGACTGTTTAGCATCCATCGCGTTATAGTAGGACTGTCGATTGGCCTGTCGGGAAAGATTATTCAGACGTTCTTTTTCTCTGACATAATTCATACTGTCAATATGCCTTTTCTGTCGCTCTGAAAGATCATCATCAAATTTTTCAAGACTTTCATGCTCATCACCGAAACCGTCAATCATGGTTCTTCCATCGGTTCTTTTATCAAAGAAATCAGCATAAGCGTCGGCCTTTCCTTTAATTTCAGAGCGTTCTCCAACTTTTCCGAAATCGGTGGAAATGTCTTTACTCTCAGCCAGTTTATTTTTGTCTTTTCCTGAGTTTTCCGTGAATTGAACATAAAAATACCCTATCATTAAAACGAATGGCAGGGCGATGAGGGGAAGAACATATTTAGGTTGTTTTAAATTGAGTTTTTTCATCTTGAATTATTTATATTGTATTTATCGAGGAGATATTTAATTCTCGAACTATCGGAAGAACTCAATATCTTTTTTTTCCGATAGTAATCAAGTTCTTTCAGCGCTTCTCTTATACCCAGAATTTTTTCTGTCTCTGTAAACGGCGAGTTGAATGAGGTAGCAGCATCCTTTAGGACATTTTGCTTTTTCATCGTTTCGTATTCAGGAATGGAAACTTTTTGTATGTAAATCAAGCTTCCAATTGAGAATAGGGTGGACAAAAAAATCAATCCAAACATGAGATAAAATGTTCTCTTCGGCTGACGTTCTGCAAATTGTTCCACACTTTTCCATATGGTTGATGGATTTTTACTGATGATTTTATTTTGCTGTTCCATTATCTAAATTTTTCTTTTACGGAAATGTCCGAGTTATCTAATGTTTTCCATTTTTCGATCAGAACACCATGAGGATTATTGGGAGATCGGGGAAGATCTTGCAAAAAACCTTCAGTGATCAATTTTCTGACGATAAGCTGCGTCTTTCGGTTAATGGTCTGTTTGCCATAGTAAATAAATTTTAAGTTCTGCTCATCGAGTTTAATGCTGTCTGCTTTTATAGTCATCACACTATTGGAAGAAATGATCTGGTTGTAAAATCCCTTTTCCTTCAGATTCATATACTCCTTCATACCACTGTCATCGATCAGATACAATGCTTTTCGTGTCTGAGATTTTATATAATCGTCATCTGCTGAAAGTGTGAAAAATAAAGAATGAAACATATCGACTTGAGCTTTATATTCAACAGGTCTGTTTAGGAGCAAATCGGTCTGCTTGACTAAAACAGGAACCCCGTTATCTAAAATATAGATGGATTTTCTTGCATCTTTTATCTGTTTATATGAGAAAACAAATCCTGCAATAACGACGATGACTGATAAAATTATGCAGCCAATGGAAGTTACTTTATTGATCTTGATTTTTTTTTCAATGTTTTTTACAACTGCCATAATTATCCTTTTAATAATGAAACTCCTTTAGTGGCTATTGCCATTCCTGCTTTTTTCATCTTACTCATGGCTCCTGTATTACCACCGCCCGACGGAATGATATAATTGGCCAGGGTAGGAACACATAATATTCCTACGGCTGTAATTAAAAAACAGACGATGACCAATCCAAATGACATGATCCCACTGCTAGAATAGGTAAGCAGCAAATCCATGTTCTTTATACTGCCGTCTGTATTGATAATCTGATCATATCTCTCAATTTCTGCCTCAAAGGCAAATAGCTGAAGGAGGGTTCCGATTTTTAAAATAATAAATGCCACAAATCCGTAAAGATTGACATTGATGAATCTGGAAACCCATTGAGAAAGAAAACTTGAAAACGCAGGAAAAACTGATAACCCAACCGGTATAGGACCGATAATAATTAAGATGGTCGAAAATATCAGCTGGATAAAAAATATCCCATAGACACATATTCGAAGTATCCATAACCCAATCAATTCCAGCGCGCTCGATATGGCTAATTGTAAACCAACCTGTAATCTGAGATAAAGTTCATAGACAGGACTCATAAGACTTGTTAATCCATCTCCAACCATATCCAGTCCTTCTTCTATTAAAGATTGGTCTCCGGCTTCCTGTTGTTGGATTTCAGCTTGTGCTTTAGCTTGCTCTTCAACAATTCTGTCTACAACCTGCTGCTGTTTTTTAAAACGTACCCATCTTAAAGAATTCAATTCCTGCTGACTCTCAACAAAGCTGCTCTCTGAGACGTCCTGAAGCTTGATTAGAGGAGTACGGAGAATACCGACAAATGATACCCAATTCACAATAACCAGTCCAATGGCGAAGGGTTTTAGCATCGGTACTATTTCCCATTCACGATCTCCGCCTATCATCTGCCATCCTATATTCCCCAGATAGAGTAGTGCGCCTAAACCCGCTACAGCCTGTCCAAATAATATAAATTGTCCATATTCTGCGGTCATAAAGCTGTCGTAAAGCGGTAGGAACTTTTCAGTAAACCAGCCTTCCAATACGCCCTCACCCTGCAGAAAATCCATTGCTTTCTGGTAATATTCATCACTGTGTGTATCCTGTGAGAATGCAAAGCACGGAATGAATAAAAGCATTATTTTCATAATGCTTTTTAAAATCTTTTTTCGTTTCATAATTTTTTTAACTATAAATGCCCCGTCATTACATCCATGAATATCTCTGCATCTCTCCGTTCTTTTGTAATCTTTCCGGGATTTTTTGTTTTGTAACTTTCAAGTTTAACTTCGGCTCTAAACCTGTTCTCTCCCTGCTGGTTTAAGTACGCTAGGTATTTTTTCATTTTTCGCCATTCGATAAGGCAGTCATGGTAGGCAAGAATCCTTTTGCCTCTCGGCATATCTGCACTTTTAGCAAATTTGTATTTGTCCTGAATGACGTTGATCTTTCGCCTGCATTCTCCGATGATGCCGTAATTATTGAATCGTTCCCAGGCTTTCGAAGAAGTAAATCCCCACTGAGATAATGCCGAAGATCCGGTGTCAAAATTATCCAGACTGTTCAGTACATCTTTATAATAAAGCAGATAAAGAGGATCAGCCCCTGAGGTCGCACTGGAATAATGATAGAATTCTTTCAGGTTTTCTTCATATGTTGTCTTTGCTTCTTCCTGAATATCGCTTGTTTTGTCCTGCTGTACCAAGGTTGTTGCATATCTTTGGTTTTGCAATCCCGCCAGTCCTAAAGGTCTGATGTCATTTCCGCCTTTGTAATCACGGTTTCGACTTGGAGCCAGCCAGCCCCATACCATGGCATAGGCATAATTAGTCTGTATGCCCAAAAAGTATTTTGGTTCAGGCTGCCAGTCTCCCCATTGATAAAAGACCTGCCTTTTCTCCTGACCTACAATGTGTTTGTCCTTAACTCTTTTTATGGTCTGTCCCTTTACGAAAGATAAAAGGGGAAGAAATGATAGTATTAATAGTATGTTTTTCATAGATTATAATTTTACCAACCGTTTAAATTCTGGTTATAATTATTAATAATATTTTGGATTAAACCTTTGTCCCGTATATACCAGCTGTTGAAAACACCAATATGACGGAAGTATGGTTTTTTTTCAGCATTCCTCAGGTAATTGATAATGTGAACTGTCCAGCCATTCATAATTTTTATCTCATGCTGTATTTTTGAAAGAATTTTCTGCCGATCGTAGCTGTCCATAAGAAAATCATTTTCTTCATTGAGAACCGATTCGCTTATATTTTCATATGAGTTCATCGCATGCAGATAAAGCTTAGAATAATAATTCATAATCAATACGGCATACTGAGGTTTTTGAGCTGAAAGCTCCAGCATTTTCTCCATGTTTCCAATAAGTTTGGTAAAATCATAGTATATGGCTTCAAGCTGTTTTCCCTGCTTCAGTGCTGAATTGACATTACGAAGCTGATTATATATGTGATTTTTTATGACCACAACCTGCACAGCCTTTTCCTTGATATCATCGTAAGCTTTTCTTTGTTTCTCGTAAGAATTTTGGTAAAGCTTTTCAGAAGCTACTCTTGCAGCCTGGTTGGCCGTTACCTGAGCCTGCAGTTCTAAATTATAATAGAGCTGATAATAGGTTTGTGACTTTGCATTATTCAGTAAAAGCAGAAAAAATACAATTAGAAATGTTTTCATTTTAATAAAGATTTGCATTGTTAATGATATCCTGAATGATTTTCTTGTCCCTGTTCACCCAATTTTGAAGCAGGTTATTACGCAGTTTTATTTTTCTCTTGACATTGATGATTTTCTGAAGGGTAGAGTAGGACTGCTGCCGAAGAGTCTTGATTTCACTTTGAGCAAAATCCAGAAGAATTTTACGTTCGGCCTTTTCCATTTCGTTTATCGTCCCATACGATAAAACTATACCTGCCATCAGCCTGATATACAACTGCAGACTATTTATAAACTCATACTGACCATTGAGTGCGACAGGAATCCAGATTGGGGCATCAGATAATTCAGTATAAATTTTCGACTGTATCTCATAAATCTTATCAATTTCTCTGACGATGTTCACCGATGTCGGAATAGCCTGAACTGCAAACGAAAGGTTGTTAAGCCTTCCACGAATTTTTTCAGTCACATCCCTGTATTTGCTCCATTGTTCCTTATTGGCTGATTCCAGACTTAAATTGGTCAGCTGCTTATTTCTCATTTCTTTCTGCTTCTCATTTTCATCCATTGTTTTTTGAATTTCAGAGTTAATAAGGTAGTAGCAGATATAATTCCCTCCAGTAAGCTGACCTTTAAGTATATTTGAAAAAATCAGAATCAGGAAACAGACTTTAGTTTTTGATAAAGTTTTCATAGTCCCAATGTTCCTGCGTTGTTCAATATTTGCTGAAAAATATGCCTGTCAGTATTGACATACGTCTGAAATGGATTGATAGATTTCCAGAATCCTTTTCTTTTGGCTCTCCTTATCGTCATCTTTACGTTGATCAAATAGACATTCAGCAGACGGGTGTTATTTTCAATATTGTACAGAAGCCTTTTCCGATCTCCTGAAGTTGCAAGATTCAGCTCACCACTTGTCAGCAGATCAGCAACATCAGTATAAATGTCGGTCGCTTTGTTAGTTACCAGCTGTATTGATTTTGTCGCAAATATGCTGTACTCCGGTGCATCCTGCACTTCGTTATATATCCCATCAACATTCGTGATTATTTTGCTAAGGTTGTTGTAAATATTCTGAACTTGAATGCCGTTTTTCAAAGTACCATTTACCTCTTTTAATCCTTTGTACAATTTATTCTGCAGATCGTTGGCCAGAACCATCTGAGTTGAGACAACCGCCTGCGCCTGCTGCAGTTTATTCATCTCGTCGACTGTTTTCTCCTGCTCGCTTTTAATTTGATTGGCATATAAAATCATAGCAGGAGCTGTCAGTACATCTATATAGGGAGTTTGTGTTTTATAAAAACTCATGATAAAGACCATGAGTATGATGCTATATTTTTTCATAAGTCTGATTTTTGCTTTTAATAAATTCCTTTAGCGTTATATCTTGATCTATAAGTAGCCGTTTGATACTTTTGAAGAAATCTTTACTAGGGTTTTGCTTTTTGAATGAATGATAGTATTCGATTAACCCGTTGTCAATAGGTTTTTGGTAAATATTTACCAATGATACCAAGTTTGGTAGACCGTCTTTCAGATGATCAATATCTAGAACAAACTGCTCCAATGCATCCTGATAGTTTCGATATTCATTAACATAGTATTCGAGTGCAGATTTTTCAGGTTTTTCAGTAGTATAAGTCAAATATTGCTGTAGTGAAACTTCATTACCATATACTTCACCTTTGCTGCCCCGTTTAAGATAAAATTCTTTGAACCGGCTTCTACCGCTTTTATTATTTAGATTATTAATGGTGAAAATCTTACTCTGCTCAACCTCATTAAGTGAGAGCAATTTTGCAATCTTATCAAAATTATCGATGAATTTTGTCTGATCGAGAAGTATGAAGGTATCCGAATTATTAATAATACTGTCTTTTACGACAGCATTCCCGATAATATCATCCAGCTCCTGTGTAACAACAACGGCTTCACCCCAGAATTTTCTGACTGTTTTATACAGGTATAAAATATAACTTCCCATTAGTTTACTCGCAATTGCCTTCCAGGCTTCTTCAATAATGAGTGCTTTTCGCCTATCTTTTCTCAGACGCATTTTCTGGATAAACGTATCCATAATAATGAGGGTTACAATAGGAAACAGCTTAGGATTATCTTTAACATTATCAATCTCAAAGACGATAAAGGGCTCATAAAATAATAAGTTGTCTGCATCTTCATTTAAAGTCGTTCCATACCTACCTCCTTTGTAAAAATCAGCCAATACATAAAGGAATGTTCTCAGGTTGAATTCAGCTTCAGAAATTTTGAACTTTTTATTGGAAAGATAAATAGGAAGAAATTTTTCAGAATACTCATAAAAAGTGTTGAAAGAAAGTTCTTCCACGTCTAGCATTTCTTCAAGCTCTACCAGTTTTTTGATGAGTGATTTTCTGAAGGCATTTTCCCACTCCGCACTGTTGATTTTGGGTCTTTCAATTATTTTAGTATTTGAAAGGATCAGTTGGCTTTCATCGTAAGTCTTTCTTTTTTCGGTATTGACCAATGTTTCGTAAGCCTCGTGTATTTTGTCGAATATGGAATCATCAAAATCAGCTTTATCAAGATTTTTATCAGGATGATACTGTACCGCCAATTTTCGAAACGCCTTTTTAATGTCCGAGCTTTCAGCATCCATTGGTATTCCTAAAATTTGATAGTAATTTTCATTTTCACTGTATTGGCTCTCAAATTCATTATAAAGATCATCTTCGTAGATGTTGTATTTACTTAGGTATAGAATCAGCTCACGCGAGGTCTTTTGCTGATACCAATTGGTACCACCTTTGAAAAACTGATGGTAATACGCTAAGAGCAGATTATCAATAATGGATTTTTGTGTGGTGGTCATCGATGAATCTGCACCCTGCCATATCAGAAAAATAAGATTTCCTAGAAACTCAATTTTCTCAATATTAAATTCCGATTGGCTGACTACAAAGGGGTTCATTGTGATTGGCTTCTCTTCGGTGTACTGAATATACTTCCCATTCTTATATTTTGCCGTCCCGCTGTAACTGTCTCCGGTGTCCACAATTACAACATCATAATTGTAGGCTAAATATTGTTCAATGATATTATTCATCAAAAAAGATTTTCCGCTTCCTGACGGTCCAAGAACAAATTTGTTTCGATTATTGATTCTGCCGATCTGCATTGGCAGATCAGCGGTGTCGACCTTTAACGGAACTCCCTGTCTGTCCGTAAATCTCAGGTAAAAACTGGATGGTTCATCTACGGGGTAGCTCTCTTTAAAAAAAAAAGCACAGCGAGGCTTCACTCGTTGTGGTAAACAAATCGTATTCTTTTAGTTCATTGGCATTCCCCGGTAGTGATGCTCGAAACAACTCCAATTGATTGAAAGAATTTTTACTGGAAATTACTCCTTTTTGAAAGAGCTGGTTCTCAATCATCGACTGGATTTTTTCCAAATCCTCAATAGTTGGGCAGCTGGTGACAAGACTGTAATGTGCGTCAACAATAAGCTGACCGTCCTTAGCAATATTATCCAGCAAAATACCTATTTCTTCGGCGCAGATCCTATTCAAAGGTTCATTCTGAAATCCTTCGTGACGATTTTTTTTATTGGCTAAAAATTTAACTCTTTCCGTCTGATCAGGAATGACAATAATTTGGTTGTAAATAATGGTATTGTACAGTTCCAGGTCATTAATAAAAGAAAAATTGTCAACTGCGGTATCTTTGATAGCTCCGTTTCCACCCAACGTTGTGTAAGGGTAAATTTCATTGGGCAGTTCAATATTTTCAACATCTACTAAAGAAATGGTCTTCACATAGGAATTACCAATCTGGAGATTACTGTCAAGTGACCTTATATTGTCAAAAGCTTTTGTTGATCTGCCAAAGTTCATGGAAAGAATAGAGGAGATGTAATACTCAAAATTCTTTTCAAAGAAAAAATGGGGCTCAAAATCATTTTCCTTCAGAAGCATAAAGATTTTTTCTGCTTTGTCTCGCAATTCCTTATACTTTTTATCTGAATATTTGTACTGGTTTTTCTTTTTGCTTTGATCGATCCTGTGGGTAAATACCAGAATGCTATCGATTGTTTTGTAAATTCTTCCCGCAAAATGTTCTGAATATTTTTGCTGTAAATATTCTTCATGTGCTTCCGCCTGGTAGATCTTTTTATCGAAAATGTCCAGCTTCTGAACGATATATCCTTCTCCAATAATACTGATAATATTAAGTAGTATTGAATGATACTTCAGATACAAGGCACGGTCTGCCGAATACTGTGTGACAATATTTTTAATTTGGATGGCAATGATCGGGTTTCCAAATTCACCGATAAGAACATCATAATTAACATTAAATTCTGAACCGTAGTCGTAGCCAATAAATGGCAGACTAAAGCTTTTCTTTTTCATTGTGTGTATTTCCTAACGTTTGTACTTCTGCTTCAGTTTTATTTTTACAGGAATCATAAAAATCTCATTTTTGTTAAGCGTTTTGTTAAAAAGACCTTTGGTTTTCTGTAATCTGAAGACATTCCAAATCAATCCTGCACCAATACCTAAAGCAAGAACTATCCCTATAAAGAATCCTATAACTTTGCTTAGAATGATGCCTAAAACCATTGTGCCGGCAAATGAACCACCGGCATAATAGATATACTTTCCTTTCAGACCTTTAAACACAAGGGGCTTCTTTAGCCCCTTGTATAGAAAGAAACTCTTTTCTTCCATTTCTTATATTCCAAAAAATGCCTGAATTACTGTGGGAACGAGAAGCAGGAAGATACAGGCACCTCCCCAGCCAATCAGTTCTTTATTGACGTCTTGGTCACCATTGTTCCATTTGTTGTAAATTCGGACACCTCCGACAATGCCTACGATCGCACCTATCATTTGAACTAAGTTTGAGACTGGCTCAACGTACTCTTCGATATCCGATGTTGCCGAAGATATAGCTCCGGCGCCTCCTGTCTGAGCAAAAAGTAAATTTGTGCATAATACCAAGATTGCGGAGAACAGCGCTTTTTTAATTTTATGGTGTTTATTAATGCTTGTAATATTATTTTTCATTTGATTTTTAAAATTTTAATTGAACAATAATTGAATTGTTTCATTTGAAACCGTCTGGTAAAAAAAGATTCCAAAGCTCCATAAAGTGCTTTGGAATCGAAACAGATACGGCGTTTTCCGTATCATTGACTGAATGTAATTAAAAAACTAAACTTGATTTGTAAAAACTCTGACCGCTTTCAGAGCCGACAACGATATGTCTTGATGCTTTTTCAAAGAAATTTCGAAACATCTCATCCGAAATAACTGACGGAATTATTTCCTTCTGATGAGGTATTGCCTCCGAATTTTTGCTTCCGATCACTGAACTTAAATTTGAAAGAAATGATTGACGCACTTCTTTTTCATCTTTGCCCTGTTGATTGTCGCCATAGAAGTTTTCAATTTCCCGCTCTTCCTCAAAACGTCGATGGTTAAAAGGTTCGCCGTTTTCTTCGGAGGATAATTCTGTCTCTTCATAATCATAGGAACTTGGTAAGTTTAAATTCTCTACGTCATCTTCATAAATATTTATTATTTCTCCTGGAGTTTCTTCAATAAAGTTCTCAAGGCTGATCAATTCGCCATCATTTTCATTTCTATTTACGATCTGTTTTTTTATAAATAAGTCATAAACTGCAATGCCGGTATAATATAGAATGTATAGTAAACCAGTAATCATTAGGACTTTTCCCATAAATTTTCACTTTTTTAAAATGTTTAAGAAATTTTCATAATCGTCAGATTTTAGAGCGAGATGCACCGCAAAACTTACAAATTCGCTTACAGATATCCCGTCAGCACGAAGGCCCACCAACTTTCTGTAATGATGATCCTGTATCCTTATCATTCTGCTGGTTTTGTCATTACTCTTGTAAGAGTCAACAAATTCATTAATTATGCATAAGGTTTTATCATCAAGTTCGGTTAGATTGGTTGGTTTTTTCTTTGTCCGAGTGTTTTTTGCTGCATCTGCTGTTTTGTGTTTAATGCCCTTTTTCGATAAGACTGCCTCGTCACTCAGAATATTGAGATTCTTTGCTAATTCCTCTTTATCTTCATCGGTCGTATAGCGGTCTAAAATTCCCATAGATGATAAATTAATTCATCGAATGTTTCTTTGACAGCTAACTTTTGTTCATATGTCAGTCCTTTTGTGTTGATGCTAAGCATACATTTTCTGGTTAGAACTGATCCGCCAATTACTTTCCCTATCGTATTGAATTCAGCATCCATTACAGGTTTCAATTCGTAGCTGTCGTCTTTGCGCATATTATTTCTGATGAAATATATTTTTGCCTTGACTTTGATAAGCTTAAGAAGATTGAGAAACAGTACTGTAGACATCATTGTAACACTGGAGTATCCATAAGGAATTATTATGGCATCACTGTATTGTAATACCTGCGTGTAATTATTCTGAATATTTCCGGCGGTATCAAAAAGAATAACCTCCTGACTTTCCTTTAACTGCATTAAAACTTTTTCATTCTGCGTGAGATGAATATTTTCTTCCGAAATTTTCTCTACTTCATAAAGATAATCTGCTTTTAATTCTTTGTCTTCTGACCATTGCCTGTAAAATGAACGCTGAAAATCAAAGTCGATGACATTTACCTTTTTATCGGTAAACATAGAAAGATAGTTGGCAAATGCAATGGCTAAAGTGGTCTTGCCAACTCCGCCCTTCTGATTTGCAAACGTAATAATCATCTCTTTTTTTTCTTTTTTCTTCTTCTATTTTCTAGTTCTTCGCTTGATGGCGGAGAAGCTGCTGAAATATCAAATAGGGAAGTGCGTTTTAACATTTCTTCTAAACTTGATGCTTCTGCAGCTTGCACGCCATTGACAATAGACTGGTGTCCTGGATTTTGAGGATTTAGTAATTGAGATAAATAAAGGTTGTAATAGTAATCTCCGACCAATTCTTTTACGGTAAAGACAACATTGTCAATCTTATTAATGACGAATGCCTCATTTGAGAAACTGACGATCTTTATTTTATCCTGCGAATTATTACTTACTTTCCTTAAGTTTAGGATGTGATCTATTGTTGAATTTCGTGTGTCTTTCCAGATATTATAATTTGTCTTTTTCGATTGTTTCAAAAAAAGCATATAATCCTGGATTTCGCATTTGTACTCTTGTTCCAAATGCTTTTTAAAAACGTTCTTCGTTTCGATTGTCAAATTTGAATTGGCCAGAATGTCAAAGATCTTTTTGTCTAATACTTGGGAGCTGATAATGAATAGGTCACTCATTTTCATTATATCACTGCCTTTGTAAATCGTATTGGTTTTGTGGTCGATGATGGAATAGCCGAAAGGCTGTTTATCATCTTTGAATGAAAGAACAACATCAATCCCAAATTTTTTCTTCAGATGGTATTGAAGCTCTGATTGGTAGGAGGCATGGTTTTTATCCGATACTCTGAAAACCGAGTTGGAAAATACCTCTTTGTATTTTTTGAATAGAGCAAATATCTGTTTTTTTCTTTTCTCGTCAAAACTTTTTTTTGAAAAATTTAAATCATTGACATTTAAAACTTTGATAAAAGCGCCGTTTTTTGTAATATTTAACTTATCATTTTTTTCATAATAGCCGTATCCATTAAGTTCCAGCAGTGTCTTAAACTGATGTAACGTACTATAATTATAATCAATCAATTTTTCTAAATTTTGATGTACGTCAGTACCGTACAACTCTTTAATTGTTTCCTGTAAAGCAGTTTGACTTTTATATTTTTCGAAATCTCTCTCAATACGCTTTGAGCTGTCTTTATTAACCCTTGTACTTACAATATGAATGTGGTTGTTGGCAGTATCATTATGAAAAACAACAATGTACGGTTGTTCACCATAGCCCATTTTATCCATGAATTTATCTGCTGTAAGCGCCAATTGTTCCTTAGAATATTCGCGTCCTTTTGCGGATATTGTAGCGTGAAACTGCGGATTTTTTATTCTTGAATTATTTTTGGAAACTGCTTTCAGATAGTTTTTTATGTCTGGAGCTCCCGAAGAGTGATTAAGATGAGCCGGGAAATTTTTAATTGATAAAAGTTCTCCCTTTCCTTTTTCAATTTTCTTGTCATTATAAATCACACCATTGAACTCACTGGATGATTTGTTTAATATTTTAACAATCATTTTGCAAGTTCAATATAGATTTTTTTGATTATTCTGTTTTGCTCAATTTTCAGACTGTTGAGAATTTCAAGCTTTGAATTATAATCAGATAAAAGGGTAGTGGGTAAGTGCTTGTTGGTGTTGATATGTTTTGCAATCTGATTGATATTATTCTCAATTTTAGAGAATAAATTAACCTGATTTTCGATGAAATTCATGATTTCTTTCCTGTCATTATCAAGTAGCTTTCCTTCGACGCCGCTAATGATATAATCGGAAAGATGAAGGTTGTATTTATTACAGTGATTCAGCCATTTTTCTTTTACTTCGTCATGTAGCCTTAAAGTAATTCGTGCAGTCTTTGATCTGCCTGAGGTTTTTAAATCTTTCATTTGGCAATTTTTTAAAATAGTTAAGGCAATCCTAATTAGGATTCGCACATTTCAATTTGCAAACGAGAAGATTCTTCTCCTGATTAGATCATCAAAATTATGTAAAATTCACTTGAAAATTATAGATTAGTATTTTCGATTTCTATTTACCGTTATTATTTTTTTGCTCTTCTTTCTTTTTTTTGATAAAATCTGTTGGACGCATCCCATTAATTTCATAAAAAAGATCTGAAAAATTCTGACGGGATGCTATACCGCATTTTTCAGCTAATGCTTCAATTGTGTATTTCAAGTAATTTTTATCAGTATTCATTAGATTGGTAATGTAATCAATTCTAAGATTGTTTAGGTAATTTTTAAAATTAACGCCTTTTGATTCGTTGATAAAAGTTGATAAATATGTTGTATTAGTATTGAATTGAGCCGCCAACTGATTTAATGTTAATCCTATTTGAGTATATTCTTGTCTATCCTCAAATGATTTTATTTTTAATAGTAAATCTTGGTAAATCTCCTTACTAATTATCGATGTCTTCTCATCCTCGTAAATGGTATCGGGACTATGTTGATGTAGCATTTTTTCAAGCTGACGATTGTCAAGCTTTATCTGCAGTATCCTGTAATTCAGCATGATCTTCTTATTCTTCCTATATTTAAAAATGTATAGTGTGATAAAAAGCAGCGAAAGACATATAAAAAATATTACCATTAAGGAAGTGAGAAGATTTCTCTTCTCTAAAGCTTCTTTGTTATCTAACAATCGCTTCGTGTCGTATTCTTTGTGAATTCTTGAGGTCAAATAGTAAAACTCTTTTCCTAATAAGCTGTCAACTGATAAGAGCTGTTTAGTGTAGTACAGCTCTTTCTTTGTGTTGTTCAGGTTATTAAAATGGTTTATTAAAATTTCGTAGCTATCACGTGTCTCCGGTAAAACAAAATTTTTATGAACGAAAATTGAATCTACCATCTCAAAATAATGGAGTGCTTTTTCCTTATCAGAATGATAGTAGCTCTTTCCTAAGTAAGAGTAAATTAATGATGCAGTCGCAAAATCATCTACCTTCAATATTTTTGGTAAAGATTTATTTAAGATATCGATTGCATGCTTATAATTTTGACGGTTATATGCTGAAATGCCTTTGCACTTTAAAAAATAACTCTTTTCCAAAGAAAATTCATCAATCCCCTCAATTTCTTTTAGCCCAACATTTATTAAACTATCAGCAGCAGCAAAATTTTTTAGATTTCTCTGACAGATTATTAACTGGTGAAGAGAGTTAAAATATCCCCTTTTATTATTGAAAACTTCATTTGGATGAAGTTGTTTAACTGATTCATTATTAAAAAATTTAATGCATTCTTCGAAATTTTCTTTAGATTCTGAATAATAGCCTAGGTAGCTTTTGACGACTCCCATATGATAGACGACCTTATATTTCAAATACTCGTCTTTAGTATTTTTTAAATAGTTATAAGCTTTTAAATATTCATCTAAAGCCGGATCAAATTTTTTATAGTTAAAGTAATAGATAATCCCTTTTCCCAAATAAGCTAAACCTATCAAATCTTTATCTCGTGATTTTAAAGCGGCATAGATCATACTATCGGAATATACTAATTTTTGCTTTTCATTTTTAGTAAAGAAAACGGCATCCCGATATCCTTGGGTTAAATGTTCAAAATCATTTTCATTTTTCGATTTTTGAATATAAGTCTTTACATAAGGAATTGCTCTTTTATCATTTTTAGGAAGATTCTCATAATTTTTTCGGATAATCTCATATTCGCTCATCTTCTGCGCATTTAACAGCAGAAAAAAGGGGAATAATATCAAAATGAATGAAAATCCTTTAAGCATGGTTAGTAGGCTTCAATTAAGAACCGCCAAATTTATGTAAAATCTCCATAAAACAGGGCTTTTCCCAATATTCTATTAAGATATTTAATTATTATTAAAAACAATTGATAATGAAGCGGTTTCATTGTTTTTTGTTGTCGTGCTTTATAAAACACGACGTCGTGCTTTGTAAAGCACACCCACATATGCTTGTTTGGACGGTCTTTTCGACAATACCTTTGACTCCAAGAATTCTGAGAAAAACCGGCCGGGATAATCCTTAATAAATTTTACTATTATGAAAAAAGTTATCCCATTTTTAATTCTTATTGTGGGTTTATGTGCGCAAAGTTGCAGACAAGTTGATGAGCAAGTAGATAATGATTTTGCACTATCTAGAGTTGCAAAGGAAAGTAATAAAACATCTGATTCAACTAGAATGAAAATTGAATTAGAAAAAGATCCCCCTGTAAAGGATGGTCAAGATTGGAAACACTAAATGAAATGATATAAAGATTCCCTATACCTCAAAAATATAATATCCAGCCAACGACGTTAGATCGGGTATAGGGAAATCTTTCAAAAATTGACGAAGAAGATAATAATGAAAGGGCAGATTTTGATTTTAAAGTTTTTTAATAAATTTTTTAGCCATGAAAAAATCAGTCTTCCTTCAAGTGCCGCTAATAACGGCCTGTTTTTTTATTCTTTTATTCTGCTACGCTAGCGCAAGCAAAATAATGGATTTTGGAAATTTCCAGGTTCAGATCGCACAATCACCACTTTTAAGTGCTTATGCTGGATTTATTTCTTATGCAACAATAATTGTTGAGCTTCTTATTGTAGTTACTCTTATAGTTCCCAAATTTCGATTAATTGGGCTTTATAGCTCTATGGGAATTATGATAGCCTTTACAATCTATATTTATCTTATCCTAAATTTTAGCGACTTTGTTCCCTGTTCTTGCGGCGGGATACTTGAGAAAATGGATTGGACAGAACATCTATTATTTAATCTTGGATGTATTTTACTTTCTTTTATTTCCGTAATTCTAGTTGAGGTTATTAATAGACAAAAATTCATCATCTATTTTGTGAAAATTTTTGTAGTCTTTGTCGCGAGTACTTCTCTTGTTGTTTATCTATTTTATTCTTCAGAATACATTATAAAAAAAGAGAATAATTTTGTTAGAAGATTTCTAATACATCCAGTACTAGAAGATAAATCAATAGATTTAAAGCTGGATTCATACTATATTGCAGGCTCAGATAGTAAAAAAATATATCTTGGAAATATAACAGCTCCATTATTATTTTCTGAAATTAATTATGATTTATCAAATTTAAGCCAACAAAGGATAGAGCTGGATGAGAAAGACTATTCCTTTAAAAATCTATGGCTTCAGACCTTTAAAAACGATTATTTTCTTTACGATGGAAGTGTCCCAATAATTTACAGAGGTAAAATTGGTGACCAATATGCAGAAACAATAAGTTATCAGAACGCATACTTTACTCAATTATCCGTTTTAGATTCGGCTAGATTTGCACTAAGAACGCAGAGTAAAAGTACACAGCAATACACTTTGGGTAGCCTTGATTTAAATCGAAATCCAAAAGTTGTATTGAATCCAGATATTCTTCAAAAACAAATTGACGGAGTATTTGACAGTGACGGAAAATTGTTGCTCAACCAAAATTTTAAAAATCTTATATACATATATAATTACAGAAATGAATATATGATCATGGATGAGGATCTTGAATTGAAATCTCGCTTAAAAACAATTGACACCATAAGCCGAGCTAGATTTAATGTGGTTAAAATTCCAGACGGTCGACATAAAATGAATGTTCCAAGTTTAAAAAACAATCAAAATCCTACAACTAATCAAAACCTCCTTTTTGTGGAATCAAAGCTTATTGGCAAGTATGAGTCTAAGAAAGCATGGAAGAAAAATTCAATCATTGATATCTACAGGATTGACCGACAGGAATATGTAGGAAGCTTTTATATTCCTAAAAAGGATGATAAAGCGCTAACACAGATGTATGCAACCGACATGTATCTTTTTGTTTTAATTGACAAAGAATTGAAAAGATACAAGTTTACTAGACTGATTCTTAATTTATATGAAAAGGGGAATGCCGAAAACCTAAAATAGAGTAGGCAATAATTCAAATTTCTTTAATATGAAAAAATTAATGATTCCTGTAGTCACAGTATTACTTGGCACAGGCGCAGCATTTGCAACTAGTGCTGCAAAAAGCAATTCAGCAAAAGCAATTGTTGACGCTTACAGAATTGATGCCGTTACTGGCGAATGTCTAAACGCACAACAACAGTGTAACACAGTGGGCACAGCCCCATGTGTTTGGTCGGGCGACAGCAGTTCGTCTTTGCACGAGAAAATTTCGGACAACCCGACAATGTGCGGAGAGGAACTTTTCAGACTGCAGTAAAAAAGGGATGCTATAAAGCATCCTTTTTCATTTGTTTGTTAATCCAATCTATGTTTGTTTTATCTTTTAAAAAATAATCCCACCATTCTAATGTTCGATAATAAAGATCTTTTCTATCCTCTGAATTAAAACTTGGATTATGCCCCTGATTTGGATAAAACAGAGCTATAACATCTTTATTATTCCTTTTTAACCCAATATAAAATTCCATGACCTGATCCCATTTTATGTTTTCGTCTTTTTTACCAGCCCATAAAAGAATGGGCGCATTCACTTTCTCAACATTATAAATGGGGTTGTTGTCAAAGTACAATTTTTTGTTTTCACTGAAAGGAAATTTCAATTCATATTGTCCATTTTCATATTGCCAGTAAAATGGGCTGTGGAAATTATAATTGTAAGAAAAATAGGAACGTACAATATCACTATTACCAGCACCAGATAAATACGCTGCAAAACGGTTTGAATGTGTAGCAATAAAGTTTGTCTCATATCCCCCATGGGAATGCCCTGTTAATCCGATTTTCGACTGATCAATATACGGTCTGTTCTGAATTGTATCCAATGCTTTATTGACGCAGTCTAATGCTGAAAGACCTGTTCCTTTTGGACCAAATACAATATCGGGTAAATAAACGAAATAGCCTTGGTCAAGTAAAGTTCTCAAATCAAAAGAAGCAGGATTATTATAGCCTATAATATCATATTGATTTGCCGAATCATTCTGAATTTGATAAATTCTTACAATCATAGGATATTTTTTTTTAGGCTCAAAGTTAGTTGGGTAATATAAAATACCCTTCAACTTCTGATAATCCGAATTAATATAATTTATTATTTCAATTTTAAGATTCTTTACTGCAGCATCTCGATTTTCATTGGTTAAAAGAATTATTGGTTCTTTTTTATGATCATCAACGTAATATAAAGACATCGGTTTGTTGTAATTTTCTAATGTATAAGCAAAAAAATTTGCGTTTCTGTTGTAGTAGAAATCTCTAATATAATTTTCTGAGGATTTTATTATTGATTTTAAATCTTTATTTACAATGGTATAATATGACGTTTTGTTTTCTTCGTCATCTCTGACTTTTATTAAAACTGAATTATCATTCTTTAGGTACGATCTGTAAATCTTGAAATAGCTCCCAATTAATGGTAGACTCTCTTTATTCAAAATTTTAACTTTTTTACTTAGATTTTCGCTAATTTTGATCAGTCTATCCTTCTGAATATTATAAACGAAAATACCTTTTTGAGAATCAAAGTAAATTAATGACGCGTCTTTACTAAAAACAGGATTTTGCAGACTGTGATCTTGAATATATCCTTTTTTCATCGTAGAAAGATTACATAACACCCATTTATCCTGCAAGTCTCTGTAAATACTAAATTCTCCATCTTTGGATAGAGTGAAATATGCACTTTTTACAATATCAAAGGGTTTGGCTGTATTATTCTGAGTATCTAAAATCTGTAAATCAATATTTTGATTATCTACTGTATAATTTTGAAGTTTTCCTCTTTTAAAAGCGAAAAGATATTTATCACTGCCAGATAAAAAAATCTTTTTCGAATCTTTATTATCAATTGCGCTTACATGATTATTGTTTGTAATTATCCAATATTTGTCAATTGGATCAAAACCAGTGTCATGCTTGCTTAAATCACCATCATTTCCATACCATATTTCGACATTTTTGTTTTTTGGTATCTTCGTTTGGCCATTTACAAAATACTTTCCTTCTTCATTCATTTCACTAACTACAATGTAATCTCCAGTATCTATATCTTGTAAAATTGGTTTTGAGATATTGCCAGATTTGATATCTAATAAAACTAAACTTTCCGTTTTATCAGTACTGTTTTGTTCAATTATATAAAGTGTTTTCTTTGAATCACTTATTTCAATTCTCTTGATAAGCACAGGGCTCTCGTAGATCTTTTTTTTATTTTGGGAAGAAGTGTCGTAGATTTCGTATTTATTTTCACCCTTTCTTACGACAAAAATTTTACTTACATTATCTTTCGTAATATTGACTACACTATCTATTTCGTAGTATGATGCCCCTTTGTTATTATAGACAGACAATTTATCGGCAGTGTTTAGTAATGCAAAAGTTCCTGTGTCTGAAGACGCAAAAACTCTTTTAATATTGTCAAAAACCTTCTGTCTTCTATCATTCAGACTAACTAAGACAGCTTTATCTTTTGCCAATGCTACCACAGCTTCTTCTTGTAAAAAAATTGGAATATCTAAGGTTTTCGTTAACAGATGAGGTTTTTGAATTTTATTCTTTGTTGAAAAAATTTCAATAGTATCTTTGTTAATATCATAATGTTTTCCTGCTATAACCCAGTTTCCCTTTGGAGACATCGCAAGAATTTTTATTCGATATTGCTGAGCCATTTTTTTTTCTAATGTGCCTCTCAACGTTTGACCTTGACAAAAAGAAATCCCTACAAGTAACAGTAAAATTATTATATTTTTAAATGATCTCATTAGTAACCTGGATTTTGGGGATTTAAATTTGAATTTAGTTCAAGATCTTTTTGAGGAATTGGCCACAGTTGATGATTAGTCTGCCAATTAGGTTTTGAGGAAATAAGAGAATTTAAATTGTTATTCCTTTTGAGATCAAAGAAACGATGCCCCATCTCTGTAAAGAATTCTCTACGGTTCTCACTTGCGATTTCAGTAATTAAATCAGACTGTGAAATGCCTGAAGTTACCGCCGAAAGTCCAGCACGTTGTCTTGTAGCATTTAAATATAGCAGTGCTTCATTGAGTTTGTTTTGTTTTGCCAAGCTTTCGGATAATAGTAGGTAAACTTCTTCAAGCCTGAAAACAATGGAGTACTCTGTGGTATTATTTGAGCGATTTTTATATTTATCGGCTCTATACCAAGTGTTTGCGCCCACAGTAATTACTGCCATCCAGTTCGATTTTCTGAAATCCGATGATGCAAAGGAGGACATAAGAGATGTCGATAGTGCGTAGCTCGAAGGTGCTGCACCTGTGAAATAATATAAACTTGCCTCTTTTGTTGCATCTCCTGAATTTTTAGGTTTTAATTGCCACAAAATATGTTTTCCTGACTTTTGAAAGACTTTAGCAATGTCAGTTTCGAAAGTATAAAGAGAACTTTGAGCTATTGATTTTAATTTAGCTTCCGCATCGGCTGGTCTCTGCTCTGCAAAATATACCTTTGCCATCATCAGTTCTGCAACTTTACGATTGACAAAAATTCTTTCGGAGTTACTGTATTCGTCTGCTAATAATATATAACATTCGTTCAAATCGTTTTCAAGTCGAACAAGAACATCATCAGAACTCAATTTTGATGAGGTGTTGTTAGCAGTGTAATCAGTTGTAGTTAAATAAGGAATATCTCCATATATTTGCTGTAAATAGAAATATAAAATACAGCGTATCAGTAATGCTTCACCTTTCATTCTTCTTTTGTCTGTGTTTGAAATTCCTGATGATTTTTCAAGACCTTCTAAGATAGAATTGGAGAAATAGATTTGTTGATATGTATTTGACCACAGTGAATAAACTGCAGCATTGCTGGAAATGAGTTGATTTTGTGAAATTTCATAGATTCCATTTGTTGCGGTAGTTGCATAACAAGTGAGATCATCTGTATAATTGCTCAAAAATAATCCCATCTTATCACCTGCCAGTAGAGAATTATCTCGTAAACTCGAATATAATGCCGATAATGCGGAATTTGCTGTTTGAGTGTCCTGAAAAACATTGTTTTTATCAATTTGATTTTCCGGTACATCAACTTCCAGCATCTCTTCACAAGAAATCAGATTGAGTAGTAATAGTGAGAATAATAATATAGTAATGTTTGTAATTGTTTTCATTTCAAATTTTTTAAAGATTGAACTGTAACCCAAAAGAGTATGTTTTCAGAGGTGGCAGATAGCCCAGTGCTAAAAACTCAGGATCAACACCAAAATATTTGGTTACCGTGAGAAGATTTTGTCCTTGAATGTATATTTTGACATTTCTGAAGACGCTGTTTTTTAATGGAATCTGATATCCCAATTGTACATTTTTTAATCTGATAAATGATGCGTCCGACACTGATGCTGTACTGTTTTGAAAAAATGTGTGAAGCGTGTTTACTCCGGAAGTATATGGCATATATGTACCAGTAGGGTTGTCCGTTGACCAGACATCTAAAACTTCGACTGGCTGATTATTCATACTGCCAGGAACAGTTATAATACTGTTGTAATTTCTGTTTTTTTGCTTAACGAACTGAAACAAAAATGAAACGTCCCAATTTTTATATCTGAAACTGTTCGACCACCCACCGAAGAACTTTACACTTATGTCCTGAGCAACTTTGTTATCTTCAGGTGAAGATATCTTTCCATCTCCATTGAAATCAGTAAAACTGTATTTTCCTGTTTTAGGATCGATACCTTCAAGTTGATACAATTTGATAATTGAAGTAGATTGCCCAATGATAAATTGATTGGCATACGTTGAACCTTCCAGTCCCGGAAATGAAACTAATTTGTTTGTTGGAAAACTAATGTTGAAATTAGTATCCCATTTAAGAGACCCTGTTTTTAGTGGCTGAGCTGCCAACTCAAATTCCCATCCTTTGTTTTCGACCGTAGCATCAAGATTTGCCAATACACTTGTAAAGCCAGTGATTGAAGGCAGCTGGTAGCCCACCAATTGATTTGAAGAAAGATTTCTATACCAAGCTGTCGTAATATTAATATGGTCTTTGAAGAGCCCAAGTTCTAAAGCAACTTCTAGCTTTTTAGTTTTTTCCCAACTATAGTTACCATTATAGAGTCTTGACGGAATCAATCCTGTAACTGAATTATAGATATATGATGATGAGACAGTATAAGTATCTAAATATTGATAGTCTCCAATGTTGTCACTACCTGCAGTACCATAACTTCCGCGAAGCTTTCCAAAACTTAACCATTCTAGATTTTCGGCAAATTTTTCTTTTTTAAATAACCAAGCTCCTCCAACTGCTGCAAAATTGGCAAACTTTTTATTTGGACCAAAGCGACTGCTTCCATCACGTCTGCCAGTCAGATTAATTATATATTTATTTAAATATTGATAATTAAGCCTCCCAAAAAATGCGGCGTATCTGTATTCATTTGTGATTTGGTCTGAAACTGTTTTTGTTCTTGCAGCACCGATATTTGTTATAAAAGCATTACTTTCAAAGCCTACACCTACAATTGACCCTTGTTCGTTTGTCTCTCTTTGAAATGTTCCTCCCGCCAAAGCATCGATTTTATGATGTTCAGATTGGTAATTCCAGTTAATTTGTGGTTCAATGATGAAAGAAAATCTGTCCTGATTATTCTTAGATGCTGTCGAAGTTGCGCTTGACTGACCCGCAGCATAAGCCGGATTATAAATTGTATTGGGCTGTAACGAAAGTTCTTCAAATGTCTGGTAGTTAAATCCACCATTAAGCTTTAGCAATAAGTTTTTATAAACCTCATACTGTGTTGTAATACTATTAAGAAATTGCTTGTTTTCATTTGTATAGGTGCTATTGTAGGCTGCCACAGGATTGGCAAATGTATTATTCTGCCAGTTTAATCCACCTTCAGAATTGTAAAGCTCAGGTGCATTTGGAACTAAATTGTACGCCTGCCTCGTAATATCTGTTCTAATGACATTGTTTTTCTGAATTGAAAAACTATTGGCAATATTCATCTGAAATTTATTGTCTGCAGATCGATGCGAGATATGGCTGGAAATGTTTTTGCTTTTGTATTTAAAGTCTTCCCCAAAAACAGTGGTCTGCTCATTATTTGAAAGGCTCAATAAAAAATTGGTTGTTTCTCCACCGCCATTTAATGATAATTGTGTGTTTGACAAAGCTGCTGTGTTCCCAACTAATTTATCCGGCCAGTTTGTATATCTATCTTGATTCCAAGTTCCATTGATATCATAAGCCGTTGCAGGATAAGTACTGATTCCATCATTTTCAAATGCTTTTTTTCTCATAGATAAATATTCTGATGTATTAATCAAATTGAGATTAGAAATCACTGTACTTAATCCATAGGATGTATTAAAATTTAAATTCAGTCGTTTTGACTTTCCTCTTTTAGTAGTTACCAAAACAACACCATTAGCACCACGGGAGCCATATATTGCTGTTGCATCAGCATCTTTTAAAATTTCAATTTTTTCAATGTCGTTTGGATTGATGCTGTTGAGAGGATTAAGACTTCTTCCGGGTAGAATAACAGTCGAATAGAGTGATGTCATTTCTCCACCCATCGGAACACCATCGATCACATAAAGTGGCTGATTTCCATCAATTGTGCTGTTGTCCTTGTTTCTTAAACTGTTTCTACCTCTTATTTGAATATCATAACCACCTCCGGGAACTCCTGAATTTTGAGTGATAGTAACACCCGCAAGTCGTCCCTGAACACTAGATAGAACATTAGTCACAGGCTGATTTTCTATATCCTTCGCTGAAACTTTTGCAATACTACCGGTACTTTCTTTCTCTTTTACTTTATAATATCCGGCATTGACAACAACTTCTTCAATGCCCTGTACTTTCTGATCTAATGAAAGATTAATAACAGCTTTACCATTTACGGTAATTCTTTTTTCTGCATACTCAGGATGTCGGAAAATTATGATGGGATTTTCACCGTTTATTTGTAAGATGTAAAATCCTTTCGAATTGGTCTGTGTAACTTGATCACTGCCTTCCTGAGATACATTGACTCCAGAAAGTGGTGTCTGATTCTCGCCGACAGTAACTGTTCCGGTCACTGTCTTGGTTTGTGCTTTTGCATTACTGCATAATGCAGTTAACAAAAAGACAATACCAATGCTTCCTATTTTAGAATAGGATTTTTTCATAGTTTTGTATGGGTTTTTTGATTAAACTCCTTGATAAACCTAGCTCTTTCCTGAAGTCTGCAAACTGAATAGGGAAGGGCTTTCTTATTTATAAGGATTATTTTTTATTTCATTTTTTAGTTATTATTACTTCTGGATTCAGGTATTTGAAAACAAAACTTTCTTAGTGCCTTTTGGATAGGGGATAGTCGTTAGTTAACCGCAAGGCACCTAAAAGCCATTTAATATGAATGAAATTGTGTCCCGAGAAAGCTTTAAAAGCCGCAATGAGTTGTACACCTCATTGTATCATATAATCTGATACTATTTTTGGAAGGTGCTTAGAAGTAGAAAAGCGAACAGCATTGGAAAAAGACGGCGTGGAACTCTACATTATCCAATTCGGGGTACTGGTATACCTTGTATACAGATAAGAGAGCCCACGCCTAGGTCGTGAGCTTCCTGCTTATCGTCTCGTATACTAAAATTACCAGTTTTCGAATTGAGATTCTAAGCAATAGCTTCTATTATTCTTTGAAGTATCGCAAAATTACATATTCTGTAACTTATTTTACAAATATAGTAATTTTATTTATTGTATGGTAATATATTACCACGAATTTTCAAATCAAAAATCCAAAATTGCCCATAAATACATTATTTATGGATAGCAAAGAAGTCTTAAGATTATTTATGCTTGAGTTTTCAGAAAATTTGAAAAAGATTCGAGCTACAAAATATAACTCAATGGATGAGGTTGCGCAGAATTCAAATTTCGATTCAAGCAATTACAATAAATTTGAAAATGGAAAGGGCAATCCAACTATAGAAACGATGTTGAAAATGTCATCAGCTTTTGGTATTACCCCAAAAGAACTTTTTGACTTTGATTTCGATATTAATAAATATAAGATTGACGAATAAAAAAATCCTAACTAATTTGTTAGGATTTCTTTTACTTATTAATTTCCTGATAATACCAATCAGAGCATTGATCAAGAACTTCTTCTGTTTCTTTTAATTCTTTTTTAGTTGAGTAAACCCAGACTGAAAGTCCAACTATTACCAATGTTGCTACAATACTGTAGATTTTTATTGCTTTCATATTTATGCTTTTTGTAAATATATGAAATTTATCGCATCGGAGGAGGTGGTAATGACTTGCTTGGAAGATAATTATCAATTTGGTTCTGTGTAATGATTTCTTTTTCTACTTTTTTGAAATCTATAGGAGATGCTTCAGTTCTTTGAGATTCGTCCTGCAAATAAATTTTGTCTTCCAGCGAATCTATTACCTTCTTAAAATCAGAATCCATAAAAGGTAAAATAAAACATATTTTGTCTTCCTTTCCATTTACCTTAAAACTTAAGTAATTTCTACTGCCTGCATAACCTTGATTTGCATCCAGCGCTTTTTTTATTACATATTTATCCAAATTTTTATCTGATAAGCTATTGATTTCATCAAGTTCACTCTGGCTTAATTTATATTGATAATATACTTTATCTCTTTCTCTATCAAGATAAACATTTAGAACTCCATCTTTGTCCAAAGTGGTATAAGCACTAATGGACAGTTCGTTGTTTGATTTTATATCATAGCTTACGAGCTTAAAATCAGTAACCTTTTTTTGACAGCTAACAAATATAATTTGTATTAGTAGCAAGAAAAGAAGTTTTGTTTTCATAGTTATTTTATTGTTGATGATTGAAATTAATTAAAAGTTATAAGATTATACATCCAACAAACTTTCATCATACCAAATATCCTCGTAGCCGTTACTATCTATTAAAAAACGATTACCAGCCGGAAGCCCGAGATATTGAATTATAAAAGAAGCATCTTCCAACAAATGATAGGCGTGAGAAGGCTGAAAAAAATCATCTGCATAAGAAAACTCACCTGACCAAATATACCAACCAGTTAAACCTTTTGTTCGGGGATGTCTAAGTCCATTTATTTGAATGTTGGGATTAAAATTTCGACCCAATGCAATTACGGTATTTAACTCTACTACATCAGAAATTTGAGAATTCTTTTCACAAATTTTCAATTGGTCTTGTAAATAATCTTGAGTATCCATTCTTTTTGAGATTCTATAATTATTTTATATAAATGTTAGATTTCCTTTTTTCCACTCGTCTAAAGTAATTTCAGCTGTTGAACCAATTATTCCCGATTGCTTTATTATTTCTTTTAAAACTTTGACCGCTTTCTTTTCATCAAGATGTAAGATATAACAGGCAGACCATAATCGCGGACCTTTATGCTGATGGTTTAAAAACTGAAATAAACTTTCTATTGAATTTTGGTTTTTAAGAAATGAAGCTGCATTCATTACCTTCTCGTAATTTTTATTTCCTACTTTAAAATTACCATTTTCTGTAGATTCTACTTGAATAATTGAAGCCTCCTCAAACATTTTTAATGCAGTTTCAATGTCTACTATTTTCTTCATAATCTCATAATAATAGTTCTAATTTTCCTTCTTTCCACAAATGAAGAGTCGCAGAGGCTGTCATTTTTACTTTCGAATTTGTAGATAATTTTTTTAGGATGTTCTCAGCTATATCAGGTTTTGATTTTAAAGTAAAAATGGCCGCCCACAATTTTACATATTCGTCAGGATTATCCAACATTTCACTAAAAAGCTCTTCTTCACGTTGCTCCTTTGCATGGTTATAAAGGTTATGTAATTCTTTGTGAAGTTTATTTGCTTTTTTATAATCTCCGTTTACATAAAGTACTCCGTGTTGAACTGAATGTTGTAAAAATTTCTCTTCTATTTCTGTTCTGCTTATTTCCAATCTTTTAGTCAAAAATATTATAAGACATTTTCAATAATGTCATTGGGATTAATACTCGATATTTTCTTCGATAATTTTAACCGACTTTCCTTCGAGATAATACTTATAAACTAATTCAAACCAATCCTTACCATTTGATGTATTGTAAATAATAATAACATCGCCGATTTCTTTAATTTTAGCATCTACGCAAACTGCTCCAAACTCAGTGTTACCCTCATTAAAATCTTCTATAATAGTACTAATTAAAAAATTTTTCATTTGATCCGATGTAAGGTTTTCGTCATATGCGCCAAGATCAATCCATTCATTATTTTTAAATATTAAACCAAATGGAGCAAACTCTTTAAATTCATTTAAAAATGCTTGAGCAGTTTTGACAACTTGTTTTATGCCTGTAATATATTTGTCTTCCATAATATTTTAATTAAATACAACCTGGTATTCCTGCACAAGGATCTTTTTTTACTGGGACAGGTTTAATTTTTGGAGCTGGGTTGTTATTTACTCTAATGTTATCTGTTTTTGCAGGAGCTGGTCCTGTTAGGTTATAAGGTTGAATTTCAATCCCTGAATCTTTTAAAGGATTTGATAAATTTGCATCCTTGTTTATCCTCAAAATTAGCCTTTTTCCATCAACTAAATTGTCCTGAAATCTTAATTGTCTTGTAAGAGATTGATTTTTTACATTTTTTATTTCCACAGGATTTCCTTCTTTGGTGAATCCATCAGGTCTCGTTCCTCCTGTTTTACCTGTTTTCGAATCTGTTGCTTCAAAATTTTTAGTATTCTTTGTAACATTTTGTCCTTCTTCATTCATTCTGTTTATTTGCTCTGGTTCCATCTGCCTACCTCTGTTAAAATGTTCCTGAGATTTTGTAGTTGCTTCACTAGTTTTTGTCATTGTTTCAACAACAGGATTAGGCCTCACATTTGAGCCACCTTCAAAGATTGGCATAAATCTCACTAATCCACTTATACCAAAAAGACAACATTGTTCTGATTCTTCAACTGCATCTTCGGTAGACCTTCCATCCGGATCAATAAATCGCAATGGATTGTTCATTGCGTAGTTATATGGTGACCAACGTCTGTATTCTTCGCTTAGTGGATCAGGAGAAAACCAGCGACCTGCAGTATCAAGATATGGTTGTGAGTCAGCATTTTCTATGTTGATATCTAATAATTCAACAATTTCATTGGTTCTTGCATTGTAACGGACTGATCCAATGCTTACAATACTGTCTAAGTCGTGAGCTTCTAAATATTTACCTTTGCTTAATGTAGCAATTTTAGGATAGAAGCCATATTTCTTAAAAGGATTTCCTGCTTCAATGTTTTGTCTTCTCCGCTCTGCTTCGGCTGGTGTTAAAGTATCCCTCGTTTTTAGAACTTCGTCCATATAAGGACGCAATCTTTCTTCTTTGGTAAGTTTTACGGGATTTACGTAAATCTTTTCAGGATTGTTTGAAACATTCTTTTCTACTTGAGCATTGAGAAAAACTGCGATTATCAAAAAGAATACATAAAATAGTTTTTTCATTTTCGTGGTTATTTGAAGTTGTTTTTTAATTTTTTATTTTCATATTTATTTCTTTCTGTTTTCAGAGATACAAGCCAATCCAAATACATTCCTTCAGGCATTTGTCTGTAACCAAGCTTGTAAAGCGTACTGTATTCCTGAACCATCAGATCATATATTTCTTTTGCTTTCGGATTTTCTAAAGCCAGTTTGATATTATTTGAAGACCCACTCTTTAGATCTTGTCTATCCATTAATTTTTGAAATCTGGCTTTATACGTTTCAGCTTTTAGAATGCGTGCTTTTGCGAAATTTGGATAAACTTCGAGAGCTTTATTGAGGACTTTTAGGAGAAATTCGCCATCGTTGGAAGGAAAGCTTCTGTTGTAAGCTTGTGCTAGATCAAATAGGCATAATGCTAAACTTTCTTTGTTATCCAAAGCTTTCATAAACATACCGTTTCTGATGGCGTCCAGATGGATATATCCAGATGCCATTAACCAACCATCTTCAGGGAAAATTCCACTCGTCAATTCGGTATTAAACCATCCTAAAGACTTTACATTATGCTTGATGTAGACGTGATTAGGGGCTAAAGCCAGATTGGCATCAACTCCCAATTCTTCAGCAAGGATTTTGTACAAATAGGGCATCGAGTTGCAATTTCCTTTTTTTGTTGCAAGTAATTTGGAAACAAAGAGATTGGGTAAATCATCGTGACCAAAGACGTCGGTAAAATCGTAAGAGAAAGGTTTGTATTGAATGGTAGAGTCTTTCACAATCACTGGTATCGGTTGGCAGATGATCGAGTAAAGAGCCGCATATTTGCTGACTTTATCTTTATCATTTCCCTGATAGGTCAGTTCTCTGCTTTTAACTATTTGCTCTGCAAATGATTTCAGGAATTTGAGTTCATTATTAATCGCTATCGTGTCAATCTTTCCCTGGTAATAAGACTGCTCAACACTTAAGACAGCTTTCTTAAAACTATACTTTTCCTTGCCACTTAGCATATTGTCAATGTGTGCATAGGCCTCCTCGTAAAATTGATTACGCTGAGCTTTGACAGTAATAACCATTGAGACTATTACAAGCAAAGCAAATTGCATTGATTTTCTAAAATATTGATTTTTCATCTTGATGTTTTTATGTTAGAAGAGGTTTAGGTTTATTTTTTTCCTCCTCTCTTTTTTTCTCTTTTGCTTTTCTACGCTCTTCCTCCAATTTCTTTTGTTCTTCTTCCTTCTTTTTTCTCTGTTTTTCTAAATTGGTAAGACGAATTTTCTCGGCAAGCTCTTCGCTCCTTTGTTTGTTGGCTTCACGGTTCATATTGCTCAACCATTCTGAATAAGCTCCATCTGGCATAAATTTGAATCCGAGCTGGTCGATATTGTTGAACTGCATCTTTGTTTCTTTTAAAAGTTCCAGACCTTTCGGGAAATATTTTATATTTTCAAGTTCTGCAGGATTTTCTACATTTTGAATTCCTAATTCTGCTGCTACATATTCAAATCGCGCCTGCTGATACATTGATTTAAGTAAATTAGCATACATATTATTGGGATAAAGTTCAAGAGATTTATCCAATGCTTTTCCGACAAATTCATCCATTCCGTACTTATGAATATAGCCATTGGCTAAGTCTGCATATAACAATGACATAAGCTGTTTTTTACTTAAACTATTCATATAGACATCATTCAGTAAGGCTTCGGAGCCAATGTAACCGGATTCTAAAATCATAGCATTTGTACTAAGGATTCCATTAGTCAATTCTATATTCTGCCATTGATTATCATCGTCTTTGAAACGGATATACGTATGATTGGGAGCCATAGCCAATGAAGCATCTGCCCCGATTGATTCTGCTACCATCAAATAAAGTAGAGGCATTGAGTGACATTGTCCTTTTCCTGTTTTTAGTAATTTGGAAACAAACATTTTGTTCCATTCTTTCTTTCCCATAAAATCATCAAAATCATATTTGTAATTCTTTGAGAAATGCTTAAACAAAGCAATGTTTTTCAGAGTATTATCGACTGGGGTC
The DNA here is from genome assembly GCF_037146035.1 of Chryseobacterium sp. MMO-72. NCBI lineage: Bacteria > Pseudomonadati > Bacteroidota > Flavobacteriia > Flavobacteriales > Weeksellaceae > Chryseobacterium > Chryseobacterium sp. MMO-72. The sequence continues at coordinate 72,404 of NZ_JBBCWG010000011.1, forward strand.
ACCTTTCCGGATTTCATTTTTTGCAAAACCTGAGAAGCTATTTTTGAAATGTTGGCTTTGAAATTAGAATAGTGTAGCTTCCTTTCAGAATAAGCATTTTCAACAATGAAATTCGCTTCAGCTAATGAATAATTGCTTTGATCTAAATTATTAAGTTGAGACAAGGCATCATAATAGAAGTTAGTTCCTGAATTAGCTGATAGTGATGGCAGATTATAACCGGAAATTTCTAGATTATTTACTTTTTGTTCAAACTGTTTTTGCTCTTTCTCTCGATTTTCTTTCTCTACGATTTTAAAATCGTTTTGCTGCATTTCCCAGTTTCTTCTTTCAATTTCTGACTTTCTTGAAGAATTATTAACTGAGGGAATGGATACCGTATTTTTTGACGTAGAATTGTTTCTGAAAGATATTTCAGAATAATTTTGAATTGGGGAAGTCGATGCACTTGGTCCTGTCGGCAGATTTGGAATCTGAGCGGATAATCCTGTACTAAAATACAGCAGTATAATAGAAATTGTACTGTTTCGCATAATTTGTGTTTTGTTTTTTTATTGCAATATTACTGGATGTCATTTTAAATTGATACCGTAGTATTACGGTGATTCCGTCCAATATTACTTCAGGGATTTTCATTATATTTTTAGTTTTTGGTTGTAGTTTTTGGGCATAAAAAAAGAGCGTGAATTAACTGACACTCTAAACTCAGGATACTGGTATAATCCCTCTAAGAAATGCAGCAAAACACGCCCCAGAAGGGCGAATCTTGCAGTTACATTTTCTTAGAATTCTTATAGTACCAGTATTTGAGTTTAGAAAATAACTGCTTAACGCAATGTTTTTATATGTATTTAAGATTTATTTATTCTTATACTTTTTTTATTTTTTGTTTACCACAAATATATTAAGAATACTTCATGGAGCAAAGTCTTAAGTGGATCAAAAAAATCCGAAGGACTGACAATTACATTAATACTATCTGGTTAGTGGTACAACAACTGTTTCTTCCTGAGTTGATATTGAATATCCAAATATTTTATTTTCTTTTTCATCTTTTATAAAATAGTAATTAGAAGTCTTATAAAGATAGAACCTTGTACTACTTTCCTCCGTAAGAATTGGTTGCTCCGAGTGTTGCTTTAAGTATATTGTAAATTTTGGTTTTTCTTTTAATATATACTTTGCTTCCTGTGCAGCGGTTGCGTACATATAGATAAATGCGAATGCTAAATGCATCCAAAATCCAAGATTTCGACTTTCAAAAAAGTAAACATAGCTGGAAATAGTGATAATTGTTATAAAAACAATATTTACTGGCGTAGCAAATTTGTACATATTGATTAGTACACCGAAACCACAAATTAATAATACGATAATTACAATTAATGTAATTATTGATAAACCTTTGCTTCTTGACTTTAAGTCAGTCAGCAACAAACAGACGATTCCTGGTGAGAATAACACTCCAATTAAAATCATTAACATTAGGTTTTCATATAGTACAGCAATTGCGTCCGACAGATTGAAATATCGATAGTAGCTAATTCCTAATAAATCAAAATAATGCCACAAATAAAATAATCCAAGTGCAGGCAATATAGCTGTTAATTCGGCAATTTTCACAAACGGCTTATCCTCTACTGGAATGTATTTTTTATTCAACTTATGATTAATAATTCTTAATTTTCGGATTAATCTTTGTCTGTTCATGTTTATTTCGTTTTAAAATTGTTTTGTATTTGTAATTTATTAGTTTAAAAGTAGAAATATTTTAATTTTAATAACATTAAGTTAGTTCGTAATTTGGATATGAAAATTTCTCTATTTTGAGAACTTATATTTGTATATTTACCTCATAACCAAAAAACTAATAAAACATGAAAACAATTATTCTGGGATTGTTTATGCTTTTCAGCATGATCACTTTTTTACATTCACAAACTAGCAGCTACAGACTCAAATTTCGTTATCACATTTCTAAAGAAAAATTGAAAGATTTAAATGATCAAGGGTATGTGATTACTGACGGTACTACGACTAATTACAGTTTTTGTCCTGCCTTAAATAAATCTTTTAAATGTTTAGTAACCAATAAGGATGGAGAATTATTTATTGACCCTTGGCAAATAGAGCATGATAAAGGAGGCTCTGATGCTAAAGGCGCAGTAGATCCCTGTTACGGTCAGGAAAGAATTATTAATGCAGCTACTCCTAATAAACTTAAACTTGTGAAATTGAGTAGAGATAAAGTGGGCGATCCTACAAGAAGCATTACTCTGCATTACCAGACCGTTATTGTCGGAATTAACGCTATAGGTGTAAAAGTTAGACCTTCAGTTGTCGACTATAATAATAATCAGTACTCTGCTAATGTCGTAACTGGGAATATTAATTTGGGTTTTTCTGTTGGATATTCATGGGGTTGGACAACTTTTTCACACAGGTCAAGTACCAGCTGGTCGGTAACTCCCGGAGCTTCATTCGGATTCTCATCAGCAAGCTTGGGAAAAGAACCGCTGAAGAAAAAAGTTGTTACTACTTATAATCCAAGTAATCTTGTTCTTTCTCCTTCAGCAGGTTTAACGATTGCAAGAAATGATATAGGAATTATTTTTAGTTATGGATATGATTTTATGACAGGAAGTAATGCAGATGCTTGGGCATATCAAGGAAAAAGATTCTTTGGATTAGGTATTGCAGCTGGACTAAAATTGTAAAAAAATTCTTTAATACTGTAACAAATCTATAACTAAACCTTAAAGATTATCAACCTAGATAATAATAAAATAAAAATATAAATCTTACAGAAGATCAACTGGAAACAGTTGCAAAAATTGTTAACCAAGAAATTAAAGATTACGCGGGGGTCTTGCATGAAGTCATTTGCGGAAAAGATCTGGATGATACTCGATTTAATGAGCTGAAAAAGCTTGTCTACACGGATGTAAATGTTTGGAGAAACAACTAAAAACAATTTTTTATATTAGTTTAATGAAAAATATTTTTACAAAAGATGAGCTGAATAGCTTTATGCAGTATTTCCAAATTATGATTCGTGATCTAGTTATCTGCACTTCAAATATTGACGAGATTATTGAGCAAAATAATGAAAGCAGAGAAAAAATTGCTCCTTTTAGTTATTTTTTAGGGCATTATGTAGCACTAGCTTATTCCTTTGCAACACTAACATTGTCTAAACTGTTTGTTCAGGATGAAAAACGCAGCCTGAAAAAATTGATGAATAAGTTAGAAAACAGCGATTTTGACGAAGAACTCAAAGAGATGCTGACTAAAAATCGTAAGCTTTCTGAAAATGGTAGTGAAGGTGAATATGACTATCTGTTTAAACATAAAGCAGATATTAAAAATGCTATTGCTATTTCCAGAGAAGAGATTAATCAGGCGGAGTTTTTGGTTGAGAAAATTAAAGCAAGACGAGACTCTTATTATGCTCACTTCGATCCTGATAAACTTGGTGAGATAGAAGTTGAAAGCCTCGCTGAAATAAAGCAACTTTCTGATATTGCGGAGGGAATCTATAACCGCTTTAATTCTGGATTTAATAATTCCACTTTTATGTTTACAAACCTTTGGAATATGAAAGATTTATTTGCCATAATTAATGACCATCATGACGAACAGGTTAAAAAAAGAAATGACTTAGATAAAGAATAACCAAATTATTGTAAAAACTAAAAACTAAAAACTAATTACTATGAGTGATATTTTATATTACCCTTATATCAATGTACCGGATAATGACTGGACTATAAGAACTCTTCTTTATTACAAGGATATTGCTGCGATTGTACCTCAGGAATATCTTTGGCAACCAGAACGGAATTATGACCCGTTTATGATGGAGCTTGTTAGAATGTCTCTGATAGTTCCTATAAATCCTATTGAGATATTTGATGAACCTTGGGAAGTAACAAAACCTTTCGTTACCGAGATTGAGAAGAATAAAAATTCACTTGAAAAAGCACAAAATCGATTCTATAATAGTCAAAGGAATTTAGTGCATTCTCAGAAGTTTTCTTCTGCCAGAATACACGCTGATAAGTTTGATGATAATGTCTTCTATAGTCTTGAAAATTTAGGGCTTGCCAGTAGAGCAGAGGGAAATTGGTATGCAGTGGAAACAAAAACGGCAGATCAATTAATGAAGTTCGTAGCTACCATAATTGGAGCTAAGACGAACAGAATTCCTATGACTGATAATTTAAGGTCAAGGTTTTACAGTATTAAAAATCTAAAAAACCAAAAAAAAAGGCAGACGATTTTAGAAAGTTTGATCCCATTTCCACAAAATATAAAGTTAGATAAAATGTTGCGCTTCAAGGAGAAGCATGGTGATCTGTTAGATGCTTTTACAAGCAGAGTTGAATTACTTGTGCTTGATCCCACAGTAATAGAGGGGACAGATTTATTTAACGAAAAGATCAGAGAATTGGTGATTAGAAAAGGTGAGCTAACCGCAAAAATGGGAGAGAGTCAAATAGGAAATATTATTTTCGGATCAGTATGTGGGATTATTGGTGCCACGCAAGGAATTGTAGCCACCGGAGATTTAAAATCTATGCTTTGGGGATTACCAGGATTTGCAAATGCTGTATATTCCGCGATGAAAATTGAAAAAACGGAAAATGTCTTTGACCAATCAGGAATGAAATATCTTGCTTTAGTAGACAAAAAACTCAGATAACTTTCGTATTTGAAGTAAAGCGGATTGAAATAAATAAAATATAAAAATTAAAAAACTATCTATGGAATTTGACGAAAAGATTGAACTAGTATCGAAATTACTAAATTTTGCATCTTCTAATAATAATCACGGTGATCTGGAAGATGTTAGAAACATAACAATGGATGCTATTGCATCAAGCATTCAAAATTACCTGATTGCTCTTAAATTATCGACACACTTAAGTGATATTAAATATCTTCAAGAAAATATTTGGGAAGGATTTGTAGAAAATGATCTGGTTGATCTAGATCATAATTTTAATGGATTCATTAAAGATGCCTTTTATAATGCTCTGTTTATTTCCATTGAAACCAACTTTAGAGCTATAGCAAAGCACTTTGAGGCAAGGGCTAATACAATTAATAAAACTTCTATAAAGGAGACTTTTGAAAAGTTATTAAGTATGATTTCCTTTTTTGCAGGTATTACAGCTTATGAAAGAGATGTGATTATCTATTTTTTCTATTTGCGAAATACAATGCACAATTTTGGAATTCACACTAAGCCGAATCATAGTTTAGAAATTGAAGATAACACTTCCGTAATAAATAAGTCAAAAGTTAAATTAGAATTGATTCAAAACCAACCTAATAATATTACTGGTAAAGAACAACTTCTTCTAATTGAGCAGGTAATTAAAGTTATAATAAGATTCAATTCTCTAATTCCGACCGCTGAAAGAGTAAAACATCCATTGGCTGATTTTGATTATAATGGATAGCTCCTAAAATAATTTCTTATTTTAACTTTTTTTAACATTTGGCACGTATTTCGATTACATGATCATGTCAAAACTAGCCCAACATCGACGTTAAAAGTAGTAGGCACTAAAACAAATTAAAATAATGAGTAATTCAAACAAAAACTGGCCAAGTAAAACAGGAAATCCTTCTGGAGGAAATAGGGGAAACAATCCTGCTAAAACTTCAAGTGGAGGAAGTAGTAAGCCTTCTACACCTAAAAAATAACTCTGTTTAAAACATTCTAAAGTCTGAATATCTATTCAGGCTTTTTTTGTAAATTTATAAAAAACTAATAATTTACGTTATGCAACATTCCATTATTGAATTCTTGAGAAGAAATAATTTAAAAATTGATCAGGATTTCAATTGTTTTTGCTCAGTTATCAAGAAACATGATTCTATAAAGCAAGTAGAGAAAAGCCCATTCAGAATCATTTTCCAAGAAAAGTCAGTCGTTCTTTTAAGGATTAATGCTCCAAAGCCAAAAGAATATCGTTTTGGGTACGAACATATTATAGATCATTCTTTGCATGGTAATAAACTTAGACTCTCAGTAAAAGATTGGTTCTACGATAATATGTACTTTGAATTTGACTTTCTATTTATTTTTAATAAATATATTCTTGATCCCTTTAGTGTAAAAAAAGCTGATTTTGAAACTGTTGTTGGTAAAGAATTATATGTAGTTTATTCAACTTCTTGGTATGACGATAAGAAAGAAATGGAAGGTGTTTTAACAAGAGTTGGTGATTTGAGAATATATATTGATGATATTAATAATCAAAAACAAGAAATTGAAATCTTTGATCTTGCATATTTCTTTGCGAGACTTTAGCAAACTAAGTCATTCACTCTAAATCTAAGAGTCACTTTCCCAGTGATTCTAAAAGTTATTTTCTTAAAATCCAAAACTAATTGCCACTTCATGAGAGAAGAATTTAATGAATTAAATGTACCGGATGGTCATTACCTTAAAATTGCAAAAAATTCCGGAAATATTTATTTTGATGAATTTATTGAATCTGTTTCAAAAATTAAACAGTTTATATCCAATAGAGATTTCAAGGATCTCTGGGGAAATAAGTTACAGCTAAAAAAAGCAAAATTTGACGAAAAAGCTTATATTCAAAGTGCCTGTGAGCTGGCAGTTGCAAATTATTTTTGTGAGAAAAATGGTTTCAGGGTCGAAGCTAAAGTAAACCCTAAAAATCAAAAAGATGTAGACGTTAAATTTCAGTCTAACAATTTCACATACAATATTGAAGTAAAATGTGCGGCTTTTACTAATAGAGAGAAGGTACAAAATACAGAATCTTTCAAATATCAAACTTATGGTCGACTTGACAATAGGCTAGACATAATGTCAATACTTTCCAATGCGATAGATGAAGGTTTAATAAAGCAAGGTAAATCTCTGAAAGAACATTCTGAGTTAAAAAGTATGGATAATAATCTTAAAGATTTTCTGATTAACGCGCACGAAAAATTTAATGATTTATCAAAAGAAAATGAGATCAATATTTTATTAATATGCTGTGGTGATAGAGAGGATATGCAGAGCTGGGTAGGTTATCTTAACGGCCCCGAAGGTCTGTTTACTAATGGTTCTTTTTGCGACCCTGCTGATTACAATAATGTAGACTTAGTGATTTTAACTAACTTATATTACAAGCACAAAGATTTCTATAATAAAAATATTGAGAATTCCTGGAACTTGAATGAAACCTTAAATCTAAGTATTATAAATCCTTACTGTAGATTACGTAAACCAAAAGGGATTGAAAATTTTGATAGTGAAATGATTAATTATAATTCAGAGATTAATCAATTTAAAGTGCCTGGACTAGCACCAGAAGTCCTGAAGGATGCCAGAAAAGTTGTGCATTTTGTAATCGACTATCTCGAAATACAAGAAGGCAAATATTTGTTTGATAAAAAGAGTAGTAATTGATATTCTCTTTGTTATCTCGACCTTTATAAGTGATCAACATAAAGTTCTTAAAGCTAAAAACATTAAAATTAAAAAATAAATTATGTCATTTTTTCCTCCGCTTTCAATTGCAGATGCAATCGATAAAATAGATTACAATCAATATTTACTTCCTGCAATTCAACGAGATTTTGTTTGGTCATCTGGAAAAATAGAGATGTTATTTGACTCACTTATGCAACAATATCCAATTGGTTCAATGTTGCTTTGGAGAGTTGAAGGTAATAACACACAAAACCAACGATTTTATGGGATCTTAAAAAAATATAGAGAAAGATTCCTCAATAGATCAGAAGAAGTTGATACAAAAAAACTTCCTAGCTTCGAAGTCGTTTTAGACGGGCAGCAGCGCCTTACTGCACTTTATCTGGGGTTGAAAGGTTCTTATGCTTATCACGAATATAATCTGGCTTGGAAAGATAATGAACACTCTATTCCTACAAGATATCTTTATTTAAATCTTAAATATAAAAAGGATTCTAGCAAGGACTTAAACGATAGTGACGATGATAGAAAATATGAATTCTTGTTTTTAAAACCTTCAGAAGCAAAAAATGAAGATGGAAATAAATGGTTCAAAGTCGGAGATATTTTGGGTATTCGCGGAATGGCACAGCTGAATTCTTATTGTAAGAAACACGAAATAGAAGATCAGGATGCTCAGGAGATATTGAGTCGGCTTCACGATATTGTTCATCTTGAGAAACTTATTCACTACTATCTTGAAAAAGGTTCTGATTTTACCAGAGCATTAGATATTTTTATACGAATAAATTCAGGCGGTATTAACTTAAGTTATTCGGATTTAGTAATGTCAACAACTATTTCAGGTTGGATGATTCTAGATGCCCGCAAAGAAATTAATGGATTAGTTGATGAAATTGTAAAGGAATACGGCTTTGCCGTAAACAAAGATTTGATTTTGCGTACCTATCTGATTTTGTACAACGATGATATTAAATTTAGAGTAACCAATTTCAGTATTAAGAATGCTAAAGATTTTGAAAGTAAATGGGAAAATATTAGGAAAGCAATTAAAGAAGTCTTTCAACTTATTGTAGACTTTGGATATGCTCCAAAAACACTGACATCATTAAATGCTGTTCTTCCGATTATATATTATTTATACAAAACTGATAAAGTAAAAGATTTTCATAAGAAAGTTGCATATAAAGATGATAGAGCAATTATTAAAAAATGGCTTCATGTTGTTTTGCTACATCAAATATTTGGCGGGCAAGCTGAAGGTGTATTAAAAGCTATCAGAGATACTTTGAAAAAAGAAATTGCTAAGTCTCCGGCAGTTTTCCCTGCTGCCGCTATTGCAAAGAGGCTTTCTAAAACCAATAAAAGTATAAACGTCGATAAAGAGTTTGTAGAAAATCTTTTATATACTCAGAAAGAAAATAGATACGCTTTTCCCATACTCGCATTACTTTATCCTAACTTAAAATATAAGGATGGAGATTTTAATCTTGATCATTGTCATCCGATATCAAATTTCAATGAAAAAAAGCTAAAATTAAATAATATCCAATTGACTGATTCTAATAGAGAATACTTTACAGATCCGGAGTATTTTAATTCCATTATTAATCTCCAAATGTTAGATGGTAATGAAAACAAGTCAAAAGGTGCAAAGCAACTTGCAGATTGGGTTTCTACAAATAAAATTAATAAGAAAAAGTACTATTTTCCCAATGATTTAAATTTTTCATCATTTGATAAATTTGCAAAACAGCGTCAAGTTATTTTGACAGTAAAACTAATGGAGGAACTTAAATTCTAATTTTTTTTGTTTAGTTAACAGTTTGATAATCTTATTTTTTAATAAAATGTACACTATGATATTAGAGATTAATGAATCCAGAAAGTTTATTTTTATAAGTACTAAAAATAATGTGACTTATCAATTTACTTCTAGATGTACTTATATGTTTAATGAGACATATAACGGTTTTACTTATGTATTTGAAGTGTATGAAGAGTCAAAGGAAAGTGATGATTCTTTTAGTCTCATTTTATTAGAGATGGAAAATGAAACTGATTTAAAAGTAGTTGACTTATATCCTGACAGTAGTAAGTACTATTTGGGGAAAGGAATTTCGATCAGCCTTCTTCTAAAGTGTAGAGAAATTTTTGGAAAGAGGATAATTTCCAGTAGTAATTTGAAAAAATCTGATAATTATTGTGAGTGGAATACGCCAGAAGCAATTGATAAAGTTTGGAATCCTTTGGTAAAATCAGGGAAGGCTATATATGATCAAGATGAAGACCTATATGTTGTAATTTGATGTGAAATACGATGGATGAATTAAACAGTCTTGATTGGAAGATTTATGAATCTCTGACAAAATATATTTATGATACTTTAAAAAAAGAATATCATATTCCAGTGGAGGGTTATGGGCAGAATTGTAAAATAAAAGGTAATTCAGGGGTTATGCATCAAATTGATGTGCTGACCGCTGAGTTTGATGGTTGCCAAACTTACAAAACGGCTATCGAATGTAAATACTGGAAAAAAAAAGTAACTAAAGATACAGTTATGAAGCTTCTTTCTATCATCAATGATACCGATATACAAAGAGGAATTATTGTGTCAAGGAATGGATTTACTCGGGATGCACAAATGTTTGCAGAACATCATAATATAAAGATAGTGCAGCTGAGAGAATCTGAAAATAATGATAATGAACAGAAGGAAGTTGAATTTGGAATTTTAGATTTATTTTTCAAGATCAATGTGAGCAGACCAGAGGTCACAAGAATAGTTGTTAAAACAAATGACGATAATGAAATTATACTTCCTGAAACACAGCAATATTTGGTTTATATTGAAAATAAAGATGGCACAAAAATAAGATTGTATGATTCTGTAATGGTTTTTAAAAAAAATCTACACACTCAAAAACCTTTTGAAATGGTTTTGAAATCTTACGATTTTACAGATCATAGACTGTTTTTTAATGGAAATTATCAAAAGATAAAAAGCATTACCTACACAGGTTTACTAACTATTATTAATAAGGACCATCAAAAAACATTTTCTCTAGTGGATAAAGTATGGATGATTATGAACCAAATCTTTGAACAAAAGACATTTCTTATAACCCAGCTTGGTATTGTTGTGAATAAAGAAGATTTGTCATAAATACTATTTATGTTCTTAGTAATACGGTTTCCCGTAATGTCAATTTAGTTTTCAAATCTATCTTTGACAAAATTAAAAAATGAAAGCTATTTACAGTTTATTACTTTTAGTATTAATATTATCGTGTTCTAACCCAGTCCAGCGAAATACAATAAAATTTTCAAAGCTGGAGTATGGAGAAAAATGGCCATTTTCAGTTGATGAAGTTGAAGTTTATTGTTCTGGATATAAAGAAATTTACTGCAAGGCCAGCAATGGAAAGACATATGCTTTAAATGGAACTGCTAAAGGTGTTTCACATAATAATGCTGCTATCAGTAAAGTTGATGAAATATGGTTGGATGATCCCAAATGGGCTGGATTAAAAATTTCATACGGAGATTTTATCACTAAAGGTCTGGAACTTTGTGAAAATAAATAACAAGAATACTAAAGAATCAGTTTATCTTTTTTCTTGGTAATCCAATTTCATGTTCCTGTGGATAGGGATTTCGGTGAGTCATACTAACGTCTTCCCGTAGACTTCTTTCCATTTCTTTAGATTTTTCATCATCCATCGAATATCGCGGATCGGCAATCAAAGGCATTTTTGCCATTTTAGTAATGGTAATAGTAGGAAAATGATAATCTACTTCAACAGTTCCTAATAAAAGGTAGACTCCTCCTTCCTTAAAGGGAAATTGTTTTAAACTGTCGGGAAAATGTGCCGTGTCAAAATACTCACCTTCAGCATCGATCCATGTTCCGAAATACATATCGTCTTTCTTTCCAGGATGATTTCTCATCTTGATAGGAACGTGTTTCCTGGAAATTAAATATGCCAGCATTTTAACCTGTTTTTTATGATACTTCAAGAGATCTTTAACCAAAACGTGACCTCTGTATTTAGTCTTGAGTAAATCAAAGATCGAATAGGAAACTGGAAATCCTAAAATTTCAATTTCATCAAAAGCGTCTTCAAAAGGGTTTCTATCTATTGTCGGTAGCTTATAATCTTTTTGAGGTTCCTCAAATAATGATATGATCTTGCTTTTATATTGATTCTTTGAAAGTAGGAATCTTGCTTCAATTAAAAGTTCGTGTTTCTGCTTTCCGGTAAATCTGAAAGCCCCGACAAAAATTAATATCTGTAAAGTTTCAATACCAATGTTGACTCTTTTTATAAAATCTTCTAATGATCCGTAATCGCCGTTTTCTTTCCTTTCTTCCGGGATATTTACTTTGATAGAAGCTTCAAGTTTTTCAATATGCATTAGACCTAAGTACACATCTGTTCCATATAATGTTGTATGAAATTCGCTTAGGTTAATGCAGGGGTTATGAATTTTAGCACCTGACATCTTCGCCTCGTGTACATAAACTTCTGTTCGGTAAAAACCACCGCCATTATTAATAGCAGATACCATAAATTCGATAGGGTAATAGGCTTTCAGAAACAGACTCTGATAGCTCTCCACGGCATAAGAAGCAGAGTGTGCTTTACAAAAGGAGTAGCCGGCAAAAGATTCAATCTGTCGATATACTTCCTGAGAAAGCTGCTCAGGATGTCCTTTCCTTTTGCAGGATTCAAAGAAATCATCTTTTAATTTTTGTAAAGCTGAAAGTGATCGTCCTTTACCACTCATAGCTCTTCGAAGAACATCTCCATTAGCTGCAGAAACTCCACCAAAGTGCATCGCAATTTTAATGACATCTTCTTGATAAACCATAATGCCATAGGTTTCGCCTAATTCTTTTTCAAATACATCGTGGAAGTATTCAAATTGACCGGGATGATTGTGTCGGAAAATGTACTCCCGCATCATTCCACTCTGTGCAACTCCTGGACGAATAATTGATGATGCAGCAACCAATACTTTGTAATTATCACATTTTAATCTTCTCAAAAGTCCACGCATAGCTGGAGATTCAATGTAGAAACAACCAATGGTCTTTCCAATGCTCAAAAATTCATTGCACTTGACTTCATCCTTAGAGATTCTGGTATCTTCAATATCTACATTGATTCCCTTTTTTTCTTTAATTAGATTAACGGTATCTTTAATCGTTCCCAATCCTCTTTGTGAAAGAATGTCAAACTTTTCCAGACCAATATCCTCAGCTGTATGCATATCAAACTGAACAATTGGAAATTCTTTTGGAGGAAATTCTAAAACTGAATAATTTGTAATAGGTTCTTCGGAAATAAGAATCCCACAAGAATGCATACTTCTTTGATTGGGAAATCCAACTAACAACTGTTCATACTTATAAATCTCTTGAACAATTGAATTTTGATCGTGTAGTTCTCTCGGTTTTTTTGAAAGCTGATCTAGTTCATCTTTCGGCAGTCCAAAGACTTTTCCCAGTTCTCTGAATCTCGATTTTCTCTTGAACTCCACATTAGTTCCACAAAAAGCAACGTGATTTTTTCCATATTTATCAAAAATGTATTCCAAAATAGTGTCACGATTCTTCCAACTCCAATCGATGTCGAAGTCGGGAGGACTTTTACGGTTTAAGTTTAGAAAACGCTCAAAGTACAAATCTAGCTCTAGAGGACATATGTCGGAAATGCCTAAACAATAAGCTATAATACTGTTAGCGCCACTTCCTCTTCCGACGTGCATAAAACCCATACGCTTACTGTATTGAATAATATCCCAAGTAATCAAGAAGTAGCCGCAAAAATTAAGTTGATGAATAACTGTTAATTCTTTTTCAGCTCTCTCAATAGCCTGTCTGTTATTATCAGGATATCTATGAGATAAACCTTCATAAGCAAGCTGGGATAACAATTTAAAGTCATTTTCCTTGCTGTCAGTATAATATTTTTTATTCTTCGGGGTTTTAAATTCAAAATCAAAACTGCATTGACTGACGATAAATTTCGTGTTTTCAACGATTTCTGGGTAATGCTTAAACTGATCGAGAAGAGTTTTCTTACTCATAAACAACTCATCTTTTCTACAATAATCTTTTTCAGCCAGTTTTGTAAAAAGAATATTACCATCTATGGCTCGTAATATTTTATGAAGTTCGTATTCGTCATCAGTCTTAAACGTTACCGGATGAAGGATAACCATTTTATGAGTGAGGGATTTGAATTCAGAATTGATTAAAAGGTTTAACTCATCTTGTCTGATTCCGATAAACTCGTGTTCCAATAATATATCAGGTTTATTTTGTAAAGTATAAATCACAAAGCAGTTTTCTAATTGAGGATTAGATTTTGGAATTTCAATATTTTCACAATTATAATCGGTCAAAAGCCTGTTGACTTCAGCTATTCCTTTCGGGTTCTTCGCTAAGCATATATAATACTGCTCATTTTCAACTCTGACATCAACGCCTACAATAGGTTTAATGCCTTTATCTTCACACAGTTTATAAAACTGATAGATTCCCGTTACGGTATTGATATCAGTTAGCGCAAGAACTTTCAGCTTATAATCCATAGCCAGATCAACTAATTCTTCAACAGAAATAGTCCCATAACGAAGGCTATGATAGGTATGACAATTGAGGAACATAATTTTATTTATTGAGTCAAAAAACCGGAAGCCCTTCCAAGGCTTTTAGCACCAAAACGGTCTTTCATTTTATCCATGGTCTGATATAATGAGATCAGCTCTTCGGTATCTTCAAAAAGATTCATCTGATGGCTTCCGTGAACCAGTCCTGTAAACTTGACACCTACAAGACGAATTCTCATTCTTCGGGTATAAACTTTCTTGAAGAGTTCCAGAATATATTTCAGCAATGTGTGGTCTGCTGAGGTATAAGCCACCTTACATTGTTTAGTCTCTGTATCAAAGTTGGCATATCTTATTCTTACTGATACCGTTGAGGTCAGCCATTTTTCCTGTCTTAACTGGTAGCATAACTGTTCAACCATTCCGGAAAGAATACTTCTGATATTCGGAATATCGATGGTGTCTTCGGAAAAAGTTGTTTCAGTTGATATGGATTTACGCTCTGAATATTGAATCACAGGATTTAAATCAATGCCATTGGCTTTTTTCCATAACTCAGTTCCATTTTTTCCAATTAATTCCTGAAGCACATCCACTGGCATTTTAGCAAGTGTTTCAATCTTTCTTACACCTAATCTTGAAAGGAGTTCAAAGGTCACATCACCAACCATAGGAATCTTTCTGACGGATAAAGGATTTAAAAAAGGCTGTATTGCGAGCGGTTTTAATTCTAATTTACCGGCTGGCTTTGCTTCACCTGTTCCAATCTTTGAAACTGTTTTATTGGTAGACAATGCAAAACTAATAGGTAGACCTGTATTTTTCTTTACCGCTTCCGCAATTTCGGTTGTCCATTGATAGCAGCCGAAGAACTTATCCATGCCCGACAGATCAAGATAGAACTCGTCTACACTTGCTTTTTCCATAACAGGAACTTTTTCCTGAATGATTTCAGTCACCAAATGTGACATTTTGGAATAATACTCCATATCACCTTTGATAACCTGCGCTTCGGGACATAAGCGTAAAGCCATTCGCAAAGGCATCGCAGAACGAACCCCAAATTTCCTGGCTTCATAGGAACAAGATGCTACTACACCACGATCTCCGCCACCTATGATCACGGGCTGATTCTCCAATACAGAGTCTCTCAGCCGTTCACAGGAAACAAAGAATGTATCCAGATCCATATGTGCAATCGCTCGTTCCATTTGACAAAATTATCACGATTTGTAGCAAAAAATTGTATATTTGTTGCTATAATTTATAGCAATGTCAATTTTATCAGAAAACATGCGGTATTTAAGAGGTAAGCTCAATCTGTCTCAACAAAAGGTTGCCGATGATCTTTTAATTACCCGAGGCCGATATAGTAAGTATGAAGATGATGCCGCAGCGCCACCCCTTGATATTTTAGTGAAAATTTCAAGATATTATAATATCAGCATCGATTTACTTTTGACCATCAACGTCAGCAAATATTCGATTGATGAGATTATGGAGCTCCCTGACAATAGGATTGTTCTGCCTATCAGGGTTGATCAGGATGGAAACGATCAGATTGAGATTATTCCACAAAAAGCCTCTATGGGTTATCTGAACGGTTATGGAGATCCGGAATACATAGAAAGTTTGGAAACGATATCCTTACCTTTTTTAAAAGGTGGGAAGTTTAGAGCGTTTCCAGCGGACGGAGATTCTATGCCGCCTTATAAGAACGGAACTTATATTGTTGGAAAATATGTAGAAAATCTTTCTGATCTGAAAACGGACCGGACTTATATTTTCATCACCACTAATGATGGAATCAGTTACAAAAGATTCCAGTTTCATGAAGCAGACAGTATATGGGTAAAAGCTGACAATCAATTTTATGAGCCATATAAAATTCCATTATCTGAAATTAAAGAGATCTGGGAATTTGCCTGTAGTATCAATACGATAGAATATGGAGCTGATGAATTTGCAGAACGTAATATTCAAAACTTTATGACAGAGATCAAGACCGATATCAAACAGATTAAAGAAAAAATAGGAGATAAGAATTGAATTCATTTGAATAAAGCTCAAAAATAAGTTTCCTAACATTACTTCATAAAAAAAAATCTCCTAAGGGAAGCAAAAACACAAATGATGAAAAAAATCCCGTATAAACGGGCCAGATCAAATATAAATATTTTAATAGAAAATTGCAATGAGTCAGCTGAGTTTATTTGATACGGAAGAGTTTTATAAATTTCCAAAAGACCTTTTGGAATACAAGGAACATTTCCTGAGCAGCAAAGAAGCCGATGAATTGAAAGATATACTGCTGAAAACGACACCTTGGGAACAGCGAACTCAGAAGATGTATGATAAAACAGTTGTAACACCCCGCCTTACTGCTTGGTATGGAGGAAATGATAGCTCTTACGATTCAGACGGAAATGTTTCAGGAACTAATCCTTGGACTCCCGAGCTTTATACTTTAAAAGAAAGGATAGAAAAAGAATTTGGGTATCAGTTCAATGGTGTTTTATTAAACCTGTATCGTGATAATAATGATTCCGTGGCATGGCACAGAGATAAAGAAAGCCGCTATGGAAAACGACCTGTGATTGCATCAATCAGTTTAGGTCAAACCAGAAACTTTGATTTCAGAAAAAAAGACCATCATCAGAGCAAATACAGTTTGCCATTGCCTCACGGTTCGTTACTCATTATGAAAGGGGATTTACAGGAAAACTGGGAACATCGAATTGCTAAATCAACAGTAAAAATGAAAGAAAGGATTAATTTGACCTTTCGTTTAATTATTTAAATAAACTCTTACTTATCCAATTAACTTTTCCTATTTTAGAAAAAATAAGAAAGTATTAATAACCATTATTTTATGACTCAAAAAACACATCGGATTAGTTTTCATTTTTTCGATATCGGCGGCGGTGATGCTATTTTTATCAGATTTTTAGGAACAGATTCCCAATGGCATAATATACTTATTGATGGAGGATATGGTAAAGAGTACAAAAATTCTTTTGCCCCATTAATAAAAGAAATTTTGTCTTCTGGCGAACAAATTGAAAATTGGATTATCAGCCATATAGATCGCGACCATATCGGTGCCGTAAAAGGTTTTGTCGTGGACAAAAAAATTGAAAATAAACAAGACGCTGTAAAGAATTTTTTATTTAATCATTCTCCTGAGATGATAAAGGAATCTAATGGGAAAATCTCAGTCGGTGACGGGATTTTACTTAGGGATTTTTTAACTGCAAATAATCTTCTTACCACAGTGCCAATAAATACTGAAACATTACCAATTGAATGTTTTGGTTTTAAAATGACCATTCTTTCACCTACACCTGAAAAGGAAGCTGCTGCAACAGAATTGTGGAAAGAAGAAGAAAGTAATGGTAAAATTGGTAGAAAAGAAAATCAATCCGACCATAAAAAAATAATTGAAGAACTTACAGGGAATGAATTTAAACCGGATACAGATCCTGTTAATGGAAGCTCTATTGCTGTTCTTGCCGAGTTTGATAAGGTAAAAGTACTCTTATTAGCCGACAGTCATCCCTCTGATATAATTGACAGTTTAGATGCATTGGGGTATAATAAAGATCGGCCACTGCCCGTGAAGTTTATGCAATTATCACATCATGGCAGTAAAGCCAATACCTGCCCTAAATTGCTGGAAATAGTTCAGACCAATTGTTATGTGATAACTGGAAACGGTATCCATAACAGACATCCGGATAAAGAGACTATAGTTAGAATCATTACGAACGAGAGAAGAAATTCTGAAATTATCAAAATTCATTTTGCTTGTGATACTCAAGAATTGAGAAATATCTTTGAGGTCGATGACGACGCTTTTGAAAGATATACATTTGAATGTGATTATTCACAAATAGGACCTGACAGCTTAGAACTTTCGTACCTGCCCTTAACTCATAAAATATGAATGAAAATATACCACAGCTTTCTACAATCAAAATCAGATGTAACCACGAAATTGCTACAGCAGTAATTTTCTACCCGAGTCCTGATGTTGATGACGTGTATGTCTTGACTGCAAAACATTGTTTAGAAGGTAAAAAGTTCGATAAAGAATATGTAAATACGGATATTAAACTTGAAGAGATTTTTAATCAGGAAACATCAGAATTTCATTCATACAATTTGACCGAAACAGATATTGTTATTGTGTCAGATGATGATGAGGATATGGCATTGTTGATTCTTTCTAAAAAGAATATTCTTCCACTTACAGGTAAACAATTTTTTTGTCAGGTAATTGATACTGATGAAATGGTGGAAGATTATCAAATTAGAGGGTATGCTAATTTTAATGATCAAGAGGCAGATCGATCTTTTCCTATGAAATTTATCGAAGATATCAAGAGCAATCGATATAAATTTACACTAAAGTCTGAAAATTCTCTCGATACATATTATCAACAGGCCTTGGAAAATGTTGAAGGATTGTCTGGAAGTGGCGCTTATTCTATCTTGTATGGAAAAACTTATTTTACAGGTATTATTCATACATACGAGGACGGTGGATTTTTTTTGGCGACCAAAGTTTTAGCATACAATAAGCTGATTCCATATCCTAAGTTCAGTCTGATCAATTCTATCAAACCGGAGACAGATAAAGATGTTCTCTTAAGTTATGAAGAAATGGAAAAAAATGAACAAACCACTAATTCTAGAACTAGAGAAAAAATCGGAGATTTTAATGTTCCTCGTGATAATATAGACCTCCTGCAATTGCTTAAAGAAAAGAATCTTGTAGTGGTTCATGGAAACCCGGGAGTTGGAAAATCGGCTTTGACAAAATCAGCTGTAAGTGATTTGAAAATGTCTGGAGATCGTAGTGTTTTAACTTTTACCGCTGAAAACCTGTATTGTGAAACAATTAGTGAAGCTTTGATAAAAGCCGGATGTAAAGTTAGTATCGAACAAATATTGGCAAGTCCTTTATCAAATAAGTATTTTTTAATTTGGATAGAAAGCTTTGAAAAACTAATAGAGTCAGGTAGCTCGGGAGCATTTAATGAACTACTTCAGATACTGGAAAAAAATAAAAATATAACTATAGTTTTAACAATAAGAGACTACTTATTACAGAAGTTTAAAATCGATTACTATTATGAGCTGCCAGAAAATATTGCTTATTTTCAAGTAGGTGAATTTAATGATGCTGAGGTTGAATTAATCGTTGAAAAAATTCCTGACTTACTGCCATTGATGGAAAATTCTAAGATTAAGCATCTTTTGAGAACTCCTTATTATCTTGATAAAGCTGTACGAATTATACCAGAACTATTAAGTGAGGAACACTTGGACGAGTTACAATTTAAAAGGTTAATGTGGAAATATATTGTTGAAGACAATCAATCACGACGAGGAACTGTTTTCTATGAGATTTGTCTTAAAAGATCTAGAGAAATGTCTCTTTTTACAACATATGAGAGCGATAACAGTGTGACTGCTGATCTTGTTAAAGATAATATTCTACAGTTGGATGATATGTCCGATACCAGTGCTTACAGTCCTTCTCACGACATATTGGAAGATTGGGCATTGATCAGATTTATAAGAAATCAAAAATCGGAGATTGCAAACTCAAAAGATTTTTTACTTTCGATAGAAAATACTCCCGCCATGAGAAGGGCATTCAGATTATGGATGGAAGAGTTTTATGAATATGAACCGGAAGCTTCCGTATATTTTATGCACGAGCTCTTAAGTGATGATACTTTGTCCCCTTCATGGAAAGATGAGCTACTGATTGTTTCACTTAGATCAAATCATTCCAAAGTACTACTGGATAGTTTAAAAGTACAGCTTCTTGAAGATGAAGCGAAATTGTTGGATCGCATAATCTATTTACTACAAACGAGTTGTAAAAAAATAGATCCTCAAAAAAGAAATTTTAATGATCTTCTGCCTATTGGCTCCGGATGGGATTATATAATTGATTTTATCAAAGCTAATATTAATGAAATTAAGCTGCAAAATTTTGAATTAAAACATTTGACTCTTATTGAATCATGGTCAAAACAGCTCCCTGAATTTAACCAAGGCATACTTCCATCTGGTGCAAAAAGCGCTGCTTTTCTGTTGGAAGATTTTATTTTTAGGTTGCAGGGTCGTTCAATTCAGAGGAGATTAGGCAGGAGATCTTCTGAATATTTAAAAAAATATATTAAAATTCTTTTTAAATTGACGGCAGCCGATCAGGAACTTATTGCTTCGATTATTCAAGCTTGCTTGATTCCTGAAACAGGTAATGAAAGATGGACTGATCCTGCTTTTCTACGAGAAATAAGAGCTTATATTACCGGAGGTGTTATTTCAGATCAAATTTGTCGCTTTTTCCCTGAAGAAGTTATTCAAATGGCTACTGAAGACTGGGCTCAAAAGGAAGAGAAATATGCACCGGGGAGTATTAATAGTATGCTTATTCGAGAGCCTAAAGTAAATGATTTTGGTTTAAATAAAGATTTAGAATATGATTATGGATTACCATCAGGTTATCAGACTTTTTTTTATTGGATGTTTTTGTATCACGGTGAAAAAGCTCTTGATTTCCTTATTCCATTTTTAAATGATGCTTTTGAAAAAAATTATGAAATTCTTCTGTCTTTAAAAAAGAGAGGGGTGGAAAGGATTGAGGTTGTTTTTGAAGATGGATCGTGTGGTGTATACTATGGGAATCCTGAGTACTGGTCTATGTACCGAGGATTTTCAATTTATGATAAGGTCTTAATATCAGTGCTGATGGCTTTGGAAAAGACTTTGTTAGAAATTGGGGATAAAAAAGATTTTTCAACAGCACGCATATTTTTAGACAGGTTGATAAGAGAGTCTAACAATATTGCCATTTTAGGAGTGGTCTGCAGCATTTTACAAGCATTTCCTAATTTAGTTGATGAAACTTCTGTCTCCTTATTAGGTGTCCCACTGTTTTTTAAGTGGGATTCTACAAGGTCTACTTCGGATATGATGAGAAGCAATGTCTATAATGACGAAGAATTCGAAAGAAAAGAACGAATTGCCGCAAATCAAAGAATTCATCGCAATAAGTATTATGTAGGTTTAGTTGGATTTGTGGCTGACTATATGTTTTATCAACGAGAGTATAATGAACTTTTATTCAAACAGGTCGACAGAATGTGGGAGAATGTCAAGGAAGATGATTGGCTTTTTAAAAAGTTTTTGTTTGATATGGATGCTAGAAAGTATGAATTTAAACATTTTAATCAAAAGGGATATGAAAATTATGTTCAGGTAGTTCCCGGATATGATGATACAATTAGAAATGTTGTAGAAAGTGGGAATGATTATACAGTTCCGACAGCTAATACGACTTGGGCAAGAAAAGTTTTCGAATACGAAGAAGTTGATGATCATAACTATGAAACTTGGAAAATAGGATATGAATTTATTTTGCAACTAGATGGTAGACGAGAAATTATGGTTTCTCCAGGTACTATGGCGTCTATTGCTCTTCGTGACTTTTCAAATCAACTTCAACCTGATGAAATTGCATGGTGTTGTGAAACTATTATCAATTTAGAAGCAAAAAAATTAGCGAAAACAGATCCATACGCTATTAATTTTGATTTATTGGATAATATACCTTCTCTTAAAGGATTATGCTATATTTTTAAAGTTGATATTGAGCAAGATTTAAAATTGAAGGTTAAAGAATTAATTTTCCGTTTACTTTTAAAGGGTCTTGACGCTAGGGAACGAATCGCTTTGCAGCACGCTATTTTACAGGAATTAGTATTATTTGAACCTGATTTTGTTTTAAACTGTTGGTATGGATTAGCAGAAGCCATCGTAATTCTAAAGGCACAAAATAAAGAAAGCGAGAGAAAGCGAATGTTATATCATCAAGGGAAATTAAGTGCTCGTGATTTTAATAAGTCGGAAGAAGACAATTGGTCGGAAGTACTAATTAATTCTGTTATCAAAGGAAGTATAAACATACCTGATGAAATTATCGTTTCATTAGACTTACATACTCAGTGGTACTTGGATGACATGCTTCGTATCATCCCATGGAATACGGCTCTTCCTGCTCACCACAAATTTATTCAGGATGTTCTGACACTACACACTGTTTTTTTAAATGATCCCAAATCAAGCATGCTGGATTTTTATGAAAGTAGACATGCATTTACTTTTTATTATCCACGATATCTGCTGAATCAGCCTACAGAATTATCATTACCTCTCTTAAAAAAAATACTTGATTCAAGTATAGAAACACCTGAAAAAAGTATCCCTGATGATTATTTAAAATTTATATATAAGTTAGTTGAAGAGTTTATTAGAGCAGCGATAGGTAGAATTCAACTCGAAAATTTCTGGATATTTTGGGAATTTTTGAAAGATTGGATGATCAATAACAGCAATGCGAGATTTCTACCAATTTTTCTTTTTGACATTGACTGGGTGGAGAGCTCTGAAAAATGGTCAGTATTGGATGGTAAAAGCTTATATTTCAAAGATTTTATAATTACTTTAGGATTTAACAGAATTAATTCATCGATAAAATTTTTAAGTGGCATTGCATTTTATAATTTTATGCCTAACTCAATATCATGGATTGTTCCCATGCTCCAAAGCCAAAATGCTGAACTGGTCGAGAACGATATTTTAGAAAAATTCGTTGAAAAAGCTTTTTATAAATATGGTGGTAAAATAAAAAGAGATAAAAATACTTTAGCTGACTTTCTATTTATTTTAGATTTTCTAGTCAAAAGAAGTTCTCCTAAAGCCTATATGTTACGAGAAGAATTACTTCAATTTAAATAATTAACATTTTGTCGTGAGATATTTTTGGGAAATATATTAATAAAATTGGAAAATAAATGAATACAGAAGATTTTATAAGATTGATTGAGGGTCAAACGGAAAGCCCTTCACTAGATTTTAAAGCAAACAGTCCTTGGGATTATAAGAAGCTAACAAAAGATATCTTGGCAATGTCAAATCTACCAGATGGAGGTCACATTGTAATTGGAATTGAGGAAAAGGATAATGAATTTATTAATGTAGGAGTTGACCAGAAAAATATTATCACTTACAAATATGATGAAATGCGAGATCAGGTTTCAAAATATGCAGAACCAATGGTAGATTTCAATGTCTATTTTCCGGAAGATAGAAACGAATTAAAATATGTGGTAATCAAGATCTTCTCTTTCAAAGAAATTCCAACTCTTTGTAAAAAAACTCTGGACGGAGAAATGAGAGCAAGTACTTTGTATTATAGAAATACAAATAAGAGACCTGAAAGCGCAGCCATATCAAATGTCAGCGATTTGCGAGATCTCATTGAGTTGGCAGCCGTTAGATTAATGCAACGCAGAAAAAGTTTTGGCTATACCATTCCCAATATTGACGCAGAAATATTTGACGCAGAAATAAAAGCTTTTCAGCAGACATCATCATATGAATTAATAAAATCGAAAGGCAATTGCGAAGTTTATATAACTCCTCTTCAAAAAGGTAATTTACATAGTCTTAAAAGATGTCTTGAAGTTGTCGAAAAAGCACAGGTAAAGGCGTCATGGTCATTGCCATTTATACCAAGAACGTTACACGAGGGTAGTTTAGTTACTGCTGAAAATTCTTACGAGGCTTTTTCCGATTTAGGAGCTCGAAAAGAACTGTGGAGAATGTATTTGTCAGAGAGTTTTTGCATGATTAACAGCTTTGTAGAAGACTGGCTAGAAGGTGATCATTTGAGAGGGGCTTGGGCATCAAAATTTCCTTCTGGTCAATACTTGTTTTATTATACAAGTATTATACATTATCTTACTCAACTATATGTTTTTATTGAACACTTAACAATAGAAGGATTATATAAAGAAGGTTTGAGTATTTCTATTATATTTAATGAGTTAAAAGATAGAAGATTACATTTGGACAGCGAGAATCACATGCCGCTTATGAAGATAAGAACGACAAAAACAGATAAAATCACTATTAATGAGGAATATTCACGATTAGAAATTCTGGAGGGAGGTATAAATATTTCAAGTTCTATAATTTTAAAAGTTTTAGATTACTTTAGTTTTTACCCTTCAAAAGAGTCAGTTTTACAGATTCAGAAACAGTTCTTAGAAAAAGGTTACTAAAGAAAATTACGTAAATTCAGTTCAATTTTAGAACCTATTTTAAGATGATTTTTTGAATATTTAATATGTACATCTATATTAAAGAAGTATTATAATTTGGAAAGACCAATATTGATATAAGAATTTAATATATTATTCATCTAAAAATCAAGTGTAAATTAATATATAATTTTGTTTTGAAAAAAATGAAAATTAGTTTACTGAAAAATTGAGTTAAAATTAAATTATGGTGGCAATATTATTTAAATGTACATATCTAATTTTATCTAAAAGCATCAGTTTTTTTCTATAATTATAAATGACTTAGATGTATTGTAGGTATTTTATTTTTTTGATTCGGCATAATCAAATGTATAATTTCCTTAAAATTTTAGGATAAAATATTTTTTTGGTAATTATATTTTATACATTTGCATTATGAAATTTGTAAGACTACTTTTCATCATCTATTTTGTGGCGTTATCCATAATGCCATGTCTAGATAGTGCAAATGCTCAGTCTTTTAAGCAAGATTTCAATTATTCTTTAAGTTCAAAGACACAAGAAGATTCACATTCGAAGGCAGATTCTTGTTCTCCATTTTGTTCTTGCAACTGTTGCAGAACCACGGTGGCATCTTATAAAATCGAACCAATTCTAGTTTTTTCAAGAATCGCTACTGCGTTTTTTTCTAAGAAAATCCATTTTCAGAAAAACGACTTCGCTTATTTGGTGTACGACCAAATCTGGCAACCGCCTAAAATATAATTTTTATTGATATGATGGAAGGATTCCCTTTCATCTAAATTGTCTTGGAAACTTTGCAATATCATTGCACTGTAATCCTATTCATCTTTGCATCATCTTTTAAATTCAGTTTTATACTGATTTTAACTTTGGGCAATCCAATAAAAATTAAATTCAATGTTAGATAAAATCATAAGATTTAGTATCAAGAACAAGATTGTCATTGGTATCATGACCTTGTTATTGATTATTTGGGGAGTTTGGAGCGCAACCAAACTGCCAATTGATGCTACACCGGATATTACCAATAATCAGGTGCAGATCATCACAGTATGTCCCACACTTGCTGGACAGGAAGTAGAACAACTTGTTACCTTCCCAATTGAACAAAGTATCGCAAATGTACCAGATATTGAGGAAACTAGGAGTATTTCTAGATTCGGTCTATCAGTGATTACAGTTGTTTTTAAAGAAGAGGTAGATATTTATTTTGCTCGCCAACTGGTTACTGAAAAATTAAAACAAGCAGAAGAAGAAATTCCCCAAGGTGTTGGAACTCCTGAACTTGCCCCTGTTAGTACTGGACTTGGAGAAGTTTATCAATATATCCTGCATCCCAAAAAAGGCAGTGAGAAAAAGTATGATGCTAAAGAACTGCGAACAATGCAGGACTGGATTGTGCGAAGACAGCTTAATGGAACACCTGGAGTTGCAGAGATCAACAGTTTTGGCGGTCAGTTAAAACAATACGAGGTCGCTGTAAATCCAGACAGATTAAGAGCGATGGGCGTAAGTATATCTGATATTTTTACCGCTCTCGAAAAAAATAATCAGAATACAGGAGGTGCTTATATTGATAAAAAGCCAAATGCATATTTTATCCGTGGAATCGGTTTGGTAACATCTTTAGAAGACGCAGGGAACATTGTAGTTAAAAATAATACGGGCAGTGTTCCAATCTTCATAAAAGATGTTGCTGAAGTGCGTCTGGGAAGTGCTGTGAGATATGGTGCAATGACTTTTAATGGTCAGGTCGATGCTGTGGGAGGTGTTGTTATGATGCTAAAGGGAGCCAACAGTAATGAAGTGGTGAACAGAATTAAAGAAAAGATACCAGTTATACAAAAATCTCTTCCTGCAGACGTTGTAATTGAACCTTATTTAGATAGAACCGACCTGGTTGGAAGAGCAATCGACACAGTAGAAAAAAACCTAATTGAAGGTGCACTCATTGTCATCTTCGTACTTGTTATCTTCTTGGGTAATTTAAGAGCAGGTTTAATTGTAGCATCAGCTATTCCATTATCATTACTGTTTGCATTAGGAATGATGAATGTGTTTGGTGTGAGTGCTAACCTGATGAGTTTAGGAGCGATTGATTTCGGGCTTATTGTTGATGGGGCAGTTATTATTGTGGAAGCTACCTTACATCATTTAGGCTTGAATAAATCAAAAAAAATGCTTACCCAAGCAGAAATGGATGAAGAAGTTTTTCTTTCTGCATCCAAAATCAGAAGTAGTGCAGCATTTGGAGAAATCATTATTCTAATTGTATACATTCCGATTTTAACATTGGTGGGAGTAGAAGGTAAAATGTTTACGCCTATGGCTAAAACTGTGGGATTTGCTATTTTGGGCGCTCTGATTTTATCATTGACTTATATTCCGATGATGAGTGCTTTATTCTTATCAAAAAAGATGAGCCACAAAGAAAATTTCTCTGATAAAATGATGAACAGAATTCAGAAAGTTTATCAGCCTTTATTGGAAAAAGCATTAAAAATAAAATATTGGCTGGTTGGAGGAACCGTAGCTCTCTTTGCTGTAGCAATATTTGTTTTTGGGAGAATGGGTGGTGAATTTATACCTCAGTTGCAGGAAGGCGATTTTGCATTCCACTGTATCCTTCCACAAGGAAGTTCCTTAAATCAAAGTATTGAAACTTCAATGCAGGCTTCAAGAATTATAAAACAGTTTGATGAGGTAAAAATGGTTGTTGGTAAAACTGGCGCTGCTGAAGTACCTACCGACCCAATGCCACCGGAAGCTACTGATATGATGGTTATCTTGAAACCTCAGAAAGAATGGAAAACAAAGAAAACGTATGACGAACTCGCTGATGAAATCTCAGAGAAATTAGAAGTGATTCCTGGAGTTTTCTTTGAAAAGAACCAACCTATCCAAATGCGTTTCAATGAGTTAATGACAGGTATTAGACAAGATGTTGCAGTTAAAATTTTTGGTGAAAACTTAGATTCTCTGGCAATTTATGCTGATAAGACTGCTAAGGTAATACAGTCTGTTAAAGGTTCTACATCTCCCCAAATTGAGCGTGTAAGCGGACTCCCTCAGATTAACGTAGAGTATGACAGAACCAGAATGGCCAATTACGGATTAAACATTGAAGACGTTAATAATGCAGTAAGTACAGCTTTTGCAGGTAAATCAGCAGGTCAGGTTTTTGAAAATGAAAGGAGGTTCGATCTGGTTGTAAGATTAGACAGTTTACACAGAACAAATATTGACGATGTTAGTAATCTAATGATTTCTACTGCCTCTGGAACGCAAATTCCACTCGCCCAGGTTGCTAATATTAGTTACAAATTAGGGCCTGCCCAAATCAGCCGCGAAGCGGGAAAAAGAAGGATTGTAATAGGTTTCAATGTGAAAGACCGTGATGTTGAAAGTGTAGTTAAGGACATACAATCAAAGCTCGATAAAGAAGTAAAACTTCCTGCAGGATATTATTTTACCTATGGAGGTCAATTTGAGAATCTTCAGGCAGCAAGTAAGAGATTAATGATTGCAGTTCCAGTATCGCTATTCTTAATCTTTATGCTGCTTTATTTTACATTTAATTCATTTAAGCAAGCCACTTTAATTTTTACGGCTATTCCTATGAGTGCGATTGGTGGTGTATTCGCATTATTATTGAGAGATATGCCATTCAGTATCAGTGCCGGAATTGGCTTTATTGCTTTATTTGGTGTTGCCGTTTTGAATGGAATTGTATTGATTGGAACATTTAATCAATTGGAAAAGGAAGGCGAGACCAATATTCTGAAAAGAGTAATGGAAGGTACAAAAACAAGATTAAGACCTGTTTTAATGACTGCAACAGTAGCTTCATTAGGATTTTTACCGATGGCTATTTCTACAGGTGCAGGAGCTGAAGTGCAAAAACCTTTGGCGACAGTTGTTATCGGAGGTTTGGTTACGGCGACTTTCTTAACATTATTTGTCTTACCAATGTTGTATATTATTTTTAATACCAAGATTAATTTAAAAAAGATCAATAACAAATCGGTAACCGCCATTGTGGTTTTAGGATTTTTATTTTTAGGACAGACTTTTAGTGCACAACAGGGAAGAACCATAACAGTCGAAGAAGCTACACGTACTGCTATTGAGAATAATCAATCAATCCGATCGAGAGATCTGGATATTAAAGCTACACAGGCATTGATTCCAACGTCCAAAGAGCTCCCGAAAATGAATGTGGATGCTCAATTGGGGCAGTATAACTCTAAGAAATTTGACCAATCATTTTCGATCTCCCAAACGATTCCATTTCCAACTTTGTTCAAAGCAAGAAAAGAGTTGATTGCGGAACAGATTAAAGGAAAGCAAATCAACAGGGAAGTTTCTATGAATGAATTAGCGAAACAGGTTCGAACGTATTATTATCAAATTGAGTATTTACAATTTAATAAATCCAAGCTTAGCAATCTGGATAGTTTATACAATGACTTTATCAGAGTTGCAACGGTTAGGTTTAAAGCCGGAGATATTAAAAAAATTGAAATCAATACAGCTGAAACACAGAGAGGGGAAATCAACTTATTGCTTAAACAGAATGAGGTTTATCTTACCAATGCCTATAAAAATTTAAAAACATTGCTAAATATTGAAGAGGATATTTCAGTTCCATTTGATCAGAACTATCATCCGCTACAAGCACAATATGTTTTAGACAGCAGTGCCATTGCACAGCATCCTACCGTAAAAGCTTTTTATCAGGAAATGCAGATTGCGGAAAAAAATAAGAAAGTTGAAAAATCTTTGGGACTTCCTGACTTTACCATCGGATATACTAATCAGTCATTGATAGGATTTCAAACCATCAACGGGATGGATCAGTATTTCAATGGAGGAAACAGGTTTCATTCGGCAACAATTGGTGTTTCTATTCCTTTGACATTTGGAGCTACGAAAGCAAGAATCCAGTCTTATGAATATCAGAGACAAATGGCAGAATCAAATGCAAAATTCCAGCAAAAGCAGCTTGAAGCGCAATTGCAAAATGCATTTAATCAATATCAGCAAAATGTTAATCAGTATGACTACTACGTTAATCAAGCGATTCCAAATGCTGAGAAAATTGCCAAAGCAGGACAATTAGGTTATAAAACAGGAGAAATTTCTTATGTAGAATATCTTTTTGCACTGCAGACTTCCACCAATATTCAGCTTAAATACCTGGAATCTATTCAACAGGTCAACGAATCTGTAGTTATCATTAATTCAATCATCAATAAATAGACAAATGAAAATCAAATATAGCATTGTATCTCTAGCCTTAATTTCTATTCTAGCGGTCAGCTGTGGAAAAAAAGATGCTCCGGCAGAAGGAGAAGAGAAACCAAAAACAGAACAGGCAGAAGAAAGTCACGAAGAAGCTCCGCAAACTATTGCGGAACTGACTGAAGAACAGATGAAATCTGTAGGAATCAGTCTTGGAACTTTAGAAATGAAAGATTTAGCCTCAACTATTAAGGCAAATGGTGTTCTTCGTGTACCCAATAACAGAAAGGCAACGGTCACTTCACTGTATGGAGGTGTCATTAAGACATTAACCGTTCAGATAGGAGATTATGTAAGACAGGGACAGGTTATTGCTACAATCAGTAACCCTGAATACATTCAGTTACAGGAACAATATCTGACTATTAACAGCAGAATAACTTATGCAGAGCAGGAATTCAGAAGGCAAAAGGAGCTTTTTGACAATGATGCTGGAGCAAAAAAGAATCTGCAAAGTTCTGATGCGGAGCTAAAAAGTTTAAGAACCCAGAGATCATCGTTACAAAGACAATTACAGCTAATGGGAATCAGTCCTGGGAAAGTAAGCAATGGAAACCTAAGATCAGGCTTGGTCATTACATCGCCAATCAGCGGAACAGTTAGTACGATTAATGCACAGATAGGAAGTTATGTTGATGTATCGTCACCGGTTTTGGAGATCATCGATAACAGCTCAATTCATTTGGATTTACAAGTCTTTGAAAGAGATCTTCCCAAAATGAAAGTTGGTCAGATTGTGCAGTTTAAGCTCACCAACAATCCGGAAGAAACCTTTAATGCAAAAGTGTACAGCATCGGATCATCTTTTGAAAATGAAAGTAAAACGATTTCAGTTCATGCAATGGTTACCGGGAACAAAGCTGGCTTGATTGACGGAATGAATATTACAGGAAATGTAAGCCTTGGAAATTCACAAACTCCCGCCGTTCCAAATGAAGCTATTGTAGAAGCCGATGGTAAATTCTATGTATTTGTACAAACTTCTAAAAAAGTGGAAGAGCACGCTGAAGAAAAAGGAGATGACGATCATGGTCACGGGCATGATGAAGGAGAGGCGGAACACGGTCACAAAAATGAAACCGAAGCAGGAAACCATGCAAAGGAGCAGGCTAAGAAAATGAATTTTGAAAAAATTGAAGTGGTAAAAGGGACTTCAGATATGGGTTACACAGCGATTACGCCTGTGAGTGCAATTGCACCTGATGCAAAAATTGTGGTAAAAGGCGCATTCTTCGTGAATGCTAAGCTTTCTAATGCAGGAGACCACGGACATTAATTAATCAATAATCAAGTGAAATCCTATCTTGATTTCACTTGATTTTAAAAATATTAGTTATGCCTTTAAAACAAGAATTAGAAACCCAGGGAAATTGGCTGTTCAGATACAGAAGTTTTTTGCCGATTATCGTTCTGGCGCTTGGCTTAGGAGTTTTTATCCAAAATGTTTTGCTGAAAAACGATAATGATTGTTCACTTTTCTTTGAGATGCTTTGTTTAGCTGTAAGCATTTTAGGTTTGATTATAAGAGTGTATACTGTTGGTTTTACTCCGCATAATACTTCAGGAAGAAATACAAAAGCAGGGCAGGTTGCAGATGAATTAAACACTACAGGTATTTACAGTACAACCAGAAATCCATTGTACTTAGGTAATTTTTTTATGTGGCTTGGGCTTGCGATGTTTACTGAAAATCTGTGGTTTGTAATTTCATTTGTGTTTTTTTATTGGGTCTATTATGAAAGGATTGTTTTTGCTGAAGAGCAATTTTTAGAAAGAAAATTTGGAGAGCAATATACTAAGTGGGCTGATAAAGTACCGGTTTTTATACCGAATTTATACCTTTTCAGAAATACTCATCTTAGCTTCAGTTTAAAAAAAGTTCTATTAAAAGAAAAAAACGGACTTTTTGCCATGTTTCTGATTTTTACTGTTTTTGAAATTACCGGAGAAATTATCCTAAGACATACGCATTATAATATGATTTTTATTGTAGGCTGTATTCTTACTATGATTCTATACATTATTTTAAAAGTAATAAAAAAACGTAAAACAATGTTGCAAAATAAATTTAGTCAATAATTAAAAAATCCTCAATTATGCTTTTAAACAAAAGAATTTCGGTTTGGTATTTTGTTAAACAGATTAAATTTCAGATCGTTTTGATTGTCAGCTTTGCTTTTCTAATAGGCTTTTTAGACGACATTGATTTTTTGAAAAAAATTACCATACCATTGAGTATTCCTGCACTTTTAGGAACTGCTGTCTCTTTACTTTTAGCATTCAGGACTGCACAATCTTATGAAAGATGGTGGGAAGCAAGAACCGTTTGGGGCGCTATTGTGAATGATTCAAGATCATTTATGAGATTAATAAAACAATTTTTCCCTAACTCAGAAAACGATACATCTGAGTTTGCAGAACGACATATCATCTGGCTGAATGCTTTAGGAGAAAGTTTAAGAAAAGTACCTTTTTCAATAAGAGTAAGAGAATACTTAGAATCGCAAAACATCAATGCTTTAAATATTCCCAATGCCCTTTTAGATAAACATTCTGATCACCTTAGGAAATTGGCAGAACAGGAGAATTTATCTGAATACAAATTGGTACAGATGAACGATATGGTCATCAGGTTTTGTGACAGTATGGGAAAATGTGAGCGTTTAAAAAATACTGTTTTCCCTCGTGCCTACAGCATTTTGCTGCATACATTGATTTACGTTTTTGCATTTCTTCTGCCATTTGGACTGGAAGACTCACAACTTGGTGTTGAGATTGCCACGACAATTATTGTACCTGTGATTTTTATAGCTATTGAGAAAACAGCAATCATAATGCAGGACCCCTTTGAAAATACACCGGTAGATACTCCAATGACATCATTAGCAAAAACAATTGAAATCAATCTTTTGCAAATGATCGGAGAGAAGAATGTACCAGTTAAAGAAGTGAGTACAAGCTATTATGAAATGTAGGCTTAATCTAATACAAATCTTAGTGTTATGAACGATCAGAATAAAAATATTTCGGCTTCTGCAAAACATAAAAGAAATCTTTTAATTGTCTTATGTTTAAGTGGCACTTATATGATTGCCGAAGTTATTGGCGGTTTAGCTACTAAAAGTCTTGCGCTACTTGCCGATGCAGCTCATATGCTTACTGATGTGGTCGGATTATTCCTTGCTTTTATAGCAATCAAAATTGGTGAAAGAAAAGCCGATGCACAGAAAACATTCGGCTATTACCGAACAGAAATTCTGGCGGCAGTAATCAATGCGGTAGTTCTGTTGGGAATTTCTGTATATGTATTGTTTGAAGCATGGCAAAGGTTCAAAAATCCCCCTGAAGTACAGAGCACAGCTATGATGATCGTTGCCGGAATAGGCTTGCTGGTGAATATTATCGGAATCATGATTATTAGAAAAGATTCAGGTGAAAGCCTAAATATGAAGGGTGCCTACTTTGAGGTTCTTTCTGACGCGCTTACCTCAGTAGGAGTAATGATTGCCGGAGTTATTATGTTGACGACAGGATGGTATTATGCTGATCCCCTTATTTCCGCTGTGATAGGGTTATTAATATTTCCGAGAACCTGGAAGCTCTTGAAAGAAGCTGTGAATGTTTTATTAGAAGGAACTCCAAAAGATGTCAATATAGAAGAGCTTAGAAATTCTTTGGAATCTGTAAAAGGAGTTATTAAACTTCATGATCTCCACGTTTGGTCATTGACTTCCGGCGTTAATGCGATGAGTTCCCACGTAGTAGCCGACCATCAGGAAGATCTCAATAAACTTTTGAAAAATTTGTCAGATAAAGCCACCTCTGAATTTAAAATTAGCCATACTACATTCCAAATTGAAACTGAAGGGCACCAAGAGGGGGAGGTTCATCTATAATAGCAGTTGTGCCATCTTGCATTAATAGATGAAATAAGTAAATGGGAAAATTTCTAAAACATCAAATAGACTATGAATTATAAAAATCTGGGTCTATTCAAGATGAATTACATACTTACGTATTTTTTTACGCAATTAATCATTTCAAATATTTAGATATATGAAATTAAAACAAAACTATTGGGGCAATTACACATTACTGGTTTATTCTTTTTTATTTTATCTGGTATCGTCTTTACTTCTCCGATTTGGATTTTTAGCAGTCAGTTTTCAAAAGGCTGATTTATCTCTGTTACCTATAATGAAAATTTTTCTTCTGGGATTTTTGTTTGACTTTGGAGTTGGATTATTCTTTCTGCTACCATACAGTTTTTATCTATTGATTTTTCCTCAGAAATACATAAGGTCTTTATTCAATAAAATTATTACCTACAGCACTTTTATTATTTTTCTTCTTATACATTTATTTTCATTTTTTGCCGAGGTTACATTTTGGCAGGAGTTTGAGAGCCGATTTAATTTTATTGCTGTAGATTATTTGGTATATACTTACGAAGTTATTAATAACATAAATGAGTCTTACCCTTTACCCGTTTTGATATCATCGATACTTCTGCTTATGACCTTAATATTTATTTTGTTTTACAAAAGCAAAATATTCTTTTTTTCATTTAACGGACAACATAAATTTTCGGTTAGACTAATTGTTTTTTTAGGATTTTTCTGCCTTACCATAATATACTCTTTGTTTATCAGTAATAGTTTAGCAGATAAAAGTGTCAATCGTTATCAAAATGAAATTTCTAAGGCAGGAATTTATTCGTTTTTCTCCGCCTATAAAAACAATGAAATCAATTACGATCATTTTTACAAACTAATTGATAACGAAAGCGCTTTTAAAATAGTTAGAACTGATTTGAACGATAATCAAAGATTTTTCTCAAATAACCTTTCTATAGAACGAAAAATATCCAGCAAACAAAATCTTATAAAGCCAAATATTATAATGATAACAATGGAAAGTTTCAGCGCGGACTTTATGGGTACTTTCGGGAATAAACAAGGGCTTACTCCAAATTTAGATTCTTTAGCCGGCGGTGGCATTTTATTCTCACAAATGTATGCTACAGGAACCAGAACAGTGCGTGGAATGGAGGCTTTGTCGTTAGCTGTCCCACCAACGCCAGGCAACAGTATTGTCAGAAGAGAAGATAATGATCATCTTACAACTATAGGCTCAATTTTTAGTGCACAAGGTTACGATAACACATTTATTTATGGAGGAGATGGATATTTTGATAATATGAATAAATATTTTGGAAATAACGGATATGATATTATAGATAAGAAGAGAAATCCTTTGGCAAAAGAAAACTATCAGGCATTGAGGACGCCGATCAACCAGAAAGAAATTACGTTTGAAAATGCATGGGGGATTTGTGACGAAGATTTATACAATCAAGTGATTAAACAGGCAGACCAGAAATATAAACAAGGAAAATCTTTTTATGATTTTGTGATGACCACTTCCAATCACCGTCCGTTTACATATCCTGATGGCAAAATTGATATACCATCCGGTTCGGGTAGGGAAGGTGCAATAAAATATACAGATTATGCTATCGGACAATTCTTTAAAAAAGCTAGAAGTAAGCCGTGGTTTAAAAATACAGTATTTGTGATTGTAGCTGATCACTGCGCAAGTAGCGCAGGTAAAAATGAAATTGATATTTCCAAATATCATATCCCAGCAATGATTATAAATCTTCCGAACCAAAACTCTTTAAAAATTGAAAAAATGTGTTCACAAATTGATCTTTATCCAACTTTATTTGATTTAATGGGATGGAACTACAGAAGTAACCTTTATGGTAAGAATGTTTTGAGCGACAATTATATTCCTAGAATTTTTGTAAGTACCTATCAAAAGTTGGGATATATGGAAAACGATAAACTTGTGATATTGAGCCCTCAGCAGAAAGTGGAAGCTTATTTATATAATAAAACGCAAAATCAACAGATACCAAAGATTTTTTCTGATCAGTATATTAACAAGGCTGTCGCAAATTATCAAACTGCATATTATCTCTATAAAAATCAAGGTTTGAAACAAAAATAATCAAGTAATGTTAGATACAACATGGATATAAAATTTGAACTTATTCTTTCAGGCAAATTGCTGCTATCTATATTATTCGGCAGCATTATAGGTTATGAAAGAGAAGCAGCTCATAAAGATGCCGGTATACGAACGTTTGCTATTCTTTGCTTGGCATCTTGTCTTTTTGTTGCGGTTGCCTCTCATCTTACAGATGATAAATCAGCGATAGCCAGAATGCTTGCAGCAATTCCGGCAGGACTTGGATTTATAAGTGCTGGATTAGCATTAAAAGATAAATCAAGCAATATGCAGGGATTAACAACATCTACAGCACTATGGGCAGCGTCAGCTATTGGAGCGGCTCTTGCCTTAAATATGTTTTTATTGTCATTTTTAGCAACTGTTCTCACCCTTTTTGTATTAAGCCTGAATAAATTCAAATGGTATAAAAACTGGATTGCAAAGAAGGAGCAAAGTAAAAATTTAAAATAAAAAATTAAAAATCACTTAAAATATACTTCTATGAAACATCAACACACTTACGATGAGCAAGGTAACCAGCTTTGCTGTACGCCTCAGGAAGGCAAGATTTATAAGGATGCAGGAGCCAAAAAACTCATTGTTGAGGATAATGGCTGTTGTTCAACAAATGTAAAGAAAGAAGTACAGCATCATTCCGATGACGATGGACATAACCACGATCATGACAATAGTGATAAGAGTACTTTTCAGATGTTCCTTCCCGCAATAGTTTCATTGTTATTGCTTCTGTTGGGAATTGCGTTAGATAATTATTTTAAACCAGACTGGTTTAAAGATTGGATTCGTATTGTTTGGTATGCAGCAGCTTATGCCCCTGTCGGGCTTCCTGTTTTAAAAGAAGCTTTTGAAAGCATTAAGGATGGTGATGTTTTCTCTGAATTCTTTTTGATGAGTATCGCAACTATAGGAGCTTTTATAATTGGTGAATATCCTGAAGGTGTAGCTGTTATGTTATTTTATGCTGTAGGGGAAGTTTTTCAAACACTAGCAGTAACAAGAGCAAAAAGTAATATTAAAGCTCTTCTTGATCAAAGACCGGATGAGGTGACAATTATTGAAAATAACGAAACAAAAACTATTAAAGCTTCCAATGCAGAGATAGGGCAAACCATACAGTTAAAACCTGGAGAAAAACTTGCTTTGGATGGAGAGCTTATTTCAGATTCAGCATCTTTTAATACGGCAGCACTAACCGGCGAAAGTAAACCTGATACAAAAAATAAAGGAGAGACTGTTCTTGCAGGGATGATTAATATGAATAGTGTTGCTTTGGTAAAAATCAATACAGCTTATGAGGACAGTAAACTCAGTAAGATTTTAGAATTGGTTCAAAATGCGACTGCGCAGAAGGCACCTACGGAGCTGTTTATAAGAAGATTTGCAAGAGTTTATACTCCGATTGTTGTTGTGTTAGCAGTACTGATATGTCTTATTCCATATTTTTTTGTCGATAATTATATTTTTAGAGATTGGTTATACAGAGCTTTGATCTTTCTGGTAATTTCTTGTCCTTGTGCTTTAGTCATTTCAATTCCTTTAGGGTATTTTGGAGGTATTGGTGCAGCAAGTCGAAACGGAATTTTATTTAAAGGCAGTAATTTTCTAGATAAGATTGCCGAAATAAAAAATGTTGTGATGGATAAAACCGGTACTATGACGGAAGGAGTATTTAAAGTTCAGGAAGTCGATATTAAATCAGAATTTGATAAAAATGAAATCCTTAAGATGGTTAATGTTGTAGAGAGCAAGAGTACCCATCCTGTGGCAACTGCTATCCACGAATATGTTGGCGATTTGGATACATCAATTAATGTTGAGAATTCTGAGGAAATTGCAGGTCATGGTCTTAAAGCTGTAATCAACGGTAAGGATATACTCGTAGGGAATTTCAAGCTTATGGATAAGTTCAATATTCAATATGATGTTGATCCTTCAAAAATTGTTTACACCGTTATTGCAATTGCTTATGATAAAAAATTTGCAGGCTACATAACTATCGCTGATAGTATTAAAGACGATGCTAAAAAAACTTTAGAACTGTTACATAATTTAAATGTAAAGGCAACAATGCTTAGTGGTGACAAAACAAGCGTTGTAAAATATGTCGCAGAACAAATAGGAATTGACAACGCTTTCGGTGACCTTCTTCCTGAGGATAAAGTGAACAAGGTGAAAGAAATAAAATCCAAAAATGAGAGCGTTGCATTTGTTGGTGACGGTGTTAATGATGCCCCAGTGGTTGCTTTAAGTGATGTCGGTATTGCCATGGGCGGCTTAGGGAGTGATGCGACCATTGAGACTGCTGATGTCGTGATTCAAGATGATAAACCTTCAAAAATACCAATGGCTATTAACATTGGCAAAAAAACTAAAAGAATTGTCTGGCAGAACATCATTTTAGCATTTGTGGTCAAAGCAATTGTTTTAATTCTTGGAGCCGGAGGATTGGCAACAATGTGGGAAGCTGTTTTTGCAGATGTAGGTGTTGCATTGATTGCAATTCTAAATGCTGTACGCATCCAACGAATGAATTTCAAATAAAAATAACATAGCATTCTAATTTCACTAATCACTTAAGAAAAGTTCCAACAAATATCAATTAAAATAAAGTTCTCAAACCGAGAACAGGTTGTTTATTGAAAATATTCAACAAAACTATTTACTCTAATTTTTCAATTAATGCAATGATAATCAATATTATAAATAAGATTCCAGTTCTTTTTTTTATGCTAGTATGCAATTTGGCTTTAGCACAGGATAGCTTAACAGTAAGTGAAAAAATTGGGGATACGATTGCTGTCCAAAAACCTGAAAATAATTTTAGTTATAAGAGACTTATAGCCCCTACAAGTTTAATATCCATAGGAGCGATGAGTTTCGCTATTCCTAAAATGAAAGAATTTGATGCAGGAGTACGAAAAGAAGTAAAAGACCATAATCTTCATAATTCTACATTGGATAATTATACCCAATTCATACCTGCCGTGATGGTTTATGGATTTAATATTTCAGGTTTGAAAGGCAAGCATAATTTAAGAGAAAGAACAATTATTCTTGCAACATCGCAGCTAATATCGACAGCAATCGTAATACCTTCAAAATATTTAATTGGAGAAGAACGCCCAGATAAATCCAACAATATGTCTTTTCCGTCTGGGCATGCAGCAATTGCTTTTTCAACAGCGCAGTTTATGTATAGAGAATATAGAGACAGTAATTATTGGCTCAGTTTATCAGGATATCCATTTGCAATATTCACAAGTGTTTACAGAGTTATTAATAACAAACACTGGGTAACAGATGTAGTAGCGGGCGCTGGGGTAGGAATACTTTCAACCGAATTAGCTTATTGGCTATTTCCGAAAATCAATATGTTTTTATCAGCTAATAAAAACAAAAAATCTGTCTCTATGCTTGCCCCTCTTTATCAAAAGAATGGTCATAGCAATACTTTTGGGATTAATTATCAGATAACCTTCTAATTTAGAACATGGGATTTAAACGACGTTTTAGAAGAAAAATTATTCGAAGAGGTAAGCACAGGCTTACTTCTCAAGATCTTTTTTTTATTGTTGGCTGGCTTCTTTTTATGCTCCTTTTGGTAATTCATCAGGTATACAATTTTAATATCAAATATGTTAAGATTCATTCGCATCCTTCGGAAAAAACACACACTCATAATGACGGAAAATGACAAATTATCAACAAATTTTTTAAACCATAATATTAACCCTTTATTTAAATCAAAATGAAAAAACTTGTACTAACTCTTTTGGTAAGCCTTGTATTAAATTCTGTTTATGGACAGGCTCCGTCAAACTATTATGATGGCACTGCGGGATTATCAGGAGCTTCTTTAAAGTCAAAGTTGAAAACTATCATTACCAACGGCCACCAAGATAATGGCTATGGCAATTTGCTGACAGCTTTTCAAAGCACAGATAGGGATTATTTCTACGAAAATGATGGAACTGTAATGGATATGTATTCTGAAAATCCGACAGGAACAGATCCATATATTTATAATCATGGAGTCAAACAATGTGGAAATTATAGTGTTGAAGGAGACTGTTACAACCGAGAACATGTCGTACCGCAAAGTTTATTTAATCAGAATTTACCGATGAGATCTGATGTCCATTTTGTTACACCTACTGACGGAAAAGTCAACGGAATGCGATCAAATTATCCTTTTGGAAAAGTAGGATCAACCTCATTTACATCACTAAACGGTTCTAAACTGGGAAGTTCAGTATCTGCAGGTTATGCGGGGACTGTTTTTGAACCAATTGATGAGTTTAAAGGTGATATTGCCAGAATGATATTATATTTTGTAACCAGATACGAGACGCAGCTATCAGGTTTCAGCAGCGGAAACATATTAGGTAGTACAGCCTACCCTGGCTTACAGACATGGGAATTAAAACAATTACTCGAGTGGAATAATTTAGATCCTGTTTCTCCTTTTGAGATAGCAAGAAATAATGCGGCATTCACTTACCAAGGTAATAGAAATCCATACATCGATCGTCCTGAGTTCGTCGCTTTAATTTGGGGTGCTTATATGGGAGTTGCAGATGTAGATTTGTCAAAAAGTCTTGTGATCGTTCCTAATCCCGTAAAAGATAATAAGATTTATGTGTTAGGCGGAAAAAATCTAGGACAATATAAAATTGCTTTGATTTATAATATGACTGGTCAATTAGTACAGACAATTGAAAATCCATTTCAAAAAGATAATACAATTATTCTTACAGATCTTCCTAAGGGTATTTATATTTTGAAAACTGGCGATCTGAATACAAAGTTTATTATAAAATAAATCAATAAAAAAGATTATTTATAAAATACTGTTCTAAGTCAAAAAAATTATAATATTGGTTAGATTGTAAATTATAATATCTCCCATTAGTTGAGAAGGTTTTTATGTGTAAATATTTAATACATAAATAAAGAATAACTTTTTTGTACCATATTTGTACCATAAAAATATAACTATTTGATTTATAGTAGTTATTATATTAGAAGAAGTGAAATAAGACTTAATAAGTCAGATAATATAGAAAATCCCCGAGCGAAAGCTCGGGGATTTTTGCTTTCCGGAAATTATTTTCCGGAATCAATTTTTTTAATTTCATTTAAAAAATATTCTACGCTTTTTATTTTCAAGGTTTTATAACCTTCATCATTAATGCTTTTTAATTGAGCTTTAGTAAAATTATCTGTTTTTTCTTTTAAAATAGAATCTCTAATGGTAATGATCTCTTTTGCGGAATAAATTTCACCTTTGAAATAAGATTTAATATCATTTCTTTCTCCAACACAGCCATCTATATATTTCATGAATAAAGGATTGTCATAATAATATTGATAGATCTCAAGAAATCTCTTATCGTTTCTTTTAAAAAGTTCTTTTCCGGAATATAATCGTAAAGAATTGCTTCCGTTTTTTGCCAGATAAAAAAGCTCATCATTGGTAGCAATTTTCGCTAATTTTCTGAAATCATCATACAGTTTACTTCTTTCACCACCTATTCCGATATGTGAAGATTCTGCATACTGTATTGTATCTAAAGGTCTGGCTAACATTTTTACTTTTTTAGAAATCTGCGCTTCACAAAAAAAGGTTGTAAGAAGTAAGAAGATTGTACTATTCAACTTCATTTTAAATTTTTTGTTTACAAAAATAAAAGAATTGGAGTAACTTATTTTTTTCCTGAATATTTTACAGCACAAAGAAAATGTTTACATTCGTAGAAATTAAATCAGATCCAAAATGAAAATTTCTAAAATTCTATTGCTTTTAGGCTTGTTATTATTCCAGTTACATTTTGCTCAGGAAAAAGCGGATGTTGTTTTAAACAAAGCGCTGAGCGAAGCTAAATCTAAAAATAAAAATGTATTGCTGATGTTTCATGCATCATGGTGCAAATGGTGCCACGTCATGGAAAAGAACATGAATTTACCTGAAACAAAGCCGATTTTTGATAAAAAATTTGTTGCGGCTTATGTTGATGTTCAGGAAATAGGCGAGAAGAAAAAACTTGAAAATCCCGGTGGAGAAGCATTGATGGAAAAGTACAAAGGCAAAGAAGCCGGACTTCCGTTCTGGCTCGTCCTGAATCCGAAAGGGGAGGTTCTTGCGGATTCTTTCAATGATAAAAACGAAAATCTGGGATGTCCGTCAACGGCTGAAGAAGTAGATACTTTTGTTGCCAAACTTAAAAGATCTTCAAAAATGAACGACAAGGAACTTCAGACGGTCAAACAGACTTTTTTAAAGAAGAATTAAAAAGTTTCGGCGAAGCCAAAGGCTTCGCCGAAACTATATTTAAAGATAATTTACTTTCCGAAAAAGATTTTATCCTGCTTCCGCTGGTCGTTGTAGATCACCTGAAAAGTAACAGGCATATATTGGTAAAGAAGTTTCCAGTGGGAAATCTTAGCGTGCTTTTTAAAACTTTCAAAAGACCGTACAAAAAGATTTTCGATCATGTCTTTTACATAAGAATCTCCGCCTTTATAGATCATTTCCATCAGTTTGATGTGGTGGGCAATAATATTTACCTTAGCTTCCTGAAGAAGTTTTTTCAGGTAATTAATCGTTGCCTGCATAATTCCTGCAAAATTATCCTGAGAAGACAATTGGGTAATTTCTGTGCGAAGGGGTGGATAGAAAAATTTTAAATACTCACTAGCTATTTTTTGATTAATAGTTGGCATCTGTACATTCATCATAATTAATATTTTTCGTAACACTTTCTATTGCGGCGAAAACTGTACCAAAGTTTACAGAATTGCTGCAAAAACAAAAACTCCTACAATTACAGCGATGTGCGTTGCCAGAATTTCAATATTATGTCTGTTGGTGGTGGTTTGGAGCGTTTTCCAGTCAGAAATTCTTCTTATTTTAGATTTCATAATCGGTTGATTTTTAATGAGGTTTTATTTTTAAATTTTGATGCTTCTGTAATAAGATCTTCAAAAAATGTAATAAACTCAGATGTTATGACTGTAGATTTGTCTGGAATAGGCGGTCTGAAGATCTTTGGAAATATGACTAAAGATCATTTTTCGGTATTCCTCGCTACAGAAAGCGGTAGAATTGTCCAGAGAAAAAATAAACGTATGTTCCACAGCGTTTTTAAGAACAGCATCTCCGTTTCTGTAAATATCATCCATCTTTTTCAGACATAGAAACAGAATATTCCGGTCATTTTGTTTAATTCTCAATCTGATGTTGTCTGTAAAAGTCTGGATAAGACCATAAGAGTTTTGCTTTCTGTTCTTTTTCAGTTCATTTTCAATCTCAGGAATTACTTCTTTGATTTCCTGTGCAGCTTCTAAATAGTTCATATTATTGTTGATTAAGTTCCAAAATTTTAATACATGCCCCGAAAGTAAAAACCGCCAAAAAAGCAACAATCAGAAGATGATAGGGTTTCAGCCATTTCGGAGTTTGCGGTCCTTTGCTTTTTAATCTTCTCAGCTTATCTATTCTGTTCAAAGTTTTTAAGTCCATATTCTTATGTTTTGAGAATGATGCTGCCAAAGAAATGCCTTTGAATTTTAATTTAAATTAAAGTGTTGATTATTAATGTTTTGTTTATTTATTTTGATTTTTAAAATCCTTCAAAATCTTATCAAAATGATAGCATAGTTATCATTATGGAAATCCTCGCGATTGTCTGATTTTATTAATATCTTTGCAGTCCAAAAATATTCAGGAAATGTTTTCAAAAATCGTAGTACATAGAGTCGGAAATAAAATCAACGGAGAATCTTTAACGCTTTCTCAGGAAGAACTGCAATTGGAAGAAGGAATGGCAGAACTGCTGGAAAATTACTTCTTAGGTTCCTTTAAATCAGAAGAAACCTTCCATTTTTACAGCGATTCTTATCTGGTGAATAATCCCGTGTACAGTTCGGTTTCCGAGATTTTTGATGACAAGTCGAAATTCCTCTGGGAATCTGAAAACATCGCCAAACATCTCTTTGAAGCTGCTGAAAACCCGAGAGTTCAGGGTGGGGAATTGTTCATTGTATATTTTGAAGACGAAAGAGAAGGAACCGAAAGAGTAGACAAGATCGGAATTTTTAAAACCGAAAAAAGAGAATCTTTCCTTAAAATTGCTCCCAATGATGAAACTTTCGACATCGAAAAAGATCAGGGAATCGGTTTGTCTAAAATAGATAAGGCGGCTTTAATCTATAATAACGATAAAGAAACAGGATACGTTCTCTCTGTTGTGGATAACAATA
Source organism: Chryseobacterium sp. MMO-72 (assembly GCF_037146035.1). NCBI lineage: Bacteria > Pseudomonadati > Bacteroidota > Flavobacteriia > Flavobacteriales > Weeksellaceae > Chryseobacterium > Chryseobacterium sp. MMO-72. Next base: position 116,252 of record NZ_JBBCWG010000011.1, read on the forward strand.
AAAACGGGGATATGTATTACTGGTTCGAAGATTTTTTAAAGGTAAAACAGCGCGACGACGAATATTTCCATACACAGGAAGCTTTAATGGTGTATAAAGACTACATCACAAAGCAATTGCCTCAGGAATTTGAAGTTTCCAAAGCAGATCAGGCAGATTTTTTGAACAAATCAATCAATTTTTTCAAAGAAAAAGAAGAATTTAAGCTGGATGAATTTGCTGCTGAGGTTTTGGGCGACGAACACGTAATAGAAAGTTTCAACAATTTTAAAACCGATTACGAACAGGATATGCAGATTAACATTGCGGAAGAATTCCCGATTAGTGAAGCGGCTGTAAAGAAAACGCAGAGACATTTTAAAAGCATCATTAAATTAGACAAAAACTTCCACATCTACATCCACGGCGACCGACAGAAAATTGCACAGGGTGAAGACGAAAATGGAAAATATTATATGCTTTATTTCGAAAAAGAAGTATAATTATAAGAATTCACATTTTTACAGACTGAGATTTCTCTGAAGTAGGAAACAGAAAATAATTTATAAACATCCATTATTTTGAAAGTTTAAATAATGGGTGTTTTTTTTTGTATAAATAAAGGTGTTTTGGTGAAAATTTTTAATGAATATGGTATATTTATGCTAATTGGGAAAATTTATAACGGTTTATGGTTAAATTTAGTTAAAGGTAGTTTTTGCAATTCCGGTTTTGAATTTTCTGTATATCCTATGAACAAAGAAAAATATTCTTTAAAACTCATATTTTGTTGAATTTTTATAAATTTATGTGGTATGTGTTTGTATAGAAAAAATCCATTTAGATTAAAAAAGTCGTATATTTGATAGGTCAAAACATTATATGAATTTTGTTGAGTGTCATGAAGAGCCTATTCATATTCCGGGCTACTTACAAAGTTTTGGTTATCTGATTGGCATTGATGCAAAGTCTCATTCCATAGCTTTTTTTAGTAAGAATATTGAGGATATATTTAATATCGAAAATGCAGATCAGCTTTTTGATAAGAAGCTTACGGATTTTCCGGAAAGCTTTAAAAGCATTATAGATTCTGATATTTATAATTCTTTATCCGACTTTACGAAAAGAGAAAACGAAACCTATTTTGATAAAATCTTTATTGGAGGTGCAGAATATCATTTTTCTGTTTTCAGAAGCAAGGATAATATTTTTCTTGAGTTTGAAAAAGTTATCGTTAATCCCAACAAAAGGATCTCCAACAAATACGATAATTTTTACATTATTGATGATGAACAGGAGATCTGGGATCAGCTTTTAAATACGCTTTCAAAAATCGTGAATTACGACCGGATGATGGTTTACAAATTCATGATGGACGGTTCGGGAAAAGTAATTGCGGAGAAAAGAGACGAGAATATCGAGAGTTATCTCGGGCTGCATTATCCTGAATCCGACATTCCGAAACAGGCAAGAGAACTTTATCTTAAAAAAAGAAAAAGAATTTTCAGCAATGTTCATTCGGAGACTGTTCCTATCCTCAGCAAATCCCGTGAAACCATAGATCTTACCTATTCCGGATCACGTGGTATGTCACCTATTCATGGTCAGTACATCAAAAACTCCGGAGCTTCTTCCAGTTTCAGTATATCTATTATCATTGATGATTATCTTTGGGGGCTGGTTACCTGCCAGAACTCAGAGCCAAAACATATTGATCTTGAAGATCGTGTTCAGGCAGGAATTTTTACGGCTTTGGCTTCCAATGCCTACTCGTCCTTCAAAGCAAAAAAAGAGCTTGAATACCGTCTGTATCTTAACGAAAAATGTTCCAGATTAAAAGAGGAATTTTTAAAATATAACAATCTTTTCGATTCTTTAATTGAAAATAAAGCTCAGATAAAAGATCTTCCTGAAGCGGACGGGCTTGCTATTATTGCTGACGACAAAATCGTTACCGATGGAGAAACTCCCCGCCAGGAAATCATTGAAAATCTTGTACAGTGGGCGCATAAAAATATAGACGAAAATATCTATCTCAGCAGAAGTTTTCTGAAAGATCACGGAAAAGACCTTGATCTTGATGAAAAGTGTGCTGGAGTGGCTTTTTATTTCATAGAAAAGTCTAAAAATAATCTGCTGATCTGGTTCCGTAAAGAATTTGATGAACACATAAACTGGGCGGGAAATCCTGAAAAGAAGATCGATGTAATTGTGAAAAACGGAGAGGAAACACGAGTGGTTTCTCCCAGAACTTCTTTTCATATTTTTACCGAAGACATCAAAGGAAATTCCAAAAGATGGAACTCCAGAAACGTTGCGGCATTACAGGCAGTTCGTGATCTAATCCTTGAAACGTCTCATAAAAATTACATTACCATTAAAAGGCTTAATGATGAGCTTAAAAAAGTGAATGAAGAACTCGACAGTTTTTCTTACACGATTTCTCATGATCTGGGGACGCCGCTTACGGTAATGAAACTTAATGCTCAGATGCTTCTGAAAAGTCTTACGGACGGTTCGGATAAAAGCAGAAATAAAATCAATTCCATCATCGAAGAAATCGATAATATGGCGGAAATGATGCATGATGTGCTCCAGTTAAGCCGTGCCAAACACAGCGAAATAGAACTGGAAAGATTACAGACCGCACAAACCATTGCAAAGATCGCCGAAAATGCAAAAATAACTTTTGATACTTCCGAAAGTGAAGTTATCATCAATGAATGTCCGGATGTTCTTGCCGATAAAACCATGCTTCATCAGGCGTTCCTGAATATCATCAATAACGCCATCAAATATTCTTCTCATCAGGAAAATCCAAAAGTAATCATAGGAGGACAGGAAGAAGAGAATATGGTAGTCTACAGAATTGCAGATAACGGAATCGGAATTCCGGAAGAAAATAAGCATAAAATGTTTAAAATTTTCAACAGAATGGATAATGCGAAAAAGTTTAAAGGAAACGGAGTAGGATTATCGATCGTGCACAGAATCATGCAGAGACTTGGCGGAAGCGTAGATTACGAAAGCAGTAAAAACGGGACGACTTTCATTCTTACCTTCAAAAAACCTTAATTACAAATTACTTTAAAATTCCGTTATGGTATCTGAATATCTAAAACAAAATACGGCAGAATTTCACGATGCCGCGGAAAAACTTTTTAACTCTAAAAAAATATTCGACAGAACTTTTACGCTGGAAGATTATAAAAAGATCATTGGCAGAAATTACCTGATGCTTCTTCATTCCGAAGATAAAATTTTCAACAGTCTTTCAGAAAAATTCTCAGAAAGTTTACAGCTTGAGAAAAGAAAAAAGCTTCCTTTGATTGAGCAGGATCTTAAAAGTCTGGATATGAAAAATCAGCAGGTTTCTGAAGAGCTTAGTTTTTCAAATGAAAATGAAGCTTTAGGAGCAATGTACGTTATTGAAGGTTCTACTCTGGGAGGAAATGTTATTGCAAAACAGCTTTCCAGAACGGAAGGATTTGATGATGTTACGTTCAACTTTTTCGGCTGTTACCGTGAAAATACAGGATTTATGTGGAAGAACTTTAAGGAAGTTCTTGATAATGAGGTTTCTGAGAAAAATTATGATGAGGTTTTATCGGGGGCTAAAAAACTGTATGCCTTTCTTCTAAATGTCCGTTAACTGCTGTCTACAACATAAATATCACTTTTAAAGATAATTAAATTCCTGAAAGATTGCCTAATTTTTCAGGAATTGTTAAATTTGGGAGTTTTCAATTGTAAGCCAAAAGTAAACAAACAATTCAAATAAATAAATTTTAAAAGTTATATTATGAAATTGCAAAGTTTCGTAATACCATTAAAAAACAATAAATTAAGTATATTATGAAAGTAACTGTAGTAGGTGCAGGCGCTGTAGGAGCAAGCTGTGCAGAATACATCGCAATGAAAAACTTCTGTTCAGAAGTAGTTTTAGTAGACATTAAAGAAGGTTTCGCAGAAGGTAAGGCAATGGATTTGATGCAGACAGCATCGCTTAACGGATTCGATACAAAAATTACCGGAACAACAGGAGATTACAGCAAAACTGCAGGTTCTCACGTAGCGGTTATTACTTCAGGTATTCCAAGAAAACCGGGAATGACGAGAGAAGAATTAATCGGAATTAACGCGGGAATCGTAAAAGAAGTTACTGAAAACTTAGTAAAACATTCTCCGGAAGTAATCATCATCGTAGTTTCTAACCCAATGGATACAATGGCTTATCTGGTACACAAAACTTCAGGTCTTCCTAAGCATAAAATCATCGGAATGGGTGGTGCATTAGACTCTGCAAGATTCAAGTACAGATTGGCAGAAGCTTTAGAAGCTCCGATCTCTGATGTAGACGGAATGGTAATCGCTGCTCACAGTGATACAGGAATGCTTCCTCTATTAAGCAAAGCAACAAGAAACGGAGTACCTGTAACAGAATTCTTAGATGCTGAACAACAGAAATACGTTATTGAAGAAACTAAAGTAGGAGGTGCAACGCTTACCAAATTATTAGGAACTTCAGCTTGGTACGCTCCGGGAGCAGCAGTTTCTGTAATGGTTCAGGCAATTGCTTGTGACCAGAAAAAAATGATCCCATGTTCTTTAATGCTTGAAGGAGAATACGGACAAAATGATATCTGCCTTGGTGTTCCTGCCATTATCGGAGCAAATGGGGTAGAAAAAATCGTAAACGTAACCCTTACTGCTGAAGAGCAGTTGAAATTCGCTGAAGCTGCCAATGCGGTAAGAGAAGTGAATGGAGATCTGAAGTTTTAATATTTTAAACTTTATATACAAGGAATCCGCGCCCTTCGGGCGCGGATTTTTATTCTTTATCGAGTAATATGTAAATTCTATTTAAAATCATAAGTAAAGTAAATAAAAAATGTATCATTAAGAAAATGCAAGTAGAATTAATTATTGTCAAAAGTATTTTATTGATCTTAAGGTCTACAAATTCTATATTTAATCCATATAAGACTAAAGAAACAACAGTTATTATAGCAATTAAAATATTATAAGAAATATTTGCGTGAATTTCATTAGCAAATCTTAATTTTAAAGCATCTTCATCTAAATTTCTAGCCCTAATCTCATTTTTTATTTTTCCCAACGAATTATGAATGATCGCTAATAAATTAAATAAGAATCCAGCCAAAATTGATAATGCAGTAACTAGATTTGAGATTTGGGACTTCATTGAGATACCTTTGATTCCTAAATATGCAGATACAAATAAAGGAATAATTATAAATAAAATTAAATCCGAAAAGGTGATTTTATTTCCATTCAAACTACTCAAACTTTTATAATGAGCTTTGATTATTTTAATTACGTTTATTCTACTAAACATTTTTAGGAACTAATTTTATAATATCGTCTATCAATTCTTTAGCATTTTGAACTAATGATTCTGTTTTTGGAGTCTCATTCTCAAACTCAATACTATTGGTTACGTCAATGTCAGGTTGAACTCTTTGTTGATTTTTTATGTAAAAAGTTTTTTGTTTTCCATTCAAATCAAGTTGAAATTCTAAATCTGTAAAACTATCATCTAAACCATCAATTTCTACTGTCTCATTTAATTCCTTTCTTAATAATTTATCTATATATGTTTTCCAATTATTAGGTAATGAAGTTCTACTTGTAAAAGAAGTTCTAAAAGTTCCTTTAGTTTTTTGATAATTTTCATCATTATTTATATAATCTTCTAAATTATTAGGGATTTTATTTTTAACTAATTCGACCTTTTTCAGTTTTCCGAACTTCATCATATGTTCATAAACAGAAATATGTACAATATTTTTAAGTTCTAAATAATTTTCCATATAGCCTTCTTTTGCTAAAAAACTATTTAATGCAGGTGTAAGTTTGGTCTTTATTCCAAAATGAGTTTTACGTTGTAAAATTAAATAACCAATTGATTTATTTTTTGGAATATAAAAGTAAAAAAATACGTCTCTGAAAGAAGCATGATTTCTTCTATCAACATTTATTAAAGTTGTGTTTGTTGCTAAATCCTTAACTTTATATTTATCACCACTTATTCCACTTGAAAAGTATCCGTAAAATATTCTTTTAGAATCATCTGATATAGGTATTTCATCCAATGTTAAATGAATATTTTCGTTTCCAGCTCTATCCTTTAACTGATTTACATTTCTAAATATATAATCAAAAAATTTTTTTAAAAAATTATAAAAATCATCTACCCCATTAAAGGCGCTTAAATATGCATCTTCTTTTTTGTGTTTAATTCTTATTGCGTATGATGCTAAAAGTATTCTTTCATTCATTGGTAAGGTTCATGATATTATTGTTTCAAATATAATTATATAAAATTAGATGAAATTACGGAAAACCATAGTTACAGATTTAAATTACTTTCTTGTAAAATTTCTTCCCACCTACTCAAAATCAAATCTGTATAAATTTCCTTGTCCAAAGCATAAGAACCCAGTGCAAAACCATCATTCCATTCAACTAATGCAGTTTCTCCACTGCTCAGAATTCCGAAGTCTATTCCGTAAGCATCTGTTCTTTCGTCTGAATTTTCGAAATCTTTAATGGCAGTTTTTACCATATCCATATCCAACTGAAGATTTTCGTTGCCACTGTAATTTTTTATTCCTACAATTTCTGACTGATTCACGAAAACCCGAAATTCAGAAAGCCATTCAACAACAGATGAACAGAATAAAGCTGTTTCTTTTGAAAATGATTCCAGACGGAGAAGATCATGTTGTGAATTGATTACAAATCCTGTGAAAAGCTTGGTTTTAGATTTTGGCTTTACAAAAGTGTTTAAAGATTCTTCATGACTTTGCATCATGAGTTTTTTCAAGGTTGTTTCCCAAACAGTTCGCTTTAAATAAGGTCTTAAACTTTGAGGATAAGATGAGGTGAATGAACTGATCCCCAATCTTTTGAAAGTATATAACATTGATGAATGATCTCCAACAATCAGCGTTTCTTTATTAAGCCGGATCTGATTTCGATGTAATTTTTTGATAGTAAAAAATTCGCAGTCAACTCCTCTTGATTCCAAAACGTTTTTTACCTCCAGAAATTCAGGTTCTGTTTTACCATTGCCATATTCCTGAATGTAAGCTTTTGAAATCATATCGGTTCTTAAAATTGTTAGTTGTTTGTGGATAACTTTTAAAAACTGTGGATAAGTTAAATTTTAACAGAAAGTGAAAATTTATTACATCAGCTCAAAGCTCATAAACAAAGCCGTTTCTGTTGAGTTGTTATACAGTTTTGTATTGATCCCTGTAAACTGAAATCCTGCTTTCTGAAAAAACTTTATTGCAGGATAATTCGTGTTCTGGGTTTCTGCTTCCACCATTCTGCACTGCAGTTCTCTGGCTTCACGATTAATATTTTTAATCAGCAATCTCCCAAGATTTTGTTTCCTGAACTTTTTATGAATCCACAAATTCTCAATAAAAAGACTGTTATTTTTCCTTCTGTAATCACAGATAATCCATCCAATAAGTTCCTCATTTTCAAAAATTCCGAAAGAATGACCTTGCTGTGCTATCGCGTTTAAATGTTCAATATCATGAAGTTCTGTTTTACAGATCTTTTGATAATATTGATTTTTCTCTCTCAGATTAAATTCAAAAGTGTTTTTCGATTCAATTGCCGAAACCACAAAAATCTTTTCGGTTTCGTAGCTGTTGAAATCAGTATCAGGAATGAAATTTTCTTCAAATACCGTCAGTTTTCTGATTTCCATGGGTTAAAACTTAGAATTCTGAGCATGAAAATTACCTTTTGTAGCGTAAAGCAGAATCTGGATCAGGACAAGAACTGAGATAACAGCGATTCTTATCATGGCATTTTCCGAAAATCTTTCCCGAATTACTTCCATAGAGTTAATTTTTTTAATGGTAAACTCCTTCAGCTGATCAATATTGCTGAATGCATTTACCTTTCCGATTTCAGAATTGATTTCTGCTTTATTCAGCGTGGCGGCAACATTAATGAGGTTAATATTGCTAATAAACAGCCATCCGAATAACAACAAGGATATCGAAAAAAGAAAAGGTCTGAAAATTTTCATGATTAAAAAGTTTTTGTTACGAAACATATTTACATATTTGTGGTTCTTTCAAAACTAATTAAAATCTTTTGATTCCGAACATTTTCAGAAGGTTAAATTTCGTTTTATTCCCTATTTTATGCATTTCTTCATTATAGAGTTTTATTTGGATTTTTTCTCTGTCTTTTACAGCAATTCCGGAATGTTCTTCAATATTTGAGTTGATTTTTTCAAACAAACCCAATTCAAGCATTATTTTTAAGACTTTTTCACCATCCTTAAATTTATCCCGAATGGTGAACGGAAGAGGCTGGTAGGCAGGATTTGTTTCGATAAATAAAAAAAAGAAATAAGGATCAAGATCACTAAAATCCATTCCGAACATAAAAGGTGCTTCAACTTCGTGTCTGGTTTTTGTGTGGATAAAATGACAGTGATAACCGTGTATAAAGAAATTCCAATCCTGTACCTTTCCACGGCTTAATTTCGGGTTTTCTTTCAATTTGTTAAACGTGAGAAATGGGAAATCTTCGTTGAGTTTGATTTTTTTAATTTCAACAAGCATAAAGATGAGTTCTTTTGCCAGATTTCTGTATTCTTTCGCACAGTTTTCAAAGAAATTTTGATGAAGATGAATTTCTTCTTCCGTCATTAAGTGTCAGGTAATAGTTATTTAATCAAAATTAAATAAAATTTCACACATCAAAACTTTCAAAACCCGTAAATTTGTCCTCAATAAAAATTTTACGGGATGCTTAGGAAAATTTCGGTTGCAGCGGCTGCTTTTTTGTCCGTACTTACAATCAATGCACAGAAGAACAAAAATTCTCAGTTGGAAAGACCAAAACTTGTAGTAGGTTTAGTCGTAGACCAGATGAGATGGGATTATCTGTACCGTTTTTACAACAAATATGGAAACGACGGTTTCAAAAGACTTTTAAATACAGGATATTCTTTAAATAATGTTCATATCCCGTATGTTCCTACTGTTACGGCTTTAGGACACACGTGTATTTACACAGGTTCCGTTCCTGCAATTCACGGGATCGCAGGAAACGACTGGATGGATAAAGAAACCGGACAAAATGTTTATTGTACTACAGATGAAAGTGTAAAGCCTGTAGGAACAGCCAATGCAAAAGTGGGAAGCCATTCTCCGAAAAATCTATGGTCTACCACCGTTACCGATGAATTGAGACTTGCAACCAATTTTCAGGGTAAAGTAATCGGGGTTTCTTTAAAAGACAGAGCTTCCATTTTACCGGCCGGACACACGCCGAACGGAGCGTTCTGGTTTGATGATTCCACAGGAGACTTTATTACAAGCTCTTGGTACATGAATGATCTTCCACAGTGGGTAAAAACCTTCAATTCTCAGGATCTACCGGATAAATTGGTTGCCAACGGCTGGAATACCTTACTTCCGATTGATCAGTATACAGAAAGTTCACCTGATAATTCTTCGTGGGAAGGATTGCTGGGAAGTGCCAAAACCCCTACTTTTCCTTACAGCAATTTAGCCGCAGATTATCAGGCTAAAAAGGACAATATCCGTTATACGCCATTCGGAAATACATTAACGCTGAAATTAGCCGAAGCCGCAATAGAAGGTGAAAAGTTAGGAGGAGACGATATTGTGGATATGTTAGCCATCAATTTGGCATCAACGGATTATGCAGGACATAAATTTGGTCCGAATTCTATAGAAGTGGAAGATGTTTATCTGAGACTCGATAAAGATTTAGCTCAGTTTTTCAGTTATCTGGATTCCAAAGTAGGAAAAGGACAGTACACTGTTTTTCTTTCGGCAGATCATGGCGGTGCCCATTCTGTAGGATTCTTACAGGAACATAAAATTACGACAGGTTTCTTCGGAGACGGAATGGATAAAAACGTCAATCTTAAATTAAAAGAAAAATTCGGGGTTGATAAATTAATTAATGCGGTGGATAATTACCAGATTTATTTCGACAGAAAATTACTCAAAGAAAACAATATCAAATTAGAAGACGTTGTAGATTTCACCGTAAAAGAAATTGAGAGTGATCCTTCAGATTTATATGCTGTTCCTGTAAATAAAGTTTCAGAATCTTCTATTCCTGAACCGATTAAGCAGAGAATTATTAACGGGATCAACAGGCAGAGAAGCGGTGATATTCAGTTGATTTCACATGATTCCATGCTTCCTCCGTATTCAAAAACAGGAACAACACACAGTGTATGGAATTCTTACGACTCGCATATTCCGTTAATTTTTATGGGATGGGGAATTCAGCATGGTGAAAGCAATAAAGCTTATTTCATGACGGATATTGCACCTACCGTTTCTTCATTGCTTAAAATACAGTTTCCGAGTGGAAATGTCGGGAATCCGATTACGGAAGTTATTGGCAAATAATATTTTACTCAAAAAAGATAATGAATCCTTGACTGTTTGGTTAAGGATTTTTTTTAAATAAAAATTTTACTATTGTCTATTTTTACAATGTTCTGCTGTTCCATTTTTTTGATTGCGCGGATCACAGTCTCTATGCGCATTCCTGTAAGCGAGGCTAATTGCTGTCTGGTGTAAGGAACCGGAAAAGAAAACTGTTCTTCAAAACCGAAATGAGCTTTCACGTGGGACATAAGGAGATTAAGCTTTGTAATCGGATCCCGGAAAGAAAACGGAGCCGAAGTAATATGTTTGTAGCGCATTCTGTCCGCAGTGTAAGAATATATTTTAAGGAGAAGTTCGGGCTTTTCTAATACGAGTTTAATCAGTTTATTTTTTTCCAGCCTGATGATTTCGCAATCTGTAACCGCAACAGCACTTACTGCATACTTTCTGCTGTGGAAAATATATGTTTCGGCAAAGCAGTGACCATCGAAAGGAATTCCGTGGATAAATTCCTTGCCGTCTTCCAGAAAGCTGCTTAATTTTACCGTTCCGAACTTTATCTGCAGATAGTATTTTGGAGTGCTTTCTTCTTTAAAAATATAATCGCCGGAATTATAGTGTTGCAGTTCAGCGCCATGAGAAAACAAAAGGTTTTCACAAATGATCATAAGCCTTTATTATTAATTTGATCTAAAATTAACAATTTGAAAGGTTTGTTAAAAATTTATTAATACCACACAGATGCCTTAAAGATGCCTTGATTTTAAGTGATGAATCGGCAGTATTTTGAGCATTTTCATTGGATATTAAAAACTTTATTAAATAAAAAAACGCAGATTATTCCGCGTTTTTTGTCATTTATTTTATTCTTGGTCTTCAATCAGATCATCATCGTCATCTTCATACTGTTCGAGGAAATAAGTGAAAGTAAAGTCTTCCATTTCTTCCTCAGCATCTTCAAGCGTGAGAAGAAGATCTTCAAAAGTTTCCAGCTGATCGACCGTCATATTTACAAACTCAATGTGAAGGGGCATTTCCAGTTCTCCTGTAATCACATCAGAAAGTGCATCCAGATTATCTCCGAAATGCTCAGGAAGTTTGATCTTTTCTTTCAGTTGGGCATAGAAATCTTCATAATCTCCGATGTCCGTAAAATCTATATATATTGTACTCATATCAATTAAATTTCCAGTTTTTACTTATTAGAACATTTTTACATTTTTCGCAAAATTCCTTTTCTTCGTTTGTAGGATTTTTGCCTTCTGCATCTCTCATAAAACATATTTTTGTCGGACAGTGTTTTAAGCCTTGTGTGTGTCCAAGCTCATGAATGGCAACTTTAAAAAACTGTTCATTAGAATTTTGTTTGTTTAATCTGAAGTCGGATGCAACGCAGGCTTTTCCGGGTCGGAATCCTAAACCCATCACTCCGAAATCTTTTATTTTTCCTTTAGTTACGCTAATATCTTTTGAGGTTAATCCAATGATAACGAAACCATCTTTCGTTTTTTTATCCAAATATGAAATAATGGAATCAGCTCTGTATCGGTTTCTGGGTTTATAGTAAGTGTTTTCAGGAAAATCGATAGGCTTCAGAATTCTCACATTCGGGCAAATCTTTGCTATTTCTTTGGCTATAAAGTTTACTTTTTCTGTTTCAATATCTTTAAATGGCTGGATCAAAATTGTTGTTTCCTTGTCTTTTTCTATAATTTTCTGCTTTTTTTCTGAACATGAAAATACTACAAGCAAACAGAACAACAGATGATAAAAATTACTGCTTTTCAAAACTCTTATAATGGTTTTTCGTGAGATAAACATCGCCGTCTTTCGTGAAAACAATCCGGTCTGCATTTCTGTTTCCGCAATGATAGTTTACATCCGCTTCAAAATACTTTTCATCTTCAGGTAATGTTCTTTCCCTGTTGCTGAAGTGATCTCCGCCAATTGCTTTTCCGGGCAAAACCTCACACAGATTCCCTTTGGAAGGATTCCAACCCATCTTTCTTGCTTCATTTTTGGTGATGTAATATTCAGGAAGCTGATGATTTTGTTTAACGTAAGCAATAACCTTCCTTTCTTCCGTCAACTGATCGATAGATTCCTGATTCGAATATGCTGAACCCGAAATCTCAGAACTGCCGTATTCAATTCTTGGATTTTTCGAGGAATTTTCCTTTTTATCCGCAATAAAGTTATTATAAACGTACATTACAGACATCCCGAAAAGAAGCCCTGAACAAATGAAAAAGACAGATCTTATTTTACCATTCATAGTATTAAATTAAAAAATGTAACAATAAGTTTGTTTAAACTTTTATTAAACCGCAAAAGTACAAAAGACAATCTTAAAGCGAATTTCTATAATAATCAAAGCACTCAAAAGAATAAAAATCAAAGATTTTTAAACACTATTGTGAACTTTTTCATTTATAATGATCAACTTTAAATAAAAGTTTAATTCATCTTTTGTGACTTTTGCGGTTAATTCTGAAATAGTTTAAACAACTTCAATGTATCAATCTATCTGTTTAGCAATCCATTGTTACATAGTTAAACTTTTAAATTGTTACATTAATTTATGCTCTCCAGTCTTCCGGAATATCGCAGATCGGAATCGGAACCATTTTATGTTTTGCCGCTTTATGCATTCTGTCGAAAATCTGGAAAACCTCTTTATCTCTGCCTTCGTAATCTTCTGCTGTTTTTGTTCCGTATTCTTTCTGAATTTTTTCCAGTTCAGGATAGGTTGCCCCGATTTGGTCTTCGTCCGTTCTTTCTGCATCCCAAAGTCCGTCCGTAGGAATTGCATTCTGAATGCTTTCAATTAAATTTAAAGCTCTCGCCAGTTCGTAAACTTCCGTTTTGTAAAGATCTGCGATTGGAGAAACATCCACACCGCCGTCGCCGTATTTGGTGTAGAAACCGATTCCGAAATCTTCCACTTTATTTCCTGTTCCGCACACCAAAAGTCCGTGAAGCTGCCCGAAATAGTATAAATTAAGCATTCTGAAACGTGATCTTGTATTCGCAAGAGCCAGATTGTTATTAGGATTTCCTTCTGAATGTGCGCTGACAATATTTTCAAAACTTTCGAAAACAGGAGTTAAGTTAATGGTTTCTGATTTTACGTTTGGAAATTTCTTTTTCAGATCCTCAATATGATCCTGCGCTCTGTTTACCTGATCGGCTTTTTGACGGATCGGCATTTCCAGCGCAAGAACTTCAAGTCCTGTCATCGCACAAAGCGTAGAAACGACACCCGAATCCACACCTCCCGAAACTCCGATTACATATCCGTTTACTTTTGCTTTTACGGCATAATCTTTCAGCCAGTTTACAATATGGTCTATAACTTTTTGTGTCTGCATTGTTTATATTTTTGTCTGTTTTATGTAAAGAAATTCAAAATTAAAAATTCTGAATGTTTATTTGATGTAATTTTGATGTTGAAGTTCATACCAGAAGCAAATTCCGTCCGGTTCGGTGAATTCGCCGGTTTTTTCAAAGCCTAATTTTCTTAAAATATGATTGGAACCTTCGTTTTCAGAATGGGCATGAGCATAAATGGTTTCAGCTTTCAGATCATTAAATCCAAAATCAAGCGAAGCTTTTGCCGATTCCAGCGCATAACCTTTTCCCCAGTATTCCGGGATGAAACGATAGCCGAGATCGTAAATGTTATTGTAACCGTTTATTTCCTGAGTAATTAATTTCAGTCCGCTCCAGCCGATCAGCAGTCCGCTTTCTTTTTCAATTACTGCAAGTCTTCCGACACCGTTATCAAGATATTGCTGCTGAATCATTTTAATTACATTTTCAGATTCGGTGATGTCGGAAAGAGGAGGTATTCCGATGTATTTCATCACTTCAGGATCGGAGTCGAGGAGAAACAGACGTTCTGCATCTGTTTCTTCAAATTTTCTCAGAATAAGTCTTTGTGTTTCTAAATGCATAAAATTACTGTTGCTGAAATCCGAAAATCGTTACATTGGCTGCTCCTTTTTTAATGTCTGTTTCCTTGATCGGATTTTTCGTCACGTTTAAGGTTTCCAGATTTATATTTTGGGAAATATCTAATTTTTGAATCAGATTATGCTCAAGATTTAACTTTTTCAAATATTTAAGCGAGCTTAGATCAATGGTCTTTATTTTATTTAAAGATACGGTTAATTGATCAATTCTGGGTGTCGTTTTCAGCGAAATATTTTCAATCTGATTGTTGTCGAGATACAGTGAAGCCAGAATTTTTAGATTTTCTGCCTTAAAATTTGAAATTTTGCATCCTGTACAGGAAAAAAGCTGCAGATGATCCATATTTTTCAGGGAAAGATTTAAAATGCTGTTATCGTCCAGCACGATCATTTTAGCATTTTTAAAATACGGCAGATCTTCGGTATTGGTAATCCCTTTATTCACTAAAAATAAATTTTCAATTCTGTCGGCTTCAAACTGATTTATTTTTCCGTCTTTGTTCAGATCAAAATTTTCAATCACCGCTTTTTCAAGATTTTTATCTTTAAAAATAAGGCTTTGGCTGTAAAAACAGGATACAGAGAAAATAAGAATGAGGATCGGAATTATTTTATTTTTCATCAGTACATTATGTTTAAATCCGTATTTTTGTACACTTAAATTTCATGTAAAAGTATGAAGATTTTCAGAATTACTGCACTTTCTTTAGTATTAATTTTAGGATTGAATTCCTGCAAAAAAGAATCTCAGAATCAATGGAACGTAGAAATTACAAGTCCGGCGGAAAAAGTAGAAATTACAGATATTTCCAAGGAACTTTACGATCCGAATGTTTCGTCGGAAAGTTTTAAAGCTAAATTTCCTTGGTTTCAGGGAACGGTAAGCGATGCAGATTTTGCCAAAAGAAGAGTAGATGCTGAAGAAATTAAAATTTACCAGGAAGCAGTCGCAAAAATAGATCAGAAAAAACTGCAGACCGATCTTCAGGATTTGTTTTCGCACATCAGATTTTATTTTCCTTCCTTTAAAAGTCCGAAAGTATTTTTATTTTCATCGGCTTTGCAGATGGTTCAGGATCCGATTTTTTATGATGCGAAGGGAAATCAGCTTTTTATTGATATTACAGGTTTTATGGGAGACGGAAATCCCAATTATAAAGGTTTGGAAATGTACTTCCAGAAATCCATGAACCCGAATAATATTGTTCCGAAAGTCGCACAGATTTTCGCGGAAGGTTTTGTAAAAGAATCTCCGGATCATCAGAAATTTATAGATATGATGATTCTCAATGGTAAAATCATGATTCTTAAAGATGCATTTCTGCCTACTTATCCGGAATATCTGAAAATGAACTACACCCAGAAGCAGTATGAATGGGCAGTCTCCAACGAAGCTAACATCTGGAATTATTTCGTAGAAAATAATATCATTTTTGGAGACGATCACAGATTGGAAGACCGTTTTATCGCTCCGGGACCATTTTCGAAATTTTATACGGAAATTGATAACGAATCTTCTCCGCAGATTGCCATTTTCACAGGATGGCAGATCTGTAAAGAATATCTAAAACAGAAACCGGAAACCAAACTTCAGGATTTCTTAGGATTGGATGCAACGGTGATCTTTAACCAGTCGGGCTATAAACCGAAAGTAAAATAAAAAGTAATACGCTGAATGTAAAATATTCGACAAACAATATACAGTAGAATAAATAGAAAATTATGAGAAAAACTCAGATTACGATAGATGTAGAACTGGATGAAAACCACATTCCGGAAAATATCACCTGGAACGCACAGGACGGCGGAATTGAAAAAGAAGAAACAAAGGCAACCATGATCTCCGTTTGGGACGAAAAAAATATGGAAGCTTTGAGAATTGATCTCTGGACAAAAGAAATGCCGGTGGATCAGATGAAAATGTTCATTCATCAGGTACTTGTTTCTATGGGAAATACCTACCAAAGAGCAACAGGAGAAGAAGATGTGGCACAATGGTTGGAGCAGATGGCAGAAGAGTTCGCAGTAAAATCGGCGATAAAAATGTAAAAAAAGCTGGATGAGGGAAGCCTGATGTTGGAAGTTTACAAAAGCATCCAGCTTCCATCATCCCCAGCTTCAAATCAAAAATATAAAACAATGAATTTCAATACAAAAGTAATACACGGAGGACAGCATCACGAATCTGCAACAGGTTCTGTGAATGTACCTGTATTTTTAACATCTACCTTCGCACAGAAAAGTCCGGGAGTACATTCCGGTTACGAATATTCTAGAGCGGCAAACCCTACAAGACAGGCTTTGGAAGACTCTTTGGCAAGCATCGAAAACGGAGCGAGAGGTCTGGCTTTCGGTTCCGGTCTGGCGGCAATCGACTGTGTTTTAAAATTATTAAATCCGGGAGATGAAGTGGTTGCAGTAGACGATTTGTACGGAGGAACATACAGAATGTTCACCAGACTTTTCGAAAAATATCAGTTGAAATTTACCTTCGTGAATTTTGATGATGTTTCTAAAATCAATGACGTTATTACAGATAAAACAAAATTAATCTGGGTAGAAACGCCAACCAATCCTTTAATGAAACTGGTTGACATTAAAGCAGTTGTTGAAGTGGCAAAAGGAAAAGATATTCTGGTTGCAGTGGATAACACTTTTGCAACGCCTTATCTTCAGAGACCGATTGATCTGGGAGCCGATATCGTTATGCACTCTGCAACAAAATACTTGGGAGGTCACTCCGATGTTATTGCGGGAGCTTTAATTGCAAAAGATGCAGAACTGGGAGAGAAACTACACTTCATTCAGTTTGCAAGCGGAGGAATTTTAGGACCTCACGATTCTTATTTGGTGTTGAGAGGAATTAAAACACTGGCTTTAAGAGTTCAGAGACATTCTGAAAACGGAATGGCTGTTGCAAAATACCTTGAATCTCATCCTGCTGTAGATCAGGTAATTTATCCGGGATTAGAATCGCATCCGCAGCACGAACTGGCAAAATCTCAGATGAAAGATTTCGGAGGAATGGTTTCTTTCACTTTCAAATCAGGTAAAAAAGAAGATGCCATCAAATTTTTAGAAAGAGTAAAAGTATTCACTTTAGCTGAATCTTTGGGTGGAGTAGAATCTCTTGCGAATCATCCTGCTTTGATGACTCATGCTTCAATTCCTGCAGAAAAACGCGCAGAATTGGGAATTACAGACGATTTGGTTCGTTTAAGCGTAGGAATCGAAGATGCAGAAGATCTTATCGCAGATCTGGAAAGAGCTTTTTCTTAGTTTAAAAACAATTTATAACACTTTGCCATTCTGTATAGAACGAATTGGAGTAAAGAATCTAAATAGAATTTATTTAAATTTTTGGAGCTATTTCCCGCTTTCCACTATATCTTTTGCTACGCTTTGCTTCACAAAAGGATGCCGTTGCAATCGTGGCTAAGATTGTAGTCAATTCTTTCAGTATTTGAAAAATACGATTAAAGTTTGTCATCCCGAAAGGATCTTTAGATAGTATTAGAAAGTCGCTTGAAAAAATTAGAGCTAAGATTCCTGCGGAATGACAAACGTTGGAATAGAAATTCAGAAATTTATTAAAAAAGATTCTTCCTAACGTCAGAATGACAGAGTGTTGAACAACATTTTAAAATAAAAACATAATGAGAAAGATCCAGATTTTATTCCTGTTAATGGTAAGCCAGATTGCCTTTTCTCAGGTTAAAAATACCGATGAACTGTACAAAACGGCAAAAAAATTAGACAGTCTGATATTCGATGTCGGATTCAATAAATGCGATCTTTCTCATTATGATTCTATTGTAAGCAACGACTTGGAATTCTACCACGATAAAGGTGGAATTACTTCCGGAAAAGAAGCTTTCAAAGCCTCCATTAAAAATAATATTTGTGGCGGCCCCAACAAAGTGAAACGCGAACTGATTCCAGATTCCATGAAAGTATATCCTTTGTACAATAATAATGTTCTGTATGCTTTCATTCAGGAAGGAGAGCATGATTTTGCTGAATTTTACAACGGAAAATGGAACAAGGGAAGCCGTGCAAAATTTACCATTCTCTGGATTCTGGACGGAAAAAACTGGAAAATGAAGCGCGTTCTCAGCTACGATCATCATTTATAATCTACTTTGTTAAAGCTTTATAAAGTTTTTTGCGCTTTGACAAATTTTTAAACTCCCATTATGACAAGAAAAGTCCAACTTGCAGATGTACAGCAATTAGCTGAACTGTTCGATCAGTACAGAATTTTTTACCATAAAGATTCCGATATTCCTGCCGCAGAAAAATTTTTAACAGAAAGAATTGAAAACAGGGATTCTGAAATTTTTGTTGCTGAAAATGAAGGGAAATTAGTCGGTTTTGTTCAGTTGTATCCACTTTTTTCATCTACAAGAATGAAACGGTATTGGCTGTTAAATGATTTATATGTGAATGAAAATTATCGTGGAAAAGGGTTTTCAAAACAACTGATTGAAGCATCCCAAGAAATGGCAAAATCAACCGATGCCGCCGGAATTCTTCTGGAAACCGGAAAATCCAACGATATCGGAAACAAGCTTTACCCAAGCTGCGGATTCGAAATCTACGATGAAGTGAATTTTTACGAATGGAAGATTTCATAATGTAACGGTTTACGAAATCTTAATTGTTATTAAATATTACTCATTACCAATTACTTATTATTCATAATTTATGACTGATTTTCAAAAATACGTTCAAAGATATTTAGATTTAATTCCCTCAGAAAACTGGCTGGAAGAACTGAAAAAATCCGGAGAAAAAACTGTAGGAATTTATTCTGAACTTTCAGAAGAACAATCTCTTTTTGCTTACGCCGAAGGAAAATGGACGCTGAAAGAACTTCTTTTGCATTTATCCGATACGGAAAGAATTTTTCAGTACAGAATACTGGCTTTTACAAGAGGTGACCAAAATGAATTGCCGGGTTTTGATGAGGAATTATATGCGAAACAATCTTTCGCGAATGAAAGAACACTGAGTTCACTGTTGGAAGAATATCAACTGATCAGAAAATCTTCTCAGATTCTTTTGGAAACTGCAAATTCCGAAGCCTTAAAAAATATAGGATCCGCCAACGGAAACCAAATTTCTGCCGAAACCATCGGAAAATTAATTGTTGGTCACAATATTCATCATCTGAATATTATTGAGGAAAGGTATTTGCCGAAGTTGTGACGCATTTAAAAATAAATATTGTAATTCTAATCAGTTCGGTGATTTTTTTAATATCATTGACTCAAGATTGTGTAAATTATCAATATTTTGGCAGCATACATTATCCATCTTATCTAGCTTTTTTATTGGGTTGGACTTATTTTGACGGATTTCGTTGGGAAGGTTTTGTTTGCAAATCTTCTTTATTTTTTAGGAATAGTTTTGACAATCAAAAGAAATTACAAAGCATTTTTTGCTCTTATTATTTCGTCATTTTAGCAATTTCATTTATGTTTTTTGATAACATAACAATCACAAAAAGTGGAAGAATAGCTCCAATAATTGAATTAGAATCAGGTTATTTTTTATGGCTTTTGTCTATTTTATTCCTGACTCTTTCTTCGCTTTATTTAAAAGTAACGCAGAAAAATAATGCGCAGCTTAAAAAATCTTAAAATTACCAAAAGTATTGAATCTAAAAAGCTCATTTATAATGAGAGCATTTTAGATAAAATTGACAGGTATACCAATTATTTGATTTTTGGAGCCCTGATTTATTTTTCAATAGTTGGTTTATACAAAATTACTCCATCTGCAAATAGTGATTTTGAATATATTATATATAGTATTGTTCTAATTTTTGTACTTTATTCTTCATATTGTTTATTTACAGAAAAAAGACTGAAAGAAATCAGCTTCAGTATTCATAAAGAAGAAGCCAAAAGACGAATTTTAGAATATGCCAAAAAGTATCATTACAGAATTTCAAATATTTCCAATAATCTGATTTATCTTAATGAACCAATAAACAGCTTTAGTTTTCTAGACGAAGAAAGAACAATCATAATTTTTTTTAAAGATCAGTCGGTTTTATACACGGTGATTAAGAGTGGAAGGAGAATAAATGCTCCGGTTTTATTTTCACAGCATATCATCCGAAAAGATATAAGAAAAATTCTTCATCAGGAAAAATTTACATTAATTAGGAAAAAAAGTTACTTTGACAGGTTTTTTAATGATCCTTCTTAATGATGAAACTGTCATTGATCAATAGAAACGGGCTTTAGCCCGTTTACTGATTTAAAATCATTCTTTCGGCTTTAGCCAAAACTTAATATAGATTTCATATTTTTGGCTAAACAACACAAATGCCATTTATTAAAATTTATATCCATGTCGTTTTCTCAACGAAAAATAGAATTCCCTATTTCAATACTCCGGAGTTACGAATAAAAGTCTGGAAACACATAAAAGAAAATGCCTCGCAAAAAGGAATTTTTCTGGATATTGTGAATGGTTATTCGGATCATTGTCATTGTTTAATTTCTCTGGGTTCCAATCAGAATATTGAAAAAATTGTTCAATTATTGAAAGGAGAATCTTCACATTGGATCAATAAAAATGCATTGACAAAAGAAAAGTTTTTTTGGCAGGATGAATATTTTGCTGTTTCAGTTTCTGAATCTATGATTGAAACAGTTAGAAATTACGTTAAAAATCAGGAAAGTCATCACAAAAAGAAATCGTTTGCGGAAGAATATCAGGAATTTTTGGATAAATATAATTTTAAATAATAAAGTTTGGCTAAAGCCAGATTTGATTTTAATGATTTTCAAAATGGGCTAAAGCCCATTCCTATTGAATATAAAAACTCTGTTTTCGAAGATTTCACGCGAAGATTTGTAAATTTACACCGATAAATTAATAGAAGCAGAATGTAATCCTTTTATTAAAAATAAATTATAGTATTGGCTTTAGTTAAAGCGTAAAATGTATTATATATGGAAAAAATAATAGAAATTTTAAAATCCGGCGGAACAATCTTATACCCAACAGACACCATTTGGGGAATTGGCTGTGATGCCACAAATATAGAAGCCGTAAACAAAATATTCGACATCAAAAAACGGGAAAAAAACAAATCCATGATCATTCTGGTGGAATCTGAAAAGAGATTACAGGATTTGGTAGATGTTCCGGAAATGGCTTGGGAAATTATCGATTTAAGCCAAAAGCCGGTAACAATTGTTTATGAAAACCCGAGAGGATTGCCAAAAGAATTGTTAGCTGAAGACGGAAGCATTGGAATCCGTCTGGTAAAAAACGACTTCTGTAAAAAACTGATTACAAAGCTGAATAAACCATTAGTTTCTACTTCTGCAAATTTCAGCGGTGAAAAAAGTCCGTTAAAATTCTCGGATATTTCTCCTGAAATGATTGATCTCGTAGACTATGCAGTAGAAGAAGACCGCGAAAAAGTTTCAAAATATTCGGGTTCATCGGTGATTAAAGTCTGGAGCGACAACAGGATAAAAGTACTGAGAGAATAATCGACTTTTATCATATATTTTAAAGTCTTATTCATCCGTATCGGCAGGATTTCTTTTTTTAGTTTTATCTTTGCAGAACTTCAATTTTAAAACAATCGCTATGAATCATCAAAAGTTTGCCGAAGAATGGATCAAAGCATGGAATTCGCACGATCTGGATGTTATTTTATCTCATTATTCAGATGATATAGAGGTTGTTACTCCAATGATAAAATTAGCAACTGGCGGAAAAGAAAGTTCACTTAAAGGAAAATCTGCGGTTCGCGGATATTGGAAAGCAGCACTGGAAAAATATCCAGATCTTCACTTCGAGCTTATAAAATCTACGGAAGGAGTAGATTCTGTGGCTTTGTTTTACAAATCTATTATGGATAAACATGCGATGGAAGTGATGTTTTTTAATGAAGATGAAAAAATTAATAAAATGTATGCTCATTACGATTAATGAGCGGCATTATTGTATTACAAAATGAAAATTAATCTTACTCAAAATAAAAATTTAAAACTTTTTAAAATCATTTCGGAGGTTGCAGCCCGGAACAATCAGTCTGTGTATATCGTCGGAGGCTATGTACGGGATCTTTTGATGAAAAGAAAAGCATCAACGGATATTGATTTTGTGACCGAACAAAGCGGTATTGAACTTGCCCAAAACGTCGGAAAGGAAATTGATCCGAAAATGAAAGTTTCTGTTTTCAAAACGTACGGAACGGCGATGATCAAATACAAAGACCTTGAGCTTGAATTTGTAGGGGCGAGAAAAGAAAGTTATACCGAAAACAGCCGGAAACCGGAAGTGGAAGGCGGAACCATTGAGGACGATCAGAAAAGAAGAGATTTTACGGTGAATGCCATGGCAATTTCTTTAAATCAGGATAATTTCG
This sequence comes from Chryseobacterium sp. MMO-72, assembly GCF_037146035.1. Taxonomy (NCBI): domain Bacteria; kingdom Pseudomonadati; phylum Bacteroidota; class Flavobacteriia; order Flavobacteriales; family Weeksellaceae; genus Chryseobacterium; species Chryseobacterium sp. MMO-72. The sequence continues at coordinate 139,045 of NZ_JBBCWG010000011.1, forward strand.
GTGAACTGATCGATCCTTTCAACGGAATAGATGATCTGGAAAAAGGAATTTTAAGAACACCTTTAGAACCTGCTCAAACCTATTCTGACGATCCGTTGAGAATGATGAGAGCCGTACGTTTTGCTTCTACTTTAAATTTTAAAATTGAAGAAAATTCACTGGAAGCCATTAAGCAGGAAGCCGAAAGGATCAAAATTGTTTCGATGGAAAGAATCATGGTGGAATTTAATAAAATCATGCTTTCCAAAAAGCCATCCATTGGTCTGAAATTAATGGAACAGACAGGTTTAATGAAATTAATTATTCCTGAACTGATTGATCTGAAAGGAGTAGAAGAAGTGGAAGGACAAACCCATAAAGACAATTTTTACCATACTTTGGAAGTGGTAGACAATATTTCTGAAAACACCGATAATCTGTGGCTTCGTTGGTCTGCATTGCTTCACGACATCGGAAAAGCGCCAACCAAAAAATTCGTTGAAGGAACAGGATGGACATTCCATGGGCACGAGTTTTTAGGCTCAAAAATGGTAAAAACATTATTCCAGAGACTGAAACTGCCTTTAGGTCCGGACATGAAATATGTTCAGAAGATGGTAAAACTTTCGTCTCGACCGATTGCTCTGATTACCGATGATGCTTCGGATTCTGCGTTGCGAAGATTATTGTTTGATGCAGGAGAAAATATGGAAGATCTGTTTACCCTTTGTAAAGCCGATATTACGACCAAAAATTCTAAAAAACAGGAGAAATTCAAGAAAAATTTTGAATATGTTGCTGTTAAGATTAAAGAAGTTGAGGAAAAAGATCAGGTAAGAAACTTTCAGCCACCAATTTCAGGAGAAGAAATTATGGCAATGTTCAATCTGAAACCAGGTCGCGAGATTGGAATTTTAAAGGAAAAAGTAAAAGAAGCCATTCTGGAAGGCGAAATTGCAAATGACAGCGAGGAAGCGAGAACTTTTGTGATTGCGGAAGCGGAAAAGCTTGGATTGACACTTGCCTAAATGCTTTTCGGGACATTTGATTATAGTATTTTAGCTTTAATTTTCCTTATCAACATTCTTGTCTGGAAATTTAAAATAATTAAAAAACGCAACTGAATTTTATATCTGGTTGCGTTTTTATTTTTCGGATTTGTTATTCCGCTTTTATCTGTTGATTTTGAAATTGAAAAAGCGACAAAAGATCAGCCAATTGTTGATAATTTCACGCTTTTGTACACGTATTTCAGGTTTCCGGTCTGGTGGTTTATAGGGTGGTGGAGACTTTTATTTTAAGGAATTTGATCGCGAAAATAAAAGTATAATAAAACCTTAATGAAATGTTAATAAAATCTTAAAAAGGTATGGGTTTTGTTGTTACATTTGCGGAAATGTTTTAATTCAATTGTAACCTATTTAAAATTTTATTGATGAAAAATATCTTTTTAGTTGTCCCTCTTCTTTTCCTCATTCTTTCCTGTGAAAATAAGGTGGAAAAAGTTCATAATGCCTTTTACTATTGGAAAACAGATACGTATTCTGAAGTTTCTGTTCCCGAAAGAAATATGCTTGAACAGCAGAATGTCGAAAAGCTGTATGTAAAATATTTTGAAGTGGATTACACCGAAGCGATGGGAAGTTTTCCGATTTCAAAAACCAATGTAAGGCTATCATCTTACTGCGAAGAAAATTTACCGAAGAAATACACCGTTATCCCGACGGTTTACATTAAGAATATTGTATTAAAAAAAAGTTCGGAAAAGGATCTTGATAAACTGGCAGATAATGTAAACTTTCTCATCAATAAATTTACTAACGAGAAGTTTGACTCCATTGCTGTTAATGAAATTCAGATCGATTGTGACTGGACAGCTTCTACAAAAGACAGATATTTTTACTTTCTGAAAAAATTAAAGCCGATATCCCAAAAGGAAATTTCTGTTACCCTGAGATTGTATCCATACAAATATCCTGAAAAAATGGGAGTTCCGCCGGTTGATAAAGTTACTTTAATGTGCTATAATTTAATCAATCCTTTGGCGGATGATTCTAAAAATTCAATTTTAGATCTTAAAGAGATGGAAAGCTATCTCACTACGAAGAAAAAATATCCGCTGCATATGGATATTGCGCTTCCGTTATATTCCTGGATGCAGTTGTATCAGAACAATCAGTTTAAAGGAGTTTTATATAACGGAAATGATCTGAAAAAAGTACTGAAAGAAACAAAACCGCTGTGGTATGAAGTAACGAAAGATACCGTGATTGATTATAAGGATTATCTGAGAGTAGGAGATAAGATCAAATATGAAGAAATTACACCAGAACAAATCAATAAAGCTATTGCATTAATCAAGAAAAATATAAAGCTGGATAAAGAAATTACCGTATCACTTTTTCATTTAGATGCCAATCAGTTAAATAACTACACCAATGAAGAGATCAGCCATTTTTATAGCGATTTTACTAAGTAATCTGTTTTTTGCGTGTGGATTTTACCCCTACGGCGATGATGTACGGTTTTATTTTCTTGACCCAGATAATTTTTCTTATCAGGAATATCGGTCTTTTTACTATTCATCTCTTTATTTTGGCTATAATAATGACGGTGAAGAATTTGAAATTAAAGATTTGCAGAATGAAGTTCTTTGGAGAAAATACTGTAAGAATAAAGTTTCAATAGATGAAATTAATTTTGCTCTGGAAAAATATGGTTTTTCGGATATCAATGAAAAAAGCAGCAACGCTTTTATAAAATATTTATATTCAGTTAAAGATAATGAAGCAATTAATTATCTGAAATTTGCCAAAAACTGTGAGTTTTTCAATTCATGGCAGGAAGATCCGTGGGAAAGAAATGAAAATACGGCGGCTCAGAAGAGAACAGTTTTATTACATCAGGCAATTGCTTTAGCTTCCAAAACCAAAAATTCAGAGATCAGAAAAAGATATGCGTTTCTTGCGGTTCGTCTCGCTTTTTACAATGGGGATATGAAGTCTTTGGCGAAGATTTATGCTCAATATTTTTCTGTGGAAAAAGCAAATGATATTATTGATATTTGGGCTTTGTATTTTAAGGCAATCGAAGAGAAAAATCAGGGGCTTAAAAATATTTACTTTGCCAGAGTTTTTGCCAAATGTCCCGAAAAGCGTTTTGTTTCATGGCAGGCTTTTGATCATAAATTATTAAAAGAGGAGGTCTTGCAATCGATAGATGATCCAAAAGATAAAGCGCGGGTTTTAATGATGTACAGCATCTACAATTCCGGTAAAAATATCGATAATCTTAAAGAAATTTATGCCTGCAATTCTAATTTTGACGGACTGGGCTTTTTGGTGTCACGCGAGATCAGTAAACTGGAAGACTGGATTTTTACACCTTATTATTCTTTGTTTGAGCCAGCCATTCCGGATTCCGGATATAGTTCTCAGTATGACCAGGAATATCAGTCGGTAAGAAATGTCTTTGGAAGAGTGGAAGCGGACAGAGAATATGCAAAAGAACTTTTAGAGTTTATCAATTCCGCAGATTTATCGAAGGTACAGAATCCTGATTTCTGGAAGTTTGCCAAAGCTGAACTTTTATTCATGACGAAAAATTATTCTGAAAGTCTGAAGCAAATCAGCAATCTGGAAAAAACGTTGCCGGCAGATTCTAAAATCCGGGAAAATGCAGAGCAGATTAAGGCGTTAAATCTTTTTGCAGATCAGACTTACGGAAAAGCTGTAATTCCTGATGCCGCAAAAGAAATTATCATTAAAAACAGAAAAAACGAACGGTTTATTTTTGCATTGGGAAGAGAACTAGAATATCTCGGAAATACGGATGATGCAGCACTTTTGTATGCTTCTCTGGATGAGAGGCTAAACAGTTTGGTTTATTTCAAATCGTTAAAAAGTGACCGTCATACTTACGGAGATTATTTTGTAAATTATTTTAATTATATGGATGCAGTCTATTCTCCTGAACAGGTGCAGAGTTTCATTAAAAAGACTGAAAAAGTAAATTCAGGAAACGATTTGTTTTTTAGTAATTTTAAAATGAACCAACAGTCGGTTAATAATCTGTACGATCTTCTGGGAACAAAATATATAAGACAGAATAAACTGAATTCAGCCTTACATATATTTAAAAAACTGGGTGCAGAATATTACGAAGCGCAGAATACACTTTGGGAGAACGATGGAAAAGACAGTTATTCTGCATCAGCTAAAATTTTTGATCAGAATCCTTTCTATCATCTAAAATATACTCCGAATTTTATAGAGGAAAAGGAAAAATTCAGAGTAACTAAATTATCTGTAACCCAAAAACTAATCGAATATCTCGACAAAGCTAATAATCCACAGGAAAAAGACAGGGATTATTACTATTTTCTGGTTGCCAACTGTTACTACAATATGTCGCAGTATGGGAATGCATGGATGATGAAAAGATACTTCGTAAGTTCCGCAGGAAATTTTTCTATCCGTGAAGATAATGAGGAATTTAATACGGCTGGTCTGGCAAAATTATACTACGGAAAAGCTATGGAAAACGCGAAAACTGAAAAATTTAAAGCGTTATGTCTCAGAATGCAGGGAAGGTGTGAAAATTATAATTATGATTTTAATGGTGAGGAAAATTCTGACAGTTTTTCCCGATCCGATGACTATGAAGACAGAAGACTCGAAAAAAACAGATATTATCAGGATCTTAAAAGTAAATATGCAGGACAGTATGAAGATATGATGAGCGGATGCGAATTTTTTGAGGATTACTTTAAGGCAAGACGTTAAAAGATTACGGCGGAGCTGAAAGCTCCGCCGTAATCTTTTAATATTATTTCAAAAAAAATTAATTCATATAAGTGGCATTAGATCCGATTCCTGTTACGAATTTTTTCAGAACTGTTCCCGAAGTATTGTATACCGTAACTTCTGACGGGGCTGTAAAATTCTTCACATCAGACGCAAAGATTTTCCCGTCTTTTACAGAGAAACCATACAGCGTAAAATATTGTCCTCCGTCTACAAAATTGATAAGTGGAGTAGAAGGAGCCGTTGTTGCATTCATATCCATTGTGTAAATCTTGTTGGAAGAGGTGAAATAGTATTTTCCGCCATCAATTTCAAGGTTTCTTGCATTGGCGATGCCGGTTAAGGTTGTAGTTTTTGTAATGGTTCCTGCTGGAGAAATTTCATAAATGTAAGAATTAGATGTTCCTGAAGCAATTACGTACACATTGTTATTGTAACTGATGGTTTTTTCGATTTCACCATTTGGAACAGAAACTGTGTTGATGATCTCATTGGTTGAAGTATTGATTCTTGTAAGCGTACTTCCGTAGCTGTAAGTAGCATTCTGAACAAATACCGTTCCTCCAGCTTCAACCACTCTTTCCGCTGTAGAAGTTGACGCGAAAGGAATTTTCTTCACAAAAGAAAGATCAGAAAGCTTGTAAACATTCACATATTTTGCTCCGTTATACTTATCGTTGGAAACATAAAGATTTCCGTTGCTGATCGTCATGTATCTTGGATTATCCAGCTGAGCCGTAATTTCTCCGGTTTTTTTGAAATTATAACGGTTAACAACCTGTACTTTATTCGAATTGTTCAGAAGCAAAAAAGCTCTGTCGTCACTGAATGTGATCGTCTGTAAAACATCACCCAGATTTTCGTTATTATTTTTCTTATAAATATCGTTTTCCAATACAGAAAGATCTTTAGAAATAAAAGAAACACTTGCTGTAGGCGTTCCGAAGTTTCCTTCATTCGCAATAAAATATCCGTTTTCATAATCACCTCGCGACGGCATTACATATTCATCATCACTACATGAAACATTAATCACAAGGATCAAAGCCAGTAAAAGCTGAAAAAGTCTGTTGAATTTCATAATATAATAATTGATTTTAAAAATTTAAGTTGATGTAAAAACTGTAGTTTCTTTTAGGTAAAGGATAATAAGCCATCGTTTCATAGATCTCGTCGGTAATATTATTTACCCTCAATCCTAAAGTATACTTTTTAGCAACCGTTGCAGACAATCCTGCATTCAGGACGAAATATGGTTTTATAAGATAATCGTTATTCTCATCAGAAGTGGTAAAAGTTTTACCGTTGAACAGTCCCTGAACATACAGATTCATGAATTTATAATGATAATCTGCATTCCCGAAAACCTTATGAAGAGGAACATACATCAGCTGATTTTTCGTCTCAATATCTACAGATCTCGTATAGCTGTATCCCGTATTTATTTTTAAAGAATGTTCCTTTGAAAACTTGTGCTGAAACCCAATTTTAGACTCAAGACCATAAGATTCAACATTTCTTACGTTTCTTGGTGACCAATATCCCAGAGAAGTAGGAATCCACTGAATCATATCCTTTATTTTCATGTAATAAGGCGTGAGACTCAACATGAATTTTCCAAACGTCAATTCGTGATTCATTTCAGTCTGCAAAGACGTTTCTGCCTTCAGATCCAAATTTCCGCCTGGATTCCAGTAAAGATCATTAAAAGAAGGAAATCTGAAATTCTTTGAAAAACTTGTCCCTAAACTATACCAGTCAGAAACCTTCCATTTGCCTGAAAAAGAATAGAGTAAAGGCGATTCTATATTTTCAATAAAATCCTTCTTGATTCCGGCTTCCAGTCTCAGCTTCTGGGTAGGGAAATATCTCAACAATCCTGCAACAGAATAAATATTTCTCTTTACATCCTCAATTCTGGATTGATAGCCCTCTCCTTTATTGATCTGATACTCCCCAATAACATTAACATTCAGTTTAGGCGTGATGAAATAATTGAAATCATCTTTAAAAATCAGATTTTTTCCCGTTCCGCTACTGGTTTTAGGAGCTTCAAAAACACCGAAATACTGGAAATTTTCTTCCGTGTAAGCCGCTTTCAGGCTGTTTGAAATCGATTTTGAATTAATATCGTGGGTAAGAAGGCTTCGGAAAGTCTGCGCTGCATATTTCGTACGATTGCCGTTTTCCGTGAAGATCGGATAATTCTGTTCCGCATCATACAACTGGCTTTGCCAAGAAATTTTCTGATTTCGGGCAATTTTGTAACTGAAGCCAATGTTCGCTGTACCGTTAAAATATTTACCGTTTCGGTTGATATACTGCTTTTCAGGAACCTCATAATTATTTTGACTGATGAAATAATTTCCGGATGCCTTAAAACTGAAATCCGCATTGCTGAAAGAAGTTTTAAAATAATTCTGGAACGTCTCATAAGAAGCCACTTCACTATGTAAAGTTGCATGAAACCCCTCATTAAATTTCAGTTCATTGTTAAGGTGAATACTTCCTCCGATCGCTCCGCTTCCGTAAACCACACTTCCGCCGCCGGCTTTCACTTCAAGCGCATCATAACCGAAAATCGCGATATTATTAACATCTCCCTGTCCTAAAAGAACAGAATTGATGTTAATTCCATTCCACACAAAAGCAGTCTGCTGCGCCGTTGTTCCCCTGAAAGAAGGCGAAGAAACCGCGCCACGTCCATTTTCCTTAATGTAAACAGGTGACTGAAAACGTAACGTCTCAGAAAGATTCGCGGAGTTTTTTTCGATATCTTTGGGAGTAATTGTAGTAACCGGATGAAAAAGTTTTACCTTATTCATCTGGTTGTCAAAAACATAAACGGTGTCAATAGTTTTCTCCTGCGCGTAAAGAAAACAACCGTATGATGCAAAAAGCAGTACTAAAGATCTTTTTAAAGCCATTCCTATTTTACTTTTCCTCCGAAAGCAATGTTTTTAAGATTACATTTTGGCAGGTCTCCTGACTTTCGCTTTCTACACCTTCCCGTTTTCACAGTGGTTTTATCGTAGAAATCTTATATGCGATTTACAGTTGCGGGGACAGTTTGGGATTTTCGCCCAATTCCCTTTTCATTCCAAATTAATGGAAACCAAAATTTTTGCAAAGATAACTTTTTTAATTTATTGACAAAAAAAATACCCATTAAGTATCTTTTTAATAAAACAATGATTTGTTGCATTACATACGAAAAACAATTTCAGGAGCCTTTTCCAGCTTTCGCTACTCGCTTTTTTTTGATTCGGCGGCGGCAAAAGCCGCCGCCGAATCAAAAAAAGAGCTCAGACATGCCGCTCAATCTGGGCTAGGAAAATAAAACCGCAGAAAATAAACAGTTTTTATAAAATTCAGATTCTATTGAAAAATAAATAATCATTTTTAGCCAGAATTATTTAAAATGTATTAAAATCTTACTTTAAGTTTCTTTAAATTAATTTTAAATTTAACCTAAAGAATACAAAAGACATTATTTAAAGTATTTCAAAAGTCTGCAAAGAGAAAAAATCTTTGATTTTTTAAACCTATGTGCTCTTTTTTTTCCATTGAAGGACTAAACTTAAAAAACTAAAGGGTTTAAATCTTTTGCCTCTTTTGTGGTAAAAAATTTAAGCAGGTTATTTAATTACTTTAAAATAAACATCATTAAAGAAGAAAATCATAGATTTTTAAATACTAATGTGTTCTTCTATTCTAAATACGCATCATTCAAAATCTCATATGATGAAAGAAAGTCCCTTCTTAAAAACTTTCCCTTAAATAAAAATCCAAACAGAAGTAAAGAGTTTGTTTAAACTTTTTAAAATAAAAATATTCTTATTGGGAAAACGCTAAGGTGAAAGGTTTGATAAAATTTCTATTCTTTTAAGAAGCAAGGAGAAAATCAAAAATTATCTTTTATAATGCTGATAAAATTTTATCGCAGATAAAATCCTTGCGCCTTAAAGCACACTATCTTAAACAATTTTGCGACTTTGCGAAAATCCAACCTGAATTCATCTATTCTATTATTTAAACATTTTAACTATAAAAAAGTACCGTCAAAATAAAACGGCAAAAGATCTTTAATAGAATTTACCTTCACCACCTCATCATTCAGATTAGAAAAATAAAGCTCAATATTTTCATTCTGCTTCGTTTCATATTCAATAATACTCTGTCTGCACGATCCGCATGGAGGAATCGGTGGATTTTTCTCAGAAAACTCCTTTGGTCCGCCTACAATAAAGATTTTCTTTATTTTTTCAGACGGAAAATTTGCCCCGATCCAGAACAAAGCCGTTCTCTCAGCGCAAAGTCCGGAAGGATATGCCGCATTCTCCTGATTGTTTCCGGTATAAATTTCTCCGTTTTCCAGAAGCACAGAACAGCCAACCAAAAAGTTAGAATAGGGAGCATAAGCGTTCTCGCGCGCTTCTTTTGCTTTTGCAAATAATTTTTTTTCTATATCGTTCAGTTCAGCGTTATTGTTGAAATATTCGTAACTGATATGAGTTTCTTTTTTCATATATTGTGGGTTTAAAAAAAGGGGGATAAATTTACTTCTTTTTCATGAAGTGGGCAATATTATCTCATTCTTTAAAATTTCAAAAAATCAGATCAAAAATGTTATACACTCCAATCAGATTCAGAAATGTTGAATTGAAAAACCGTTGGGTAATGTCTCCAATGTGTATGTATTCTTCCGAAAACGGATTAGCCAACGATTTCCATTTTGTACATTACGGAAGCAGAGCGCAGGGCGGAACCGGACTAATCATCCTTGAAGCAACGGGCGTAGAACCGCGCGGAAGAATTACCAACCATTGTATGGGAATCTGGAATGACGAACAGGCAGAAAAGCTCAAGAAAATTGTAGAATTTGTACACCAGAACTCAGAAACCAAAATAGGCATTCAGCTTGCGCATGCCGGAAGAAAAGGATCTACATGGAACAATGTACAGATCCCGATAGAAGAAGGCTGGGAAACCATCGCACCCAGTCCGATTCCGTATCATCCGACCGAAAGAATTCCACATGTTTTAACCATCGAGGAAATCAAAGAACAGGTTGAAAACTTCAGACAGGCAGCAAGAAGATCTGTAGATGCAGGTTTCGATGTAATAGAAATTCACGCGGCACATGGTTATCTTATCCATCAGTTTTTATCACCTCTTTCTAATATCAGAACCGATGAATATGGCGGAAGTTTTGAGAACAGAGTACGATTTTTAATTGAAATCGTAGACGCAGTTAACGAAGAATTAAATGAAAACGTTGCCTTATTTGTAAGAATTTCCGGAACAGAATACGCAGAAAACGGCTGGGAAATAGAAGACAGTGCCGAACTTGCTAAAATCCTTAAAAACCATTCCGTTGATCTTGTTGATGTTTCCAGCGGAGGAAATATTCACGGAGTAAAAATTCCGGTTCACGAAGGTTATCAGGTTCCGCTTGCTTCAAAGGTAAAAAATGATTCAGAAACAAAAACAGGAGCAGTAGGATTAATTACGAGAGTCAATCAGGCAGAGGAAATTCTGCAGAAAGGAGAGGCAGATTTAATTTTCATCGCCAGAGAAAGCTTAAGAAATCCTTACATCGCCGTTCAGGGTTCCTTTGAAATGGATGAAGACTGCTTTTTTCCGCATCAGTATTTAAGAGCAAAAATTTCTAAATAATTTTTTTATATATTTGAGAATCATAACCCTGCATTACAATGAAAATAGAAGACTTTATGCTGCCTTGTCCCATCAAGAAATTCTTTGGAATCGATTGTTTTGGGTGCGGAACGCAGAGAGCTATCGTCATGGTTTTTGAATGCAGATTTGGCGAAGCATTTCATATGTTTCCTGCAGTCTACACTTTATTGCTTTTTTTCGGAACGGTCTTTCTGAATTTTATAGACAGAAAACGCAATTACAGTAATATTTTGGTTTTTCTTGCCATTATCAATGCCGTCATTATGGTTACTTCTTATTTTTATAAACATTTATACTTACCTATACATTAATCAATTAAATTATAACTATGGAACAACAAAAATTACCTAACGCAACGGCGGTATTAATCTTGGGAATTGTATCAATTGTCGGGTGTTGCTGTTACGGACTTCCGGGACTTATTGCAGGGATCATTGCATTGGTTCTGGCTAAAAAAGACGGAGAACTCTACAGAAAAAATCCGGCGGCTTATTCAAATTACGGACAATTGAATGCCGGAAAAATAATGGCAATCATCGGAATTGTATTAAGTATTTTATACGTAGTTTACGTTGTTGTCATGATTTCTACTATTGGCTGGGACGCTATGAAAGACCCGCAATTGATGCAGGAAAGAATGAGAGAACTGATGGGTAAATAATTGCTCATTAATTTAAAAATAAAAGCCTTCTTTCAACCGAAAGAAGGCTTTATTGTTCTTAAAAGAAAATTTATTTCACAATAAACTTCAGTGAAGAAGCATCTAATTTTAGAATATAAATTCCCTGCTCCAGATTTTTAATTTTAATTGAGTTTTTACTGTTTTTAAAAGGCTGATCTATTGTCTGCATTACTTTTCCGTGAAGATTATAGATCTCCGCTTTCTTAATATTCTGCGTTTCTCCTTTTACAAAAACTTCATTATTGGAAACAGGATTTGGCGAAACCTGTAATGTATTCTGAGCTGAAATGGTTTCAGTAGAAAAACTTTGAACCTGCTTTGCCGTTCCCGAATAACACGTCCAGCTCAGATCATCAAGAGCAACTCTGTTGGTGGTAGAATTATTTTCTAAAGTTACCACCACATTCCCCGGAATATTAATATTGCTTATTGTGATGGTTGCTGCGCTGATGTTGTAAGGAATTGTTCCTACAGCCGTTCCGTTTACTTTAACGGTGAAAGTTCCGTTAGAACCTGTAAATTTCAGTTGAGTAGTTACAGTCAGTGATCCAATTCCATTCGCTGAACTGCTGGATGTTAACGCGCCGTCTCTTATTGTAATCGCTTTGTTGGAAATCGTCTGATCCGTTCTTGCATCCGTTGCTGTCCACGTAATGCCGTTGTTTGTCCATGTTCTCGTTAAATATCCTGTTGTACCTGCAGGAATATTTTCAAAATTTTCATAGACGCAATTTGTCGGAGGAGGAACCGCATCCGTAGTTCCCGAAACTGTAGAGCTGTTGGCTGAAGAATTTCCTGCAGCATCTTTAGCAATCACATTAAATGTATAAGTGGTGGATGCATTTAAGCCTGAAATGGTCGCAGAAGTTGCACTTACCGATGTTTTTAAATTTCCGTTCATGTAGACATCATACGAAGTAACGCCAACATTATCTGACGAAGCATTCCATGACAGCGAAATGCTGCTTGGCGAAGTTCCCGTAACCGCAAGACCGGTAACAGTGGAAGGAGCCTGTGTATCGATCGGGGCATAGGTTGTACCTGAAACAATAGAGCTGTTAGGAGATGAATTTCCTGCTGCATCTTTCGCTACAATATAAAAAGGATAAGTGGTGGAAGGACTTAATCCGGAAATAGTTGCAGAAGTGGAGCTTACTGTTGCCTGTAAATTTCCGTTCATATACACATTATACGATGTAACCCCGACATTATCGGTTGAAGCATTCCATGAAAGCGAAATGCTGCTTGAAGTAGTTCCGGAAACACTAAGCCCTGTCACTGTTGTCGGAGCCTGTGTATCTGCGGGAGCCCAGATCTGGTTTACATAATTCGGATTATCGATGAAAGGATTTCTGTTTCCCTGATAAGCATAGGTAGCATTGTTCCGGTTGATTTCCGCCTGAGAAACAGGATCCTGATTGTGCCAAGCCAGCAGAACATTAAGTTCCCAGGTCTGCAACCCCGGAAAAGCAGAATTACCTAAAATATCTCCAGAAGAAAATGTAGCAAGCTTACTCTGATAGCGGGTTACAAAATAAAAAATCATTCTTGCCACATCCCCTTTAAATTCATTAACAGGTTCAAAAACAATCCCTGAATATCCGGGTGAAGCAGAACTTCCAAGTTTAGAACCGTTAGACGATAGCGAAGTCGCAGTTCCTACGATTCCAAAAGGATAATCTGCCCTCATGGCATTTACTTTTCCGTCTGTTGCTCTGATGAAATTGATGTCGGAATACATCGGCGAAGCAGAATTAAATAAGCTCTGAGGAATAATATGTTCTCTGTTATAGCAATTTCCTTCTTCTGTATACGTTCCGCATTGGTTGGTTACAGGAATAAAATTGTAAGGATCTGCGCCGGTCGGATTTTCAGAATAAATATCCAGAATAGAACCGTCATTTTCATAATTCTTATCGATATCGGTTATTTTAAAACCTGTCCAGAGTGCGTTATAGCCCTTGTCCTGATGACCGTTCGTGATGATTGAACTCAGTGCTGTTTTCAGAGAAGCTCCGGAAAGTCCGTTTGCCGAATTGTAATAGCCCGCAGGAGCCTGAGCATTTGCTAAAACCGAAGCAAAGCCCAAAATGAATAACTGTTTTTTCATGGTAAATTTTTAAGATCGTAATATTACCATAAAATTTATGAATATAGAATTACAGAATCGTTAATTTTTAATAAGATTCATACAAATAAAAGCCTTCTCTCTATTGAAAGAAGGCTTTTGTTATTTATTAAGCTAAATTTTATTTCACAATAAACTTCAAAGAAGAAGCGTCTAATTTTAAAATATAAATTCCCTGCTCGAGATTTTTAATTTTAATAGAATTTCTACTGTTTTTAAAAGGCTGATCGATGGTCTGTATTACTTTTCCGTGAAGATTGTAGATCTCTGCTTTCTTAATATTCTGCGTTTCTCCTTTTACAAAAATTTCATTATTGGAAACAGGATTTGGCGAAATCTGTAATGTATTCTGGTCAGAATTTGATGCTGAAGAAATACTTGGAGCCTGTCTTGCAGTTCCCGAATAACAGGTCCAGCTCAGATTATCGATGGCAACTCTGTTGGTTGTAGAATTGTTTTCTAAAGTTATAACAACGTTCCCCGAAACATTAATATTGCTGATAGTGGTTGTTGTTGCAGAAGTATTGTAAGGTACGGTTCCTACCGCTGTTCCGTTTACTTTAACGGTGAAGGTATCGTTAGAACCTGTAAATTTCAGTTGCGTGGTAACAGTCAGAGATCCGATTCCATTCGCTGAACTGCTTGAAGTTAACGCGCCGTCTCTTATCGTGATTGCTTTGGTGGAGATCGTCTGATCTGTTCTGGAATCTGTTGCTGTCCATGTAATACCATTGTTCGTCCATGTTCTTGTTAGGTACGAAGCTGAACTTTCAGCTGGAATTGTTTCAAATGTTTCATTGCCGCAGCTTGACGAACTTGGTGGAGTGGATGAACCTCCGGAACCGGAAGCGGAACCCCAGATTTGGGTCACGTAATTCGGATTATCGATAAAAGGATTTCTGTTTCCCTGATAAGTATAAGAAGCATTATTTCTGTTAATTTCTGCCTGAGAAACGGGATCCTGATTATGCCATGCCAATAAAACATTTAATTCCCACGTCTGTAAACCCGGAAAAGCAGAACTGCCCAACATATCTCCGGATGTAAAAGTAGAAAGTTTGCTTTGGTATCTCGTAACAAAATAAAATATCATTCTTGCCACATCGCCTTTAAACTCATCGATAGGTTCGAAAACTGTTCCGGCATATCCTGAAGAAACAGAATTTCCCAACTTAGAGCCGTTCTTTGAAGTAAATGTTGCGGTTCCCACTTTCCCGAAAGGATAATTGGAGCGCATTCCGTTTACTTTTCCGTCAGTTGCTCTGATGAAATTAATATCCGATACCATGGGTGAAGCTTGATTAAATAAACTCTGAGGGATAATATGTTCCCGATTGTAGCAGTTTCCTTCAACAGAATACGTTCCGCACTGGTTCGTAACCGGCGTAAATTTATAAGGATCTGTACCCACAGGTTTTTCCGAATAAATATCCAGAATAGAACCGTCATTTTCATAATTCTTGTCGATGTCAGTGGTTTTATAAGCAGTCCATAGTCCGTTGTAACCCTTGTCCTGATGTCCATTGGTAATAATGGTACTTAAAGCTGTTTTTAAAGAAGCTCCGGAAAGTCCGTTTGCCGAATTGTAATATCCCGAAGGAGCCTGAGCATTTGCTAAAACAGAAGCAAATACAATCATTAGTAATTGTTTTTTCATGTCAAGATTTTAGACTTTAAGATTACTATAATTTTATCAAAATAAAATTACGGAATTGTTAATTTTAATTATGCATAGAATTGTATACGGTGTTAAATCTTTACTTTTTATTAAGAATAAAGTTGTTCTGAATAGTTATTGCATACTTTTTTTGCGAAAAAAGATGACTTTTCAAAATTATTTTTGGCAGATATTTTGTGTTATTCTTTAAAAATCACCATTATGAATCACAAAATAAAAATTGCACTGGCATTAATTACCGGCGGAACTTTGGTTTATCTTAGCCGAAAGCTGAAAAACTCAAAGAACGAACCTGAAACTTTCACAGGAGAAGACGGCAAAGTCTATCAGAAAGATGAAACTTACTTTACAGCAGACGGTAAAATATACAAAAACGGAAAAGAAGTTCATTTTAAAACACCTGAAACATCAGAAAAAACTTCAAATCAAAAATTTCAGCAGGAAACGATTCAGAAAAATTATGAAGTTCATCCCCAAAATGTCGGCTATCATCATAAAGGAACCAGACATCACTAATTCAATAAAAAAGTCAATGCAGTTACGGCATTGACTTTCTTATATATTTGATTGATTTATATCTTATTTCATCGGAGGATAATTCTTCATGATTTCCGCCATGATCTCAGGAATTTGCTTTTGTTTCGCTTTAGGTCTGTCAACAGAAATTCCGCTTCCGATTCCCTGCCAAACCAGTTTATTGGTTTTTGCATCTACCAGATCCACAATAATGGCTCCTTCATTATAATTGCTCGTCCATGTTCTGTTCATGCCGATTCCCCATCCGAAAGGTCCGCCCCAACCCCAGGCTCCGTAAGGTGAAGTAGTGGTAACGTCCGTTACTTTTTTATGGTTTGCTTTTACATTTACAATCAGATCAGGATTTTCTCCGGATTGAAGACCTTTGCTTTGAAGCTGTCTCGAAAGCTCATTCAAAACTCTGTCTTTATCAATATCATTTAGTTTTAAATCATCAATTCTTAATTTATAAGTTTTGTATGAATTAAAATTTGCCGTGTCCGCATAGTCAGAACGTACGTTGAAAGGACTGCAAGACGTTAAACCCAAAGTAGCCGAAGCCAACAGTAAGAAGATATATCGCTTCATTTTATTTATTTTTTTTATCGTTTTTAATAAATGTATCGGTCTTTTTATCGTATCCGTAAGGACAATGTCTACAGCCACTTTTACAGCAATGTCCTCTCTTCAGATGAAACTTTTCCGTAAAAACCTTATAACCCTGCTCGTTGTAGTAAAAGTCTTCACCTTCTTTGATGTCAAAAAGTGCCATAGGTTAAATCTCTAAGTCAAAAAACTTTATATTTGTTAGTATGATAATTATATGCCAAAAGCCTTTAAAAAAATTAAAAATCAACGGCATTGCTCTGTTCCCTTTTATCTTCATTAGGAATCCCGAAGATAAGAAAAATAAAATATTGATTAATCATGAAAAAATACATTTAAGGCAGCAGTTGGAAATGCTCATCATTTTTTTCTACATTTTTTATGTAATCGAATATTATTACTGGTTTTTTAAACTGAAAGACAGTTATCAGGCGTACAAAAGAATCTCCTTTGAAAGAGAAGCTTATTCCAATGAACATAATCTGAATTATCTCAGGAAAAGAAAATTCTGGAGTTTCAGAAAATATCTTTAAAATCTGGCAGCCGTTCGTCGATAATAGTTCTCAGAGATTAGATTTCCAATAACACGTCACAAAATTCCCCTCCTCTGGAGGGGTGGCGAAAATTCGAAAGAATTTTTGACGGGGTGGTTAAATAAGTAAAAATAAAATTACCCATCTTTATCTTCAATGATAAACCTCACCTGTCCAAAGCAAGACTAAACACCCAAAAAACACTATTTTTGTAAAATAGATTCAGCCTAAATGGTATTAAATGTTCCATCCGAAAAAATCCCGATTCAGGAAATTCCCATTGATAAAAAGGTAAAACTTTTCATGAAAAGGGAAGATCTAATCCATCCGCAGATTTCAGGAAATAAATACTGGAAGCTTTTTTTCAATGTTAATAATTATCTGTCCAGAAATCCTGCAAAACCCTACATCATTACTTTTGGTGGTGCATTTTCAAATCATATTTCTGCGGTTTCTGCGGTCGGAAATTTAGCTGGAATTCCGACTTTGGGAATTATAAGAGGAGAGGAGCTGAAAGACAAATGGCGCGATAATCCGACTTTACTTTTTGCTAAAAGAAACGGGATGAATCTGCAGTTTGTAACCCGCGAAGAATATCGCCACAAAGAAAAACTGACTGAATTTTTACAAAAAGAATTTCCGGAAGCGCTCATCGTACCGGAAGGAGGAACCAACGAAGCCGCTGTAGAAGGCGTAAAAATGATGCTGAATGACGATACAAAAGATTTTGATTATCTTTGCACCGCAGTCGGAACAGGAGGAACGGTTGCCGGAATTTTAAAATTCAGTGAAGAAAATCAGAAAGTTATCGGCTTTAAGGCGGTTGACGACGATTCGCTGGAAAATAAAATTTCAGAACTAACTTCTAAGAAAAATTTTGATCTAATAAATTCAAGTTTTGGAGGTTATGGTAAAATAAAGAATGAAAATATCCGTTTTATCAATGATTTTAGAGAGAAATACGGAATTCCGCTGGAGCCGGTTTATACAGGAAAGATGATGCAGAAAATTTTTGAATTAATTGATGAAGATTATTTTCCTGAGAACAGCAAGATCTTGTGCTTTCACACCGGCGGTTTGCAGGGGATTGAAGGAGCCAATTTGCTTTTAGAAAAACAGAACAGAAATTTAATTATATAATCTAAATTGAAAAACATGAAAAGACTTTTCACCATCGTAAGCCTTTTAGTTTTATCAAAATTCTCAGCCCAGACTTGGGCAACCGAAGATCAGTATATCCAGAAGTTTGCAAAATATGCAGTGGAAGAAATGGAAAAATACAAAATTCCGGCTTCCATCACGCTTGCACAGGGACTTTTGGAAACAGGAGGCGGACAAAGCCGATTGGCTCTGGAAGGGAAAAACCATTTCGGGATTAAATGTAAGGAAGACTGGACCGGAAAAACAATGAAGCACACCGATGACGCTCCGAACGAATGTTTCCGTGTTTACGACGATCCGCGACAGTCATATGAAGATCATTCCATCTTTTTATCCACAAGAAAATATTACGCTAATCTTTTCAATTTAGATATGAAAGATTATAAAGCGTGGGCAACAGGTCTTAAAAAAGCAGGGTATGCAACAAATCCACGTTACGCTTCCATATTAATTGGAAAAATAGAAAGGTATAAATTGTACGAATTTGACAATACCAATTCAAAAGAAGCTTTATACGCCGTTCTGAAACTGTATCCGGATCTGAAAGACGACAGAACTTTTATGGCTCAGCTGGAACCGGAAAAATATACCAGAAAAGTAAAAGAACCTGTAACTGTTGAAGTTCCTTACAAACAGACTTCTTACGCTCAGCAACAGAAAAGAGTGGAAAGAATTAAAACAAAAGCAGAAATTCTTAATACCATTTTAATTAAAAGTCACCCAAATGACGGATTAAAATACATCATCATTCCTGAAGATACTAACGTAGAATTTATTGCCAAAAAATTCAAGATCAGTGAAAGCAAACTGATGAAATGGAATGAACTGGAAAGTGATGTCCTGAAGAAAAATGAAATTGTTTTCCTTGAATCTAAAAACTCAGACGGAAATACTGCAACCTACAAAGCCGAAGCAGGCGAAGATATGCATGATATCGCCCAGAAATTCGGAATTAAATTAAATAAATTATACGCTAAAAATAGGATGGACGAAGGACAGAAACCTTCCGCCGGACAAGTAATTTATTTGATTGATAAAAAACCCAGAAATTAATTTTCGTTGATGGTTTATAGTTGTTGGTTGATGGTTAAAACTAACAGCTATAAACTGTTAACCAACAACTACATATGAAATATCAAAGAAGTTCAGCTTTATTCGAAGAAGCTTACAAATACATTCCGGGAGGGGTAAATTCTCCGGTGAGAGCATTCAAATCTGTAGGAGGAGTGCCTGTTTTTATGAAATCTGCAAAAGGAGCCTATCTTACGGATGCAGATGACAATACGTACATCGATTACATCAATTCGTGGGGACCTGCCATTTTAGGACATACACATCCTGAAGTTTTGGAAGAACTGAAAATTCAGGCTGAGAAAGGATTCTCTTTCGGAGCTCCGACAGAACTGGAAACGGAAATCGCAAAATTCATTACAGAAAATGTTCCGAATGTAGATCAGATCAGAATGGTTTCTTCAGGTACGGAAGCTTGTATGAGCGCGATCCGACTCGCAAGAGGTTTTACAGGAAGAGATAAATTCATAAAATTTGAAGGCTGTTATCACGGTCATTCAGATTCATTTCTGATAAAAGCGGGAAGTGGTGCGGCGACTTTCGGAAATCCGAATTCGCCGGGTGTAACGGCTGGAACGGCAAAAGATACTTTACTGGCAAGATATAATGATTTTGAGCAGGTTGAAGATCTTTTCAGACATAATCCGGGCGAAGTTGCAGCGGTTATTATTGAGCCGGTTGCCGGAAATATGGGTTGTGTTTTGCCGGAAAATGAATTCCTTCAGAAATTGAGAATAATCTGCGACGAAAACGGAGCTTTATTAATTTTTGATGAGGTGATGACCGGTTTCAGACTTGCTTTCGGAGGAGCTCAGGAACTGTACAATGTAAAAGCAGATTTGGTAACATACGGAAAAGTGATCGGAGGCGGACTTCCGGTAGGTGCTTTTGCAGGAAGAAACGAAATTATGGATCATCTGGCTCCAAAAGGAGGCGTTTATCAGGCAGGAACTTTAAGCGGAAATCCTTTAGCCATGAGAGCCGGACTGAAAACTTTACAGTTGATTAAAAATGATCCTGAATTCTTCAGCAGACTGGCAAAAACTACGGAAACCTTAGATTTTGAAATAGGTAAAATTTTAAACGAAAAAGGAATTGCCCACAAAATCAACAGAAAAGGATCGATGATGTCGGTTTTCTTCCATATCAATAGTGTTTCTAATTTTGATGAAGCTCAGGAAGCCAATCATGCATTGTTTAATAATTTCTTCCATCAGATGCTGCAAAACGGAGTTTATCTTCCGCCGAGCGGTTATGAGACTTATTTCATCAGTGATGCGATTAAAGACAGAGAAATAGATATGACGCTGGAAGCAGTTAGAAAATTCGAATATTCTTAGTTGAAAAAATATTAAAGGATCGATGATTTCAATCCTTTGTTGAAACAGCATCGGCTTCAGATTTATCTGAAGCCGATGTTTTTATTTTAGACCATAAACTTTTTACTGTAAAGTAGACCAGCCGATTGCCCAAGCCGGATTTCCCAATTTGTTTCCTGCTCCTAAAGCATCTGATTTCTCGTTGTAGGTATTGCTTAAAAGCGTTACATTGGAACCGGAAGTAGAAGTGGCAGTTACTTTATTCGTAACGTTCGTATCAAAAAAGGCATCTTTAATTTTACTTTGTCCGTTAAAATAAGTTACAGTAGGATCACTTTCAATAGAAAATCCGTTCGTCCAGTTAGAAACCACTACATTTTCAAAACTTGCATATGTTCCGGAATATAATCTGATGGCTTTGGATTCTCCCGAAGTTCCGCCTAAAAGCGTCACATTTTTAATAGTAGGTTTTGAGACCGGAGTTGCTGCAGTATTCGAAGCATTATTAAGTCCTTTTATTGCAGTATTTCCAGAACCGTTTGTTTTTCTTTTAGTGAAAATATTGGTAGCGGTTCCGATCCATCCGTCTGTCCATACAAAAGCATCATCCTCGCTTCCGATGGAGACAATATTGGAAAGATTTACCGTTCCTCCATACATCTGGATTCCGTCTTCAGCACTATTAATCAAAGCAACATTCTCAACTTTTGTATCGCTGCCAACTCCAAAAAGAGAAAGTCCGTTGAATTTTACACTGGTAGAAAAAGTGATTCCTGCATTTTCGATCTTTACATACGTCAGAGAACCGGAATTATCTGTTGCCGAAGTTCCTCCGTAAGCAGAATTTAAAATTTCAGAAGTATTGGCTGCACCGGTATTTACAGGAGCCTTTCCGCAAATAACAACGCCGCCCCAGCTTCCGGAAGTTTCTGTAGAAGAACGGAAAGAAACGGGTGAATTAAGGGTTCCGTTTGCAAAGAGCTGCCCTCCTTGTTGCACCAAAACATAAGATGATGCGCCCGCTGTGGCAACAATTCGCGTTCCCGCCGGAATAACAAGTTTTCCTCCGTTTTTTACAGTAACAGCACCGTTAAGTACGTATACTTTTGTGGCATCCAGTGTTACAACCTGTCCACTGGTAACTTCCCCCTTGAAATTACCCGGATCTTTTGCAATCCCTACCACCGGAATAGTGGCAACGTCATCATCTTCTTTATTACAGGAATGAACAACAAGTGAGGTACTTATAATAAGGGCTGCTAAAATATGCTGAAAGCGGTTTTTCATAATGTTTTTAGATTTTACTTCTTTAAACAGATTTTTAAAGATCTGTGTTTTATTTGAAAAGACCAAATTACCATTTTTCTTCTTATTTTCCCAATGGTATTTTTTGCTGAATTAAATTTACTTACTCATGAAAGCGGCATCGGAAAATTTTTTCCGATGCCGCTTTTGAATTTAATATGAAGAAACTAATTACTATTACAAATTGTAGTTTGTCCAGCCTGCGTACCAAGTATCGGTAGCATCTTTAACAGCTCCTCTGTAAGTTACTGCCGTAAACCAGCTGCTTAACTTTGGATGAGTAAATACACCTCCTGTTAATAATGGAGATCCTGAAGCCGGAGAGAAGTTCGGAGTTGTTCCTGCCGGTGCCCAAGCTCCTGTTAATTTAACGTCAGCAGAATAAGTCAGCGTAGAATTTCCGTTTGAGTTATACCAGTTCGTAAGATCTGTTAATGAGAAAGTTGTAGGCGTTGTAGTAGATCCTGCGAATTTTAACGGTGTAATATTTCCTGCTAAAATATTGTTTTGGAATACTAAGCTTGAATTTCCGATGTTATTGTCTGTAGGAGTACCTTTTGTAGCATCAATAAATAAACCTACCGGATATCCTGTGAATACAGAGTTGAATACAGAAATCGCAGAATTTCTTCTTATTTGTAATGCATTCTGGAACAATGCGTTAATTGTACCTGCATTTGTACTTGTAGAATTAGAGTTTACAGGTCCTATAATCGTCATGTTTGAGAATGTTGCACCCGTTTGAGGAGTTAAAGAAGATCCGTTAGCATCGTTGTCTGATTCAAAAGCGTTAGATCCTGAAACGTCTGCTACCTGAGAATCTCTTACCCCGATACCGAACTGAATTTTTCCTGAGAAACCGTTATCTGTATCAAAATCATCATCAAGACCTTTATAGGCAATAAGGTGAGAACAGTTTACCGTTCCTCCAAACCATTCGAAACTGTCATCGTTTGCATAAGCAACTTCTACATAATCCACAGTTGTTCCGTTACCTACACCTCCGAAAGTAATTCCGTTGATCTCTTTATCCGGTAAAAATGCATACCCTGCATATTCTACTCTTACATATTTTAATACACCACTGTTGTCTGCAGCATTTGTTCCTCCGTAAAGACCTAAACCTTCACTGTTGTTGATTCCTCCTTCGATTTCACCTACACCAGCCTGACCATTGAAAGAAGAATTGGTAGGAGCAGCTCCTAAGATTACAAGACCTGCCCAGTCTCCTCTTTTCGGACTTGGTTTTTCAGAAGTGAAAATAATCGGGTTCGCAGCTGTACCTTCTGCCATAATCTTACTTCCTCTTGTAATAATCAATGCTCCGTTTTTATCCGCTTCCCCTACGATTTTAGTTCCCGGTTCGATGGTTAAAGTAGCACCGTTTGTTACATATACCAATCCTCTCAACTTATAGATATTGTTAGCTTTAAGAGTAAGATTTGAAGTAATCTTTCCTGAAAGAATAAGATTTTCAGTGCTTCCGCTGCCTGAGTTCTGAACTATAGTTTGTCCATCTTCTTCTATGTTTCTACATGCTGTAACAGTAGTTGCTAAAGTACCAAGCATTAAAGAGTATAAAACAAATTTTTTCATGTTATAAAGACTTATTATTTTTTATTAGATAATTGATTTAATTGTAATTAGAAGTTGTATCCGAGAGTTAAACTGAAGTTTGTTCCTGTTACTCTGTCGATTGCCAGTGCATCAGCACTGTCGTATTTTTTATTGTTGTTCAGATCATGATAGAATTTCGCATGACGGTTCAGGATATCCGAAACATTCAGCTTAATTTCTCCCTTGTTCTGCCATAGTTTTTTAGCGATCTGGAAATCAAGAAGCGGTCTTGGATTTTCCCAGATTGGCGGAACCTGATCATTTCCTACATAAAGAATTCTTCTTCCAATCATATTAAAAAGTACTGTTGAAGACCATCCGGATTTTTCAGAATCATACTGCATGCTTAAGTTTACGGTGTAAGGAGACTGTCCCTGCATTGGTCTGTCTACATTGGTTGCAGCATCTGTTACCCTGTTTTTAATTAAAGCAAAGTTACCTCCCAGTGTAAAGTTTTTAAATGCACTTACAAAGTCCAGTTTCTTTCTGAATTCTAATTCCGCTCCATAAGCATCTGCCTTGTCTACATTTAAGTAATTGAATGTATTACTGGTTCCTACTCCGGATTGGTTGAAATATAATTCGATAGGATTTTTAAAGTTTTTATAGAATCCCGCAACCGAAAGAATCTCCCCGTTTCTCGGATACCATTCCCAACGAACATCCGCATTGGTAATTTTTGTTCTCTGGATATATTTATTACCGATTACGGTAGCTCCCAAATCAAAATCATAATAAGCTAATGGAGAAACCTCTCTGAATTCAGGTCTAACTACAGTCTGTGAACCTGCAACACGTAAATTCATGTTATTGGTAAGCTTGAATGTCATATTCAAAGCAGGTAAAAAGTCTGTAACACGGGTGTTTACAAAACGGTCATCGCTTCTTTTCGTGCTTCCTACCAACTGATCGAAGTTTTCAACTCTTAATCCCCAAACTGCTCTGAACCATGAAGTAAAGTTGTTATCCATCTGCAGATACCCTGCATTTAAAATCGTATTTGCGATATATCTGTACTGGTTTCCTGCAATTTCGTCGAAAGTAAACTTGTTTCCTGTGGTACCGAAATTTTCAGAATTGAAAATAGTTTCGAAAGGTTGTGAAAGCAATGACTGATTATATCCTGCAAGTCTTACAGAGAAAGGTCTTGAGTTGTAAACCCTGTCTTTCACCTGAAATAAATATCCTCCTTTAATGGTTTGTTTCTGGCCTCCGAACATTTCGAAAGTTTTGGAAACATCACCTCCTGCATTGTATAAATAATCGCTAAGTGTAGAGTAGAATACACTTCCTGATTTTTGAGAAAGACCGTTAGAGATCAAAGCCAGATATGGGCTTCCGCTGATATCCGGATATTGGTTGTACTGTAAACGCTGTAACAACGGAATGTACTGATCCAGGATTCCGAAACTTCCGTACCAGTTAACCGTAAAACCGCCGAGAGCATCAATCTTATGAGTTCCGTTAAGAGTGGAATTGTAGAAAGTAGTTTCTTTAAATCCAATCTCTCTTGCCATGATATTTGTTCCGTTTACCGGATCAAATTCAAAATCTTTTCCTGTTCTGAAAGACATATGGTTTACCGTATTGTTGGTAATAATGTTTTTCAGGGAGATTTTGTTATTATTATTCAGCTTTAATGTTAAATTTAACAAACCTCCTAAAATAACATCATTCTGATATTTTTCTGTATAGTAATCGAAGTTGGTATCTGCTTTCGTTCCGTTGATCGTGAAGAAACTGTTTTGCGTTTCAATTCTTCTTTTATTGTTGCTGTAGTTTAAAACTGCAATTACTCCCAGATCTTTCCCAAAAACTTTAGTATTGAAACCACCATCAAGCTGTAAGCTTATATTCTGTGGAAAACCATTCGTATCATACCCCAGATTTTTCACATATTTTCTTCCATAATCCGTTTTATCTGCATCACTAAGAAGCGTGAAAGAATTCTTGGCAGGCATTCCCGCAGGAAGTTTTCTTGTTCCGTCATCAATTCCTAAGAAATCCCACTTTCCTCCTTTCTGCATTTTAAATTCCTGCCCCATTGTAATAGAATTTCCTCCTACACCCACTTGCGCGTTGAAGAAATTTTTATTGGGAATATCCTTAGTATTTACCTGAATTAATCCGCCTCCCCATTCTCCGGTATATTCCGGAATAAATGTTTTGTTGATTACCAGTGTTTCAATAACGTTAGCAGGAAAAAGGTCGAAAGAGAACGTTTTTCTGTCCGGCTCAGTACTGGATAACTGGATGCCATTCAGCATTGCCTGATTGTAACGGTCAGATAAACCTCTTACAACAATATATTTTCCGTCAAATAAACTCACTCCGGAAACTCTTTTCAGAACTTCACCCGTGTTTCTGTCCGGACTTCTTTTAATAGCTTCCACACCAATCACCTGAGAAACAACACCTGCATTTCTTTGCAGACCGATGGTAGAAGCAATGGTTTCTTTTCTTGCGTTGGATTTAATAACAACCCCTTCAATCTGTTTTTCTTTTGCAGACGTATTAGGCTTATCTAAGACAATATCAAGGTGAGTATTGGCATCACTTTTTACAACCACTTCACTTATTTCTTTTCGGTTGTATCCGTTAGAAGTTACCGTGATGACGTAATTGGTTCCAGGGGGAAGGCTCAGAGAGTAGTTTCCGGAAATGTCAGTTGTTACTTCCTGATCATTTACCTTGATTTTTACCCCTTCAATAGGCGTGTTATCTTTCTCGTCCAGTACCCTGCCTTCTAGAACCTGGCTTTGTGCAAATGCATAGCCGGCGGAAAACAAGGCAAGCAGCATAATGCTCTTGTGGATTTGTTTTTTCATTTTTACTATATCTTACTCGATTCTTTCGGTGCAAAGGAATAAAGAATTTATGGGTTAGGTAGTTTAGCAAAATTTAATTTTTTCTTAACTAAACATTAAGAAAAGAATATAATTGTTAACTTTATGTGAACGATACCCGTTTTGTTAAACAGTGATTAAAATATTATTAACTTTGACTCGTAAAAATTAAAAATGAACCAAAAGAAAATCCTCTTAATCGACGACGAACTGGATATTTTAGAGATTCTGTCTTACAACTTGGAAAAGGAAGGCTACGACATTTATACAGCCACTAATGGAAATGAAGGTATCGACAAAGCGAAGGAAATTGTTCCGGATCTGATTTTATTGGATGTCATGATGCCCGAAAAAGACGGTATCGAAACCTGCCAGGAACTTAGAAAAATTAAAGAACTTCAAAAAACTTTAATTGTTTTTCTTTCTGCAAGAAGCGAAGAGTTTTCACAATTAGCCGGTTTTCAGGCAGGTGCAAACGACTACATTGTTAAATTAATCAAACCGAAAATTCTGATCTCCAAAGTAAACGCTTTATTGCAGTTAACTTCTCAGGTTTCAGACAACTCTAAATTAATTGAAATCGGAGATTTAATTATTGATAAAGATAATTTCAGGGTTTCTAAAAACGGACAGCAGTTTCTGCTTCCTAAAAAAGAATTCGATCTTCTGTATTTGCTGGCTTCCAACACGGAAAAAGTTTTTAAAAGAGAAGAAATTCTGGAAAAAGTCTGGGGAAATGACGTTATCGTGGGAGAAAGAACCATCGACGTTCACATCAGAAGACTGAGAGAAAAACTGGGAATCAACACGATTCAGACATTAAAAGGAATTGGGTATAAACTTATTGTTTAATACTCAATTTCAATTTCTTACCTTTACATCAACCAATAAAACTTTGTAAAATTGAAATTTTACAGACTTACCCTCGTCGCCTCTTGTCTTCTGACATTGGTGATGTTTCTTTTAGTAATCATTTTCGATTCACTAAAAGATATTTATTACAGTACACCATTTTTTAAAATCGGACTGGTTATTTGCCTTGTCCTGATTTTTATCATCAATTATATCGTTCTAGAGCTTTTGTTCAATTACTATGGCAAAAAGCAGGTTCGCGGTCTTTCGCAGCTTTTACCGCAGGAAATTGTTCATGATGATGATGAAAACATTACCATTAAAGAACTGGGAGAAAGATTTTCAGACCTCAACCAAAGAAAAGTGACCGAACTGGATATGATGAAAGAAATGGAAAGTTACAGGAAAGAATACATCGGAAACGTTTCCCACGAGCTGAAGACACCCCTTTTTTCCATTCAGGGATATGTGGAAACGCTGCGCGACGGCGGAGTAGATAACCTTACGATCCGGGATAAATATCTGGAAAGAATCGATAAATCTGTAGAACGTTTAATTGCGATTGTAACGGATCTCGATATGATCAACAGGCTGGAAGCAGGAGAAATTAATCTTACCGTTTCTAAATTTGACGTTAATTTATTAATTAAAGAAATTTTTGATCTTCTCGATCTCGAAGCAGAAAAGCATAATGCAAGCTTGCAGATCCAGACTTTGCAACCACAGATTTTTGTAGAGGCAGACAAACAGAAAATTTCGCAGGTCTTTATTAACCTGATTTCCAATGCAATTCACTATGCCAACAGACAGGAAGCAAAAGTAGTGGTAAAAACCAGCGTCCTTAAAAATAAAGTTTTAATAGAAGTTATAGACAACGGGATGGGAATAAAATCCGAAAGTCTACCAAGAATTTTTGAAAGATTTTACCGTGTGGAAACCAGCCGAAGCAGAAGGGAAGGAGGTTCCGGGCTTGGTCTTGCCATTGTAAAACATATTCTTGAAGCCCATAACGAAAACATCACCGTAGAAAGTGTTTATCTGGAAGGCACGAAATTCAGTTTCATGCTGGAGAAAAGCAAATAATTTTTGCAAAATGTATGAAAAAAAAATGTTTTAAAAAATGATGAAATATTTTTTTGTCACATCTCATTTATTTTATATTTGCAACAGAGATTTATCATAATAACAACGGCAAAAAGTAATTTAAAAACTGATGGTTTATAAAATCCGCGTAATATTAGATGCAAAAGAAGATATTTTCCGGGATATCGAAGTAAAAGGAAAACAGACGCTATGGAACTTACATTTAGGTATTAAGAGTGCATTCAGCTTGCAGGGAGATGAGCTTTCCACTTTTAATCTGCTTGAAGAAGACGGAACAATAGTAAAAGGTGTTCCGTTAGAAGATATGAGTGACGATGGCGACGGAGAAATTATGTCGGATGTGTACATCGATGAGGCGTTCGAAAATGTAGGAGATAAAGCTCAGTTCCAATACGGACTTCTTGACCTTTGGGAATTTTTCTGCGAATTGGTAGAGATTATCGAGGAAACCAAAGGCGTTAATTATCCGATTACGGTCTACAGATTTGGAAACGTTCCTTTGAAAGCGCCAGGTAAAAACGGAAGCGCAGGAGGTTCTAAAAAGAAATCGGCAATGCCATTAATGGACGATGATTTCGGTTTTGAAGACGACTTCGGAACTACCGGAAACTTTGCAGACGAAGATGATGATGCTTTTGATGATGAGGAAGAAGAAGACTACAACGACGATGCTTTCGATGATGAAGACGACAACGATGATGAAAGATAATCGGAAGAAATTCTAAAATATACCGCCCTGAACATAAGTTTGGGGCTTTTTTATTCTGTACTATAAGGAGCTGTTTCGCGCTTTCGCTACTCGCTTTTTCGTTTTTTTGGGGGGGGGGGGGGGGGGGGGGCGGGCCCCCAAAAAAAAAAAATGAAAAAAAGAAGAGCGCAAAACACCGAGTAATATGGGGGG